>DASTXM010000108.1:0-22047 GCA_035765495.1 Hanamia sp.
TGTTTTTTCCTTGTATGAATTGCATGCATAAATTTACTTAATCCTGACTGCGTCTATCCATTGAAGTTATACACCTGGTGTGCATATGAGTTTTTAGACAGTCTGACGTCCAGGGCTTTGTGCAGGTGGGAAATTCAACGCTGTGTCTGCCCGAACCGTCAGCCGAATGTAGAATAAAAAAGTTGATTATTTATTCGTTTGCTGATAGCATTCGGTCTGCCCAAACTGCTGACGATAGCAGCACAAATGCTGATGTTTATTCGGTCTGCCCCACTTGCACAAAACCCTTGTTGGGCGAACTGTAATTCAATCTAAGACTGGTTGTTTAAAAAATATTTTTAATTCCTTTATTATACCAAACTTTTCAAACCCGAGGTTGTTTAATGAATTTAAAGCTTCCTGAAGTTCGTCAATATTAGTATAAAAAGCACCTGATATTTTTCTGATAATTATTTTGTCCTTCAGCAGGCAAAGAACTTTAAACTGTCTTGCATTGTTTTTACTAAAGCCGATTGTTTGAATATATCCGTCAAAAACATTTAAGGAATAAGTCTCGCTGTGTTTGTTAAAATAATTTGTAAATGTGATAGTATTTTGCTCAGTGTTAATTGTAATTGTTGACGCGACTGTTTTCAACCATACAGAAGCAAATAAAAGAAACCCAAATATTATTAGTTGGCTGATAATTACGTCTACGGAAATTTCACTTCTATGAATACTAACAAAGTGATAATATAAAAAATAAATCTCTCCAACAAGTAAAAGAATTATAACACTAAGCGTAATCCAAAAAGCAGGAATTGCAGTATCGTTGAATTTTGATTTAATCATTATTTCAGAGATTTTTGATTTCGCCCAACGTCCAGGGCTTTGTGCAGGTGGGAAATTAGAATTCCTGTCTGCCCGAACCGTCAGCCGAAGCTAAATGAAAAAGTTGATTATTTGTTCGTTTGCTGATAGCATTCGGTCTGCCCCAAACTGCTGATGATAGCAGCACAAATGCTGATGTTTATTCCGTCTGCCCCACTTGCACAAAACCACCTGTTAGCGGATGTACTTCTTTTCATCGTTGTTTTACGAGTTTATATTTAAGCTCTCCGAATTGTGTTGTATCCATGCTCTCTTTAAGGTCATAAAGTTTTATTGTGTCTGCCTGAATAGCGAACCCATAGCATCTCTGATTATCCGTTTGGAGGTCAAAACAAACTTGGTCAACACTATTGTCAGATTCAGCAACAAAATCGGTTAGTACATAATACTTTTTGTAGTTTGGCAAGCCATAGAGGCGGCCGTCATTCGAAAACTTAAGAATTGATATTTGGCCGCTACTTTCTTCGGCTTTGTAGCTTCCTGCAAATAAAGCCTTGTTAACCATATACTGTAATGGTTCTTCAGAATTTTTAGGTGCTTTAAGATATTGAGTTTGGTAAATAATTTTCTTGTCTTTGTTGTAAGTGGAAAGTACTAACGAAGTATCACCATTAGAAATATTATAACCCAGCTCAGAAATATTACTTGCTGTATCGTAATCAACAATATTCGTCGGTAGAGAAGTCGGGGTCAGTCCTGGTTTGAAATAAACCATAAAACTCGTTCCTTCATGAATGCCCGGCGCTCCTATTTCCAGACTGTCTCCCGTTACTTCAGTTGTGTCTATATATAATTCAACAAATGCAGCTAAAGAATTTCGAGACAGAAAGGGAGATTTTGTTTGTTGAATACTGTCTATGTACGATGCCTGATACCAAAATCCATTTAAAATTGATTTAAACTTTTGCATAGAACCTATCGTTTTTTGCATAGAATCTATCGCTGCTTTTGGCATTGAATATGTCTGTGGTTTCTTTACTGCATTTTTGTTCTGATAACTATTTGTCTCGCAAGCGATCAAAATTAAAGCAAGGGTTACTAAGTAAGTCAGTTGTTTCATTGAGGTAATTGTATATCCGCTAACGTCCAGGGCTTTGTGCAGGTGGGAAATTAGAATTCCCGTCTGCCCGAACCGTCAGCCGAAGCTAAAAGAATAAGTTGATTATTTGTTCGTTTGCTGATAACATTCGGTCTGCCCCGAACTGCTGATGATAGCAGCAAAAATGCTGAGGTTTATTCCCTCTGCCCCACTTGCACAAAACCCATTGTTGTAGGCATACTCGTCGTTGCGCAACACTAAAGACTTTTAGCCTTTCTGGGAACTTTTCCATCTTGAAATTCTTTTCGTTGCATTTTGTCTCCCAAGTTCATTATAAAAGTTTGCCAATTGCCGGAAGAATCTAATACTGCGCAACTCCACTCACCTGATACATTGTCCGCAAACTGCCAAAGAATATGATAGCCTTGTTCGTTTGAGAAACCTTCTCCATCAGCTTGAAGAATGCCACCTGTCCGATTCCAAACTTTTGTTCTGATTGAATTTACTACATTGTAGTTGTTGTCTTCAAAAGCTGCATTGAGCATTTGAAAAGCGTAAATGACTTTTATTTGGTCAAAGTAGCTTGTCAGCCATTTTGCCGCCGATGTTGGTTTGCAGTCTTCCACTTCCTCTCTGAATTCAGAAAGTTCTTTCTGACCTAATTCACCTTGAACTACAGGGTTTCTCTCAATTTGTGCTAAAGCATCACCTCTGTCGTTTGAGACTTCAATAAGTGTCCACCTGTCTGGTGCGTCACCTTCCGCAAAAGAAAGTTTCGCTGTAAGTCCATCTATTTTTAAATTTTCAAGCAGTTCGTCAAGATGAATGTCCGGGTCTTGTGTTCCTAAAATTCTGATGTAATATCCCATTAGTAAGGAATGTCTTTAGAGTTGCCTACAACGTATGTATTTACGCTAATATACGCTACTCATTTAGAGAAAACAATTTCATTCAGTCTCTTTTTAATCAGACAGTTATGAAAAAAAACGCGGATTTTTGCGGAGTAGCGCAAATACAACTTTAGTTAATCTTAAAATTTTATAAAAGAGTGATTACTTTCAGCAAGTCATCAGCCTCCAATAGCTATTTTTTATTGTTTGAGGAGCAATATGCACCAACCATTTTCGTATCACAATTACTTCGGTACTCTCCCCCATTAATTTGAGTTTCCAATCATTGCACATGGCTTCGCCTTTCTCCGTCCCACTGGAGAAATAGCAACGATTACACGTTGATACACCGCATCAATGCATTAAACGATGAGATATTTATTTTTTGAAAACCGGTAAACCAAAAAATTCCTCACAATTCAATTGGATCTGCAGCTGGTTTTAAAAAGCGGGATCTCAATAAGCGTTCAAGGATGCTTTTAAAGTCTAAAAATAAATAAAAAAAATTCATAAAGGAAAGTGTTATGGTAATACAGTTGAAAAACTCTTAATAGCTTCATCAGTAAAATCACCCCTATTTAAGCAAGGGAATAAAGTGAATTTTATAATTCCCCAGCAGGGTATGCATTTTTACTCACAATCAAAAAAATCACCCCTAAAATCCTTAGGAGTAACCCCAACACGTTTTTTAAACTGGGCGCAAAAATTCGAGACGTGTTGGTACCCAAGTGTGTAAGCAACACCATAAACAGTTGTATCACCTTCAAGTAATAACTTTTTAGCAGCAGTCATTTTCAATTCTAAAAAATAATCATAAGGACTAACTTTAAAAAGCTGCCGGAATCCTTTCTTTAATTTAAATTCATTAAGGGCAAATTTGCGGCATAACACTTTTAGTGAAATAGGTTCATCAACATCGCGGGCTTCAATAAATTCTTTTACCCGAGCTAATGTATCGCGATCGGATTCTGTTAGTTTTAGCATCTTCTCACTTTCAACTGGCACTGGCAATTGCTCCTCAATCGTCATTGAAGCTTTTGATAATTCTGGCAAAATAGAATAACAAGGAAAACAATATTTGCATTGTACCAATTTCATTTTCCGGAAATTTTATTATACCTGCTTGTTCCCAAAAAAAGTGAATTATCAGAAGTGTTGAAGGAAAAAATTTTACCCTTCCTGGCTTCGATCAAAATCTGTTTACCTTTATCATAACTTGCAGACCACTTTTCTGAAAAAGATCTTACAGGAGATACTTTCCCGTGATAAATACGCTGATAAATTCCCTGATGAATTATTGAGAAAAAGTTCGTAGACTCTTTAATTATCACCAGCGTATCTCTTCCCACACTGAATTCATTTTTGACCGATCTAACGTACGTACCTGGTATAAAATTTAAAACTTCGTCTTCTTTACAACCAACGAGTAAACCAAAAAATATAATTGACGTTAAAATAATTCTCTTCATCTTCATACATTTCATTCGTTAATCAATTCAATAGTAAAGTGTCAGCAAATCCATTTCTTATTTCCTCCACAAACACTTATATACCCTTCTTCATTCTGCCATTTTTTTCTTCATACAATTCAGTTGTTAATCAAATCAATAGTAAAGTGTCAGCAAATCCCTTCCCTTATTTCCTCGGCCAACACTATTATCCCTTCTTCATTCTGCCATATTTTTTCTTCATAAAATTCATTCGTTAATCAATTCAATAGTAAAGTGCCACCAAATCCATTTCTTATTTCCTCCACCAACACTTTTATACCCTTCTTCATTTTGGCATTTTTTTCTTCATACAATGCATTCGTTAATAAATATCCATCAACAGTTGCCAGCAAATCCAAGCCTTATTTTTTCTTCATACAATGCATTCGGCAATCAAATCAATAATGAGGTCTCATCAAATTCCATTTCTTATTTCTTCCGCTAAAACCTTTATCCCTTGTTTCATGCTCCCATATTTTTTTGCATACTGCATAACTTTGACCTTCTCGCTTTCTTCTGTTGTGTAGGTAAGATATTCTTCTATTGAAACTTCCGTCCTGTAAACCCGCGACAACATACCTCCGAGTGAAATAAAAACTTCTTTGTACTTTTTAGTTGGATCGTTGGATTTATTCACTGAAAGGACAAGTGCTTTTTCCTTGTCTGTAAGTCCCAGCAACTCCTGGACCTGGTCAAATTGGTTCTGGTATTTTGATTGATCAAGTAAAATCTTACAATCGGAATTATTGATGATCGCTTGTTTTACCACTGGTGATGAAATAATTTCTTCCACCTCCTGCGTTACAACTATTGCTTCTCCAAAAAATTTTCTTACCGTCTTAAAAAGGTATTTGATGTACTCAGCCATCCCCTCTCTTGCAATGGCCTTCCATGCTTCTTCAATCAGGATCATCTTACGAATACCTTTAAGTTTCCGCATCTTCGAAATGAAAACTTCCATGATGATGATTGTAACGACGGGAAATAGTATAGGGTGGTCTTTAATGTTATCCAGTTCAAAGACGATAAATCTCTGTTGAAGCAAATCAAGATTTTCGGTAGCGTTTAATAAGTAATCAAATTCGCCCCCTTTGTAATAAGGCCTCAGGACATACAAAAAATTAGAGACATCAAAATCTTTATCCTTTACATTTTCGGTTTGTAAAACGCGGACAAAATCTACCTTTAAAAATTCATAGAAGGTATCAAAGCAGGGAAAAATGGTTTGGTCCTCTTTGAGTTTGTCAAAATAGAGGCTCAATGCATTGCTTAATGCAACATATTCACTCCTGTTGAATTCTTCATTGTCCTTTTTCCAAAGAGCCAGTAAGAGCGTTTTAATGCTTTCTTTTTTTTCGGTATCAAGTGTGTCACCTTCACCTAAATAAAAAGGATTAAACCGTATAGGATTATGTTCATCATAAGTGAAATAATATCCCTCTACCAGTTCACAAAGGCCTTTATAGGAATGGCCCACATCTACAAGCACAACATGTGTTCCCTGCTCATAGTAGCTCCTTACCATGTGATTAGTAAAAAAACTCTTGCCACTTCCGCTGGGGCCCAAAATAAATTTATTGCGGTTCGTACAGATCCCATTCAACATAGGTTCGTCTGATATATCAACGTGGACCGGCCTTCCGCTCAACCTGTCTCCCAGCCTGATACCAACAGGAGAAATCGAGGAACGGTAATTTGATTCAAGGTTGAAAAAGCAACAAGCCTGTTCAGCAAAACTGTCAAAGCTGTCATTCATTGGAAAGTCACCTTCATTTCCGGGGAGGCCGGCCCAAAAGATTTGAGGAGCACCCGTCACCTCTTGTTTCGGTACGGCATCCATCTGGGCTAGTGCAGAACTCACAAGGTTTTTTAGTTCTTTTAATGTACCCTTTTCTTCAGACCAAACCATTACATTGAAGTGCGCCTTTATCGGTAATCGTTGTTGTGAAATAGCCTCATTTAAAAAATCATTTGTCGCATCCCTGCTTATGGAATTTTCCCTTGAATAGGCACTTAGGCTCTGCAACCTCAATTTTTTACTTTCAAGTTTTTGAATCGTTCTATGCGCATCATCAACAAAAACATATTGATTGTAAATATGGTTACAAGACAGTAACTGCCCTAAAGGTGAAGCGAAACCGACTGAAAATTTAGTTTTGTCAGTAGAATATCGGTCATAATCGATCCTTGAACCGCATAGAGATGGCAGATCTCCTGCATCAGCAAGCGTATAAACCTGGACACAATCACTGCCAACCATTATCCGGTCTTTAAAGGTGATATCCTTTATTGCACAGTCATTACTTTTTGAAAGACAACAATATTGTTCAATAAGGCCAATTTCATTCCTTTGACTGGCCAGTTTTTCACCTTTAATTCTTTCTAGTTGTATAAATCCGCTATCCTCCAGGATCTTTGCAAACTGCCCTGCCGCATCAAGAAAATCCTGCAACAATCCTTCTTTAAGCAATTGCACAGGTACAATAGAGCGACGTAATAAATTTGAAAAAAGTGATGATGAGGACTTCCTGCTATCTGGTTTTCGTGTAAGAAAAATATAGCATTCATGGTCAAGATAAGGCCGTTCATTAAAAAACCTTTCACTGCTTAGTGACAAAAAGCTTTGAGCTTTTAAAAATTCAGCGTCGTATTTGCTATTGATAAACCAATCCTGCTTATGAAAAACGCTAAACCTGGGAAGAACTTTAATTGCTTTGATCCAGGCCTGGTGAAACGCTTCATAATCTTTATCTGACATTGTAAACAGCTCAGGCAACACCGCACGAAAAGCAATAGTAATATCACCTTGTTTGGACAAAATAGCATCATGTTCCACTCCCATAATCGGCAAAAGCTCTTCCAACAACTTTTCCATTTAATTCTTTTTAAGTATTTGAATAAAAATCTTCCGGCTGTTGCACTTAATGATCTTCGGAATTCCCTTTGAAGCCACTTTTTTCATCATTCCGTATTCTCCATATTTATCGCTTAGTCTAAAAACATACAAAAACAATCCGGTTCCCAACAAGCCAATGATTGCAAGACATACAAATGTGTTAACGCCGCATATATATAGGACTGCAAAAAGAATAAGGAGGGTAAGTAATCCTCCGCCCAGGTACCAGATATACTGCGCCTTCAAACCTTTAAACTCAATAGGTTTATTGATTCCTTTATTGACTTTATAAATACTTGTGTTCATAACTTTAAATTCTAAAACTCAAACTTTGTTTTTCAAAATCTCTTTGGGGCAGGAGTTGTTTACAATCCATCTTAATAACCGGTGCTTCGTGTGATTTGGTGTCTATAGGCAAATCCTGCTTCAATTGTCTTTCCTGGATTTGAGAAGAGATTTTTTGCTCAAGTCTTGAGACTTCTTTTTTCAGAGATGACAGATCTTCCTCTCTTTCAAAAGGTTTACCGGCTAATTTTTGCAGAATAGGAATATTACTTTCAATTTGCCTGTAGTTCTTTTCATACTTTTCCCTAAGGGAAGTTGTTCTGTCAATAGCATTCAAAAAATGTCGTGCAGCAATCTTCGGGTTATCGATATTGATTTCTCCCTGGTTCCAACTATATTTTATTCCTGTTGATTTACTCTCCGCATAAAACCTGTTTCGCAAATTGTGTTTGAACAGACCATTTTCTTCATAGAAGTTCTCCTGCGCCCGGATATAAAGATCAAATCCATATAGGGATCCGATTTTGAGTTTATCGGTTGAACCAGGTTTCCATTCTCTGCTAAGCTTTATTAAATATTCCCCAACCTTTTCCGGATCAGGGTTATTGAATTGGTAGAGCTCAATCGCGTTAAGCTTCGTTCCATCAGCATCAAACTTCAGGCATCTTTTAAACTGCGCTTCATCATTGGAAAGACTTTCAACCATTTTCCTGCAGGAATATTTTTCTTCCTCAAGATTTTTCAACTGCGCCGCGGCCTTTACAATTTCCTTGTGGTGTGCAGTCCTTAAATTTTCCAAGACAGCAATTTTCTTTTCAATTTTTGTTTTCTCCAATAGGGAAGTATCACCAGAAAGGATTGCGATGTATTCAGAAAAGTTCATTCCGTTGTTCTCATCGATTGAACCTTCATCAATAGTCCTTACATTTAATTCGCAATTTTTCATCTGACTGATGAAAGTTTGCTTATTCTTCAAAAGATTAAACTTATAATTGTCCAAAGACTGTTCGACTGCATAGATGTAATTTTTCACTTTATTATCGTAATACCTCCTGGCGACTAAGTTGCCTTGCCTTGCACCACGGCCATTTCTTTGTTCCAGTTCAGAAGGCTTCCAGGGAATATCCAAATGATGCATGGCAACAACTTTCCTTTGAACATTTAATCCGGTACCTGCCTTTTCAGTACTGCCAATCAGAATCCTTATCTCCCCATTGTTCATCTTCCTGAATAGTTCAGGCTTTTGCCGGCTGTTCCATTCATGGATGAAAGTGATACGCTCCTGAGGTATGGAAAAATCATTAGCCAGCTTTTCTCTTAAAGTATCGTAAACATTAAAAGAATCAGGCCTTGGTGTGCCGATATCGCAAAATATAATTTGGGTTCCTCTATGCTCCTCGCTATCATTGTAAATCTTAGCTACCTTTCTTGCACATACATTTATCTTGTTATAAGGATCGTCGGCGTATGATGCATTTACCAACCGCATATCTACCGCCATCTTTTTTGCATAATTGGTTGCGATCAGCATCCTGCCCTTATCCTCTTCCCTGGAGAGAGGCGCCCGGCCAATCAAAGTCGCATCACCGGTGCGTGCAAACTCCATTAAATTTTTTATGAAAACCTGCTGATCAGGCGTAGGTAGTATATTTATTAATTCTTCTTCAATTTCAGGCTTATCAAGATGAATATGACGGGCCGTCTTATAATCCGTGATCTCATTATAGAAGAGTGCTAATTCCGGAACTTTGATAAAATGACGGAAGCGTTCCTTGGCGATTATTTCATTGGTAACAGAAAACTCAAAGTCCACGGTTTTCCTTGCAAATACTGCAGCCCATGCATCAAAATTTTCTATTTGCTGTCTCTCCATCTCCCGCGGGCGCAGGTATTTGAAAAGCAGGTACATTTCTGTTAAACTGTTTGAGATTGGGGTCCCTGAAAGAAAGGTAACGCATAAGTCGCTTTGAAATTTGTCCTGCAAAGTTCTCACTGCAAAAAGCATATTCAATGCCTTTTGGCTTCCCTGTGTATTGCCAAGACCGGCTACCCGATCATGTCTGGTAGTGAAGGTGAGGTTTTTGAATTTATGGGATTCATCAACAAAGAGATGATCAACACCCAAATCTTTGAAAGTAATTCCGGTATCTTTTTTTTGTTCAATATCATGTAGGATCGACTGCAGCCGGGAATGAAGATTATTCTTTCTGATTTCCAACCCTCGCAACAAACGTCTTGAAATCTCGCCACCCTTTTCCTTTAGAGTGAAGAGATCCTTTTCAATGCAATCAAGCTCCGACTGGAAAATTGTCCTTTGTATTTCCGGGCTTTGCGGAATTTTTCCAAACTGATCATGGGTTAATATTATGCAATCCCAATTGTTGTTTTTCATTTCATGAAACAACCGCATCCTTCTTGACGGAGTATAATCATTTTCACCCGGAGCCAATACACGCGCATAAGGATATGCTTTCAAATAGGTTTCCCGGATCTGGTTTACTGTTGACTTTAATGCCAATATCATTGGCTTCTGAACCAGACCAAGCCTCTTCATCTCATGCGCGGCAACAACCATTGTAAGCGTTTTGCCCAGGCCCACCTCATGGTCTATTAATGCACCCCTGTTTTGAATAATTCGCCATACCGAACTCTTTTGTGAAACATATAAGTCGTCAATTCCCAGGTTCTTTTTATTTAACCCGGGAAATTCCAGGTGACTTCCATCATACTCTCGTAAAACATAACAGTTAAATGTTTCATTGTATAATTCTTCCAAAAAATTCTTGTCCTTGTCTGGTAGTTGGCTAAGCCATTCAGCAAAGCGTTCACGGATTGATTCTATTTTTTGATGTGCCAACTGAATGGCATCATTATCCGGAACCCGCACAGACTTACCTCCTGCTTCAATTTCATAAGTATAGAACGGTGATGTATTTTCAAGTGCATGTTCTAAAAGAATATAACCATAGGTTGTTTTTCCGCTTTTTGTATTTACAGCAAATTCGTTCCTTGTCTTTGCATTGCTTCCATTCACTGTCACCTTGAAACTGTCAACAGAAGGGAAATAATTTACTACTGCATCTAATTCGAAAAGTGCTGATGCAAACCTGTTGTAATAGTCCTGAGGTATCCACCGTTCCCCCAAATTAAAATCCAATAAAGCGAATGGAATTTTTTCAGGCAAAACAGTTTTGAGTGCATCATAACTTCTTTTAAATTCAGCATTTCCCGGGGATTTTGAAAGAGTGCTTTGCGCAATCTTCAACTTAAGAACTACATTACCGCTAAGGAATCTGTCGGCGGTCTCCCATTTGCCGGAGGATGGATCGATGTAAATATGGTTACCTAACGACCTGATTGTTTCTTCCCTGGTATTACCGTACATCGCCGCAATAAAATCTATGTCCACCTCTCCTTTTTCATTCAAACTTTTGGCAAGCGCTTCAAGTGGATTATCTGTAAAGAATGTTTTCCGTTTTTCTATTACAGGTTGAACCAAAATATCCGCCTTAAAATATTGATTTCCCTCCTTCCTTTCCAAAGAAGAAAGAATCATAAAACCAAATGCTTCATCCTTAAGTATCCGGTGAGGGTTTGTACCGGTATTAAGCATTCCATAACCTTTCACCAAAGCTTCATAACACTCATTCAACTGTTTGCGAAGTGCGGGAAACTCCATTTTTTCTTTTTCTTCCCTCGCTGTGAGTTCGAGGTACAAATCCCTTACGTTGGTGTATTGATTATAAAACTCCAGGTCTTTTTCCTCTTCAACGGCTGGAAGGAAAATTGGTATTTCATTATCAGAAGCAATGAACGAAACAAAACCCACACTGCCATTATGAACCAGGAGTGTTCCTTCCTTAAACAAAGGATTAAGATTGTTCAACTGAATTTGGAAGGCCTCTTCCTCATTCAATCCAATATGAAATGAACTCTCACCCTCATTATAAAAATTATGAGAATACTTTTGCAGTTTTTCTGACAACCCACTAAGCTCATTTTGAATAGCGGCAGCATTCATCCAATTAACAGGAAACTGAACCTCTTTGGCGTTCGAATATAATTTGTAAACGTATTGCCTGAAACCTAAAGATTTTGCAGTGACTAAAACAAATGTTTCTTCCTTCGGATTATCTTTTGTTTTAATGATGTTAACAATCCTCGCCGACTTCTTTTCGACTACTGTTTCATCTAAAGAATTAATGTAGGCTACAGCCCGGTTAATAGTTTGTAATGGTCGGTTGTCAAACAGTCCAAGTTGTATGGGTATAGAAGTGACGGGATTATCAGGAGGAGCAAGAAAGGTGAGCTTAAAGCCGTTTCTTTCCTGCATCAACTCCTGCGACAGGAATGCTTTTTTACTAAACCGCTTTTGAAGTCCGTATGTAATATTCTGTGAAAGGCGATCAGCAATTAATTCCATTGAACCTTCCTGCCAGATGACCTGGTGGGCTTTTCCATATTGATTTGTTCCGGCACGAATTGTATCTCCCGATATTATTTCAGGATGTTCATTTACAAAATGATTCAGGGAGTATTCTCCGAATTCATTTTCCAAATTGATTGTTTGCACAAGCATTTCTTCATCACTCGTAAACCCGTGCTTCGTGGAATTTTTTTGAACAATTAGCAGGTGGGAAGGCGCTTCAGTGTTGCTGCTATCCTTCATAAGATTATCCGGCAATACATTTAAACTTATGAAATCAGCATGTAAGAATAGGTATTCCCTTGCCTTTTGATTGGAAGGACTATTTAGAAAAGCATCAGTAGTTACATAAGCAAGTAAGCCACCTTCTTTTATTTTTTCAAGTCCTTTTCCAAAAAAGTAATTGTGGATTTTACTTGTTAATTCCGGAGCTTTTAAATTTTTATCATAAACCTTAAAGTTGCCAAAAGGAATGTTACCAACGATTAGATCATATTGTCCATTTTCCTTTTCATCAGTTTCTTCAAAGCCTTTTGCCTGCACTTCGACATTACTATTTAAAGAACTTGAAATAACCTTCAAAATTTTTGCACTCAAAAGATCCTTTTCAACACAAGAAATCTTTTCAAGTCCCAAAAACATTTTATCGGCTTCGGAAACAAAAATGCCGGAACCGGCACTTGGTTCATAGATTTTTCGTGGAAGAATCCCTTCTTCACTTAGCGCCTTATAGATCGCTCTCGGGATAACTTCCGGAGTATAGAAGGCAGTAAGGACACTGTTTTTAAGAGAAGTTATGACTTCAGTATATTGTTGCTCATCAAAATGCTCCTTTAATAAGGAGTGTAATTGAACAATGTCTGCAAATAACTTTATGTCTTCTTTGGAAGCGTTTAATTTTTCCCATTCATTAATAGAAGAATTAGGAAAGAGGATTGCCTTTATTCCGCCAAAGCCAGAATATTTTTTTAGTGCCATCAGATCATTTGAAGAAACTTCAGAACCTTCAATCCAGGTTAAGGCAATACGGATCGCTTCGATATTATCTCTAAGCTTCTGTTGAATATTGTATCCCATGCTTCTCTCCTTTCACACTCCACAGTTGATAAAAGTATTCACTGATCATTCCGGTCATCTCATACCTCAAATGGCGATCATCTTCATTGGCTTCCCGGAAATTGTAGCTGGAAAAAACTTCAGAACAGTAATTAACCATATTTATGATCTCAGGTTTTAAAACACCAATACCATCCAGTAATTTGAATTCCTCGTTAAAATCTTCTTCAAGAATATTCAACACGTAATGATATTTCGATGGCTTAAGATCCTCAGTGAGAATATCAAAGCAGGCTTCTTCCTTAATATAGAGGGGCTGATTGTTTGAGGCATCCTTCAATAACCCTTCTACAACACTTAACTTATCAACTACATACGATGCTACCATTCCTTTTTCCATTAACTGCCACAACAAATCAGGATTATTTTCCTCCATATACCGTAAAAGCCTGCTGATTAGAATTTCCCGCATTTTTTATTTTTAAACGCCAAAAAACGATTTTATAACAGTGGCCACAACGACCAGGAAGACACAACTTCCAAACCATGCTGCTGCCACCTTTCCGGTATCATGATCACCGGCGTTCCATTTATTGTACACTTTTACTGCTCCAATCAGTCCTACAATTGCACCAATGGCATACATTAAATTGGTACCGGAATCAAAATAACTTCTTACCTGGGTATTTGCTTCATTAATACCAGCATTGCCATCCTGCGCATTTGATCCTAAAGTCATCAACAGAAGAATCCCAACAAACGCCGCATTTTTGCAATTTCTCATCTTCAATTTCAAACAGCCTCTTTTCATATCTATGTTATTTATTTGTTTCAAAAAAAATCCATTCACCTAATTCCATAACTCCCTCAACTCTTCCTCACTTAGATGAATGGATGAAACACATTCCCGGATCATAAATTCCATAACAGAATGTTGTATTGCCGGATCTTTAATCTCCGGGTATTTGTTAATGAGCAAACGCATAGAACTCATCAACACTTTTTTATCCAGATTGTATTGACTGGCATGATCAACAAATTCATGCAAATCATGAGTGAAAGATTGAACAATCTCATTCCTGTTCGTCAATACTTTATCTTTCTTAATAATCAATTTACCTGCAAATAATTTCAGTATATCGCTCCTGAAATACAAATAGCCTATTAAAGAATAATAAATGACTGAAAGAGTAAGAATAACCATCAGGTAGGTACTCCAGGAAATTTGATTGAACATGTTGAATAATTTTAATGATCTCTAAACTGAAGGCAAATTAGTTTAGAAAGAAGGCAGTTTGGGTGAATCGGGGTGAAGCCGGAGTGAATTGATATTGACTAATAACTGTCAATATTCCTGATCATTTTCTGTAAGAATCGCTTCACATTGTCCTTCGCTTCATAATTCACTTTATCTGCATTTTTTTGAAGGCTTTCAGTACTGAAGCCTTTCTGATTATTATTAATAAGGTGAGAAGCAGTTTTTTCAAAAAGGCTCTTATAGGTTTCTCCTGCAGCACCTCCGGAATCTACAAAGGCTTTATGTAACAAGTAAATCTCGGTTCCCCGAAATGGAACATGGACAAAAGTTTTTGTGGCTGTATCTGCAGGAGCGAATTCTTCCATCTTGAGGAAATTCATTTCTTCATTAATCCATTCAATGACTTGATCCTTTAATGAAGGAAGATGTGAGTGAAGACAATAACCTTGCTTCATAGGATATTGACTTATTTTCTTCTGCTCCAAAAGCAGCATAAGCATTTGCGATGATTTCCCCCTTTGCTTCCTGACTGCATGCATTAATTGGTTACCTAATAATTCGCACAACTCAATGTGATTATAATTAAAATAAAAAAGGGTCCTTTTTAATTTTTCCTCTGAAGTCAATATCCCCAATTGAAGCAATTCATTGGCCAGTTCGAGATGGTAATTCATCTCCGCAAATGCCGGAGGAAGCCTTTTATTACATAATACTTTAAATGATTTTACAATAAATCGAATGATATAACGACAACGGGTAGACGCAGATGAACCGCATTTACAAATTGAATCCGCTAATTCTGATAATTCTTTTGAACTGGCTTCAAAAATTATCTGAGGCATTTTTTGGTTACAATCGAAATAGTCATTAAAATTTTCTCTAAGAAAAAACAAAAAGTTCTTTAAATGGATTGAAAACGCTTTATTGATTGAATTATTGGCCGAACACAGATGGCTTAAATAAATCTTGTCTAAAAGACTCACAACCATTATTTCAAGTAATTTAACGTACTGCTTTTTTTCCTTTTGCTTTGCCTTGCTCAGCATGTACTCAATTACCCGCTTCTCAAGAGTTTCCTTCCATTCAACTGATTTATTTAACCACTCTTCCTTCTTCGATTCTTCAATAGAAGAATGCTCATTCAAACTTTCCAGGCATTGTAAAATAAATTCTTTCCAATCACGAAATATAAAAGACATACTTCAAAATTCCCCAGATCAGAGCAGTAAAACAATACGTTAACGATAGTAAAAACATACGTTCATAAAGGTAATTTTTCAGTGATTTATAGCATCTGATAGAATCATGCGTGTTTAAAGCCTAAGTAAATTATTAAAACGGCCCTTTAAAACAACTTAAAGCGATAAATTGGCAACTCGGTTACTAATATTATCATCCAGCTGTCCTGAATTATTTTCCCATTTTCTACTCAATCGAAATATTGTTGAACTTGTACTATACCTGCCAAAATAAAAAATCTTATATTTTCTTGGTTCAATAGTTCGGATTCAATAAATCTGAAGTCTCATGAAACGGACATTGCGAATGGATGAATAATCTTTGGTACGGGAAGGAGTAACGGCCATGGACAAGCCAGAAGTCGCGGCACAATGGGTTTTATCAATTGCTACTGAATTTCTTTTATTCGATTAATCACTACATAGTTACCGAAACATTTTGAGGAAATTTTCCAATCAATTTCAACTCTTATTGGATAGGTATTTATTTTAAAAGATGGCGGCATACTGTCAATATCGAAATATCCATTTTGGAGATCATTGGGATTGGGATGATTATCAATTTTAATAAAAATGCCACCGGTACACATTCCCATTCTCGGATCAGGAGCAACAATTGTTGCAGAGTTCATAAAGGGCATTTCTTTATTGTCTTTCCTGCATGCTGAAATTGCCAACAAAAAAAATAATGCTAAAATAAAAACCCGGAAGATCTTTCCCATGTCTGCACATTTTACATTTGACAATTTCAGTTTCTTTTTCGTTGCATGATGAAGGTCAGAGACAGAATATTTATCATCTACAATTCTTAATTTACATTCCCAAAACTTTTCTGAAGTTATCCCGTCACCAAAAGAAATAGCAATCTATTACCGAACAAAAAATTCCTTTTAAATATTAAAATATTTTATCTTGAAATTGTATTGAATTTCTCCTTTAAGAAGAAAGAGAGTTATCCGCTTGTAAAGTGGCTAATTGAAAATTGAAAATCAAATTAATGTATGCTTGGACTATTGGGTGAAATTATAATTTCCTGGGTACTGCTTTGGATATTTTGCAAAAAGAATTTGCTTGTTTTGGGAATAGCTCCTACAAAAAGCAGGCTTTTCAATCTTTTCGTTGGCATTCTTTCAGCCGGTGTTTGTTGCTGTCTTTACTACCTATCCTTTAGTTTTTTTACAACAAATAAGTGGACGATCAATAATGAATTTACCAGACAAAAATTATTAGCCGGTTCGTGGTGGATATTAAAATCCGTGCTGTATGAAGAATTAATTTTCAGGGGTGCATTACTTTACATACTTATTAAAAAATTAGGCGTCATGCCTGCTTGCATCATTTCTGCTGCCGGTTTTGGTTTTTATCATTGGTTTACATTCGGAGCATTGGGAAATCCTTTACAAATGACAATCGTCTTCATTATGACCACGATTTGGGGACTTATGTTTGCCCTTGCTTTTGCAAAGACTAAATCATTGTATTTGCCAATTGGACTTCATTTCGGATGGGATTTTATCAATACGGTAATTTTTTCTCAAGGCCCCTTAGGAAACCAATTCTTAATCTTGATGGGTGAGGAAAAACTTGGTGGTGCTTTATCTGCTACTGTCTTTATTTTTCAAATTTTTGCAGTACCGGCAATAATGTTTTGGTATTTTAAGCTATTGAACAAAAAGACAGAACTCAGCTATTGAGACAGAAACAAAAGCTCAGGGATGACTTAATGCAATGATAACAATGATTTTGCTTTTGATAAAATTCCATAAAATGGAAGGCCAAATGTTCAAGGTAAACGCCTACTTGCTCTCGCCTCAGTATTCAGCTCCAAGACACTTTTAACTTATGTAAAATGAAATACTAATGTGAAAGGGCAAAGGATACCAAAACAAGCCGGTACAAAATTCATAGCAAGTTTATCTTGACACAAACAATACAACGCTTTGTCACATTTTAAAGAAGCTCCTTTCAGTCAGTTGTGAATAAACTTTCTTTCTCCAAATCTACATTGTGGAGTGTAAGGCAAATTATATTGCTTTATTGTCTCTTAAAATAAATTGGCCCCTGTTGAAACAGGAGCCGCACCAAAACTAACTGCTTATGAGTAGCTACAAAGTTAAACAAAATATCTGTTTTGTTTAATAATGTACTGTACAAAAAGCCAACAATAACCTTAACTTTTCAAAGTCATTTATACGGCCGGAAAAAGCAAAAGATACCCGTAAGGGTATAAAATTGAGTGTTGTTTGTTAAATTATACCCTATAAGGTATAAAATAGAATTAACCACGTATCTTTATACCCGAAAAGGTATAAAATTATGACACTCGGAGAATATGTAAAGGCGCAAAGGAATGCCGTAAAACTTACCCAGGCTGACCTGGCCGAAAAAGCGGGAGTGGGATTACGCTTTATCCGTGAACTGGAGCAGGGCAAAGAATCTGTGCGACTGGATAAAGTAAACCAGGTACTGAAATTATTCGGAAGCCAGGTAGGGCCGGTATCTCTGATACAAAGTGAAAGAAAACAATGAGAAAAGCAGCAATACTTATGCACAGCAATATAGCAGGCTGGCTTACCCAGGACGAAAACGGATATCATTTCGTTTATGATCAGCAGTACCTGCAATCTGGTGCTACCGAACCGGTAAGTGTCACCTTGCCTTTGCAGGAGGCGCCCTACCATGATAAGGTGCTGTTCCCCTTCTTTGATGGGTTAATACCGGAAGGATGGTTGCTGGATATAGCCGAAAAAAACTGGAAACTCAACCCGAGAGACCGGATGGGGCTATTGTTAACCTGTTGCAAAGATTGTATAGGAGCTGTGAGTGTTCAGCCTCTAAACGAAGAAGAACCATGAGCAAAAGATGTTTATATTGTTACAGGCAACTAGCCTCAGGGGAAATTGATTTTCATCCGGGATGCAGCAGGAAGATGTTCGATCAGACGGCCCCTCCAATCTTACCGTATAAAGAAGATGATCTGGAAAAGCTTGCAGGAGAGGTACTCGAGTCGCATACAACCATAACGGGGGTGCAACCCAAGCTATCGCTTCATCTTGGGAAAGGAGATTCTCCTTCAGCGCCAAAAAGATTTACCATTGTGGGTTTGTGGGGAGGTTATATCTTAAAGCCACCAACCCCTCATTACCTGCACCTCCCGGAAGTGGAAGACCTCACCATGCATCTTGCAGCGATTTCTAAAATCAAAGTGGTACCTCACAGCCTTATAAGGCTTAAATCAGGTAACTTGGCTTATATCACCCGCAGAATAGATCGCATAAAAAAAGAGAAACTTGCTATGGAAGACATGTGCCAGCTAACAGACAGGCTGACCGAGGACAAATACAGGGGGAGCTACGAACAAATCGCCAAAGCAATCGAAAAATATTCTGCGAACCCCGGCCTAGATGTGATTAATTTCTTCGAAATACTATTATTTAGTTTCCTTACCGGTAACGCAGATATGCATCTGAAGAACTTTTCGCTGATACGGCAACCAGGCGTTGGAATGGTATTATCTCCTGCCTACGATTTGGTAGCTACGACGCTGGTCAATCCTGCCGATGACGAAGACCTGGCCCTGACCTTAAACGGAAAGAAGAAGAAAATCAGGAAAAAGGATTTTATCGCGGCTTTTACAGCAGCAAGGTTAGATGCTAAACAACAGGAAAATATTTTTGCTAAAATGCATAATAGCCTTAGTAAATGGAAGGAGGAAATAGATATGAGTTTCCTGGACAAAAGTTATAAAATCAACTACAAATCTCTGTTGAATGAAAGGTTTAACCGCTTGCTGAATTAATGAATTCAATGGTTAAGCTAATGAACGAGCGAAAAAAAACCTCATTCTCGTTCCTGACTGAAGCACGGTAAATTCTTCACTTCACTCACTGTATCATATAAATTTAATTTTATTAATTTAATTTCCTTACTTTGCCCCACATTCATAAGATATGAGGCCTGATTATCCTTCCAAAATATTCAACGATAATTCAGACAACTATTGTTGCCTTATGCAGGCGCTTGCTGAAAATCCTTTCCTTTAAAATTTCGATTTTTTTCTTTCTCCCACTCATAAAAAGGGTGGGTATCCTCTAATTCAATTAACTCTTAAAAATCAGGAACATGGATTTTTCACCTACCCATGCGGTGGCTGCTGAAGCACGCCGGTATTTTAATAATCACAACAAACAGACTGACTTAATTCACTACCAACTACCTCCCCGAGAATTAATCGACGAGGCCATCGCTGCAGGCGAAGGCGTCCTGTGCAGTACAGGCGCACTGGTCATAAACACCGGCGCATTTACAGGGCGAAGCCCTAAAGACCGCTTCATCGTCAAAGACGAGGTGACTGCAGAAACGGTCAACTGGGATAACATTAATCAATCTTTGGAAGCCCGGTATTTCGGACATCTTTTAGAGAAGATGCTACGATATATCAAAGGCAAAAAACTGTATGTAAGAGATTGCACGGTTTGTGCTAAAAATGAATATAGGCTTCCTGTAAAAGTAATAAATGAAAACGCCTGTGCCAACCTTTTTGCAGCGAACATGTTCCTTCCTCCTGCCAATGACTTTGATTCAGATGGTACACACGGTTGGTACCTCATTCACTTTCCCCACTTCTTTGCCGATCCCGGAACCGATGGAGTAAAAAATAAAAATTTTGTGATCATCAGTTTTACCGAAAAAATGATTCTGATCGGTGGTACCCAATATACCGGCGAAATAAAAAAAGCAATATTTAGCGTTCTGAATTTCATTTTACCTCAGCAACACGACGTACTCAGCATGCACTGTGCCGCTAATGCAGGTCAAACGGGAGATACAGCACTTTTCTTTGGTTTAAGTGGTACGGGTAAAACCACTCTGAGCGCGGATCCCAAAAGAAAGCTGATCGGTGATGATGAGCACGGCTGGGATCGCAATTCAATCTTCAATATGGAAGGAGGCTGTTATGCGAAAGTTATTAATCTTGATGCGGAAAAAGAACCTGCGATATTTAAAGCAATAAAGCACGGAGCGCTGCTCGAAAATGTATCTCTTCTTCCGGGAAGTGACATAGTAAATTTCAGCTGTAGAAAAATCACCGAAAATACACGCGTAAGCTACCCACTTAGCCATATTGACAACGCTTTGATGCCTTCTGTCGCGGCTGTTCCTTCAAACGTATTCTTTCTTACGGCGGATGCCTTTGGCATCCTGCCACCTTTGAGCAAACTAACTCCTGCCCAGGCCATGTACCACTTCATTAGTGGTTATACGGCGAAAGTGGCGGGTACGGAAGAAGGAATTTCCGAGCCCCACCCTACTTTTAGTGCCTGCTTTGGAGCCCCCTTCATGCCGCTTCATCCCACCCGCTATGCCCAAATGCTGGGAAACAAAATAAAGCGACACAATGTGGACGTATGGCTGATAAATACCGGCTGGACGGGCGGAGAATATGGTATCGGGAAACGGATGCCTCTTAAATACACGCGGGCCATGATTGCTGCGGTCCTCAAAGGAAACCTGGAAACGGTCACTTTTCAGAAGCACACACTTTTTGGCTTGAAGATGCCCACCTCCTGCCCCGGTGTTCCGTCCCGGTTGCTCAATCCCCTAAACACCTGGAAAAATCAAGAGCAATACAATAAAGCAGCAGACAGGCTTGCGGGATTTTTTGCAACCAACTTTCAAAAATATGCAGGTGTTGTCAGCGATGAAATTTTAGCTGCAGGGCCAATCGTTAAAAAAATTAAAGTATAGTAAACAGGAAGATTCTACCGCCCGACGAGTATGCCCTGAGGAAAATGCATAACTTCCGACAGGCCACCTGTGCAAACTTGACTACTGCGTGATACTGGTCTCGCCGCCAAAAAAGAATCAATGTGGAAGTCAACATGGGCCAGCCTGGTAACCCTATCCGGGAATAACGGCAACGTCAACTTAAGATAACAATTATTCCTTCGGAGAAGTATTTTATTCACAAAATAAAAAAGGATTTGCGCTGGTAGGTCAAAGGAATATTGCATTAATCCTCTTATTCGCGCAAACATTTTTTTTATCCTGTTTAATTATATAATTCACAGTTGCGTTATCACAAAAGGAATCGACAAGAATATCAACAATAAAGGCTTTATAAGAAGGGGTAGCTTTAACCATAGTTTAATCTTTAATCATTTCAAATAAAATAAAAAAGAGAAACAATCAGTTTATCCATCGGTATTTTTTTCAAACCTTCGTTAAAATAAAAATTACTACCCCAAATCAGTAGGAAAATATGTAACACAATTATCAAAATAAATTTTTAGCATGAAAAGTGCATATAATTAAATAAAAAAGATGCGGTATTATGTATTAGCTACCGATTATGATGGCACTATTGCAAGCCATGGAAAAGTAGATAATAGGACTATCGAAGCATTAAAAGCATGTAAGGAATCCGGAAGAAAAATAATTCTTGTGACCGGTCGGGAATTGAAAGATCTGAAAAATGTATTTCCGGATTTTGAGCTCTTTGATCTGATTGTTGCTGAAAACGGCGCACTAATATTTGATCCTTCGACAAAAAAAGAAGTGTTACTTGGAGAAAGGCCGCCACAGAATTTTATTGATGA
>DASTXM010000109.1:0-2771 GCA_035765495.1 Hanamia sp.
CGATCAATATTATCTGTTTCTTGCCAGGGAAGTGGAATTAATTGGCTCACAGGGAACGGATTATTTTACCGTTGACCGGCTCACAGACACCACCACTTCTGTAAAATTTTTCAACATTAAGAAAAATGGCAACATTGAAAAATATCCATTCTACTCGCGGATTTTCAAAACAGGAGAAACAAAGAAGATCAGGATTTTCGGCTTATCCGGGAAAGACATTTACAAAACCACTGGGACAGTAAACAAAGGAATTACTCTTCAAATTATTGGCGGCGACAAAAAAGATTCAATGCAACTCAATTCGCTGGTTGGAAAAAGTACGAAGACCTATGTGTATGATGACAAGAACAATATTATCCATGCTGCCGGAAAAGTGAAGAAAAGATTTTCAGATGTGGATTCGGTTCATAAATACAGGTACATGGATTATGAACGCGATAAAAAGGGTTTAAGTCCTGTTTTCTTTTACAGTGATGCAGACCGGTTTTACCTTGGATTAAATTACAGGTGGGAACATCACGCATGGCGTAAGGAGCCTTATGTTTTCAATCAAAAGATCGGGGCTAATTATTCTATTTCTCAAAATGCAATGAGCTTCACTTACCTCGCAGATTTTCCGAATACAATAGGAAGATGGAAATTAAACCTGTTGGCGAATTATGATTTTATAAGTTGGAGAAATTTTTATGGATTGGGAAATGAAACAAAACTTTTGATCAGAGAAGAAGAATACAACCGGATGCGCTCGAGAGAATTCACAGGACAGGTTGGCCTAAGCCGCGATTTTGGTAAAGACCTTTTTGAAGTAAATGGATTTTATAAAACCGTTACCATCGTTGATGATCCTGAAAGATATGTGGCAAATAAAATACAGGGCGAAGATCCAAATGTTTTTAGCCCGGAACCGTTCGCCGGTGTCAATGCAAAATACACTTTCACACATGTGGATGATAAAGCCGTTCCCATTTCCGGAATTGTTTTTAGTGTAAATGGTTCTTACACCAAAGAGTTGGAAGAAAAGAACCGGGATTTTTGGAAATATGGAAGTGAATTGAAATTGTTTATTCCATTGTTTTACAAATTTTCAATTTCCACTTCGGCGGGGATTGAAACCGTTACAGGCAATCCCGAATTTTGGCAATATCCGGATATCGGTGGAGGCATGAACCTGAGAGGTTTCAGGAGACAAAGATTTTATGGCAAAACTGCTTTTTACAACAGCAATGAATTGCGTTTTATCAGTAAGGTAAAAAATTATTTCTATAGCGGGAAAGCCGGTCTGCTGGCCTTTGTGGACCAGGGCCGCGTTTGGATGCCGGATGAAAAATCAAACGTGATGCATGTGGGTTATGGTGGTGGAGTGTTTCTTGCGCCTTTCAATAAAATCGCCGCCGATATTACTTATGGTTTTTCAAAAGAAGACCACCTGGTTCAATTCAGGTTTTTTATAGACCTGTAAACTTTTTCCGTCGGTCTTACTAACGTAAATGTATAAACGAAATAGTTACAGTAAACAAAGGAAATCTTTATTTTTTTTCTTCACGTGATTGCAAAACTACGAATGAGGTGACACCTTTTCAAAGCTATCCTCATTGATAATTCCTTAATAATTTTTCACCATTCTTTGTGAACACGAACACCGTAAGGTGTCACCTCTTGTTGCAGTTAGAATTTCAAAAATAAATGTTGCTTAAAATGATTCAGGCACGAAAGTTATTTCCTTTGTCTTTAATAGCTTTGAGTACAAAGTAAATACCCTTAGCAAAATATAAGATGGACAGCAGAAGACCGCCGACACAAAATTTACATGACATAAGTTTTAAAGAACGCTTTTCAGCGTTGGGCAACCTGCCTGCTTTTTTCAAACTGGTTTGGAAAACAAGTCCTTCGCTCACCATAGCCACTGCATTCATCCGGTTAATTCGTTCAGCCATCCCAGTTAGTATCTTATATGTAGGAAAACTCATCATCGATGGCGTTATTGAGCTGAGTCGCGGTGGTGGCGGAAGCCATACTTTTTTGTGGGAGTTGGTGGCGGTTGAATTTGCATTAGCCGTCTTGTCGGATGCGTTGGGAAGAGTATCTACTTTAATTGATAGCTTGCTGGGCGATTTGTTTTCCAACCACACTTCGATCATGATCATGGAACACGCAGCCTCTCTTGATCTTGAGCAGTTTGAAGATTCCAATTTTTACGACAAACTTGAAAGAGCACGGCAGCAAACGATTGGACGAACAATTTTGCTTTCGCAGATCCTAAGCCAGTTGCAGGATTTGATAACAATGGGTTTCCTTGCAGCCGGCCTCATTGTTTTTAACCCGTGGCTGATAGTGCTTTTGTTCGTGGCAGTGCTTCCTGCATTTTTGGGCGAAGCGCATTTTAACGACCGTACTTATTCGCTTAGTCGCAGGCAAACGCCGGAAAGAAGAGAGTTAGATTATGTGCGCTACATCGGGGCCAGCGACGAAACCGCCAAAGAAGTGAAGTTGTTTAATTTGTCGGGCTTCCTCGTTGACCGTTTCCGTCATTTGTCAGATAAGTTTTACCACGACAATAAGAAATTGGCTGTGAAAAGATCTTTGTGGGGAACCGGGTTTTCTTTGCTGGGAACCCTCGGATATTATGGCGCTTATGCCTTTATCATTTCCAAAGCCGTGCAGGGAAAAATTACTATTGGCGACCTTACTTTCCTGGCAGGTTCTTTCAGGCAGTTGCGAAGTTCGCTCGACAGTATTTTAACGCGTTTTACTTCCGTTTCACAAGGAGCTAT
>DASTXM010000110.1:0-6411 GCA_035765495.1 Hanamia sp.
GAGCAGCAAAATATTTTCATCCACTCCACGCAGGCAGCGCACTGCATGATAATATCCTTCGAGGAAATGACGCGTTTCTTTATCCCCGCGCAAATCAACACCGTGCAAATAATTTTCAATTGACTGCTGCACTTCTGCAAGGGGAAAGCCGAGTAGAAATTTTTTCTGGTGATAATGAAAAATACCATAGCCCGCGTAGATCGGATCGCCATTTGAAATACAACCGTTGATCAATTCCTGCATGTTGTCAAACTCAGTCCTGACCGGCATTGTCCAGTGTTGCACAAAATTATTATACACAATGCCCAGCTTCCATTTCAACACAGAATAGCCCAATTGTTTATTGATCACAATCGATATATCCGCCAGTTTTTTACCTGCTTTATAATCGGCAAATCCCTGCGCGAGGATCATTCCATAGCCAACATAACCAAACGACGCGACGCCATTATTGCCATAGCGCAAAGAATAACTGACCATTTTCATTACGTCCCAGGCAAACAGATTTTGATCGTATTGATAGATCGGAGGAGAAACAGCCAGTGCGAATTCCAAAAAGCGCTTTTGCTCGGCATCAGTCATCACCTTTCTTTGTGGCAGAAGATCCAGATTTTTTCCTCTTAAAATCCATTTTGCTTTGATGATATCTTTAAACACAATCATCATGATGAGCGACTTGCTTTTTGGCATGCGCAAGCCATACAAACGAAACCCGGTTCTTCCTGATTCTACCGCTTTTTCTTTTTCTTCATTGGAAGTGTACATGTAAACTTTCAGGATCAATACTTCCAGTTTATCAATCCTTGATTGTGATTTTCCGTATAATTCATCCAGGTCTTCTTCTGCTTCATGATATTTCCCGGTTTGATATTTACACGCCGCTCCCTGCAAATAAAATTCATAAAGCTGCCGGTAATGATCATTGAAATTCAGAAACTCTTTTCCCTTTTTAAAATACTCGATTGCTGAATCATAAGCAGTGGAATCCATCGCTTTTTTCCCCGCCCTCATGTTTACATCTACCAAACCGTCAATCTCTTCTTTTTCCTTTATGAACCGGCTGCCCAAATTGAGATGATTGGCAATCACAAAAATTTCTTCTTCTACCTGCGAAGGAGTGTAGTTTTTAAATTTGAATTTTCCCGCTTTGAAATTGATCATCGCCAGTTCTTCGTCATCAACCATAGATAAACATGCCTGCCGGATGCGATCATGCGAAAACTGAAAACGCACATTGCCAATCCGGTTCAAATCTTCATTGCTGATATTTTGGGAAGAACGATTGTAATGATCGAGGTTTTCATCGCGGGTAAAAAGATAACCCATATTGATGACGGCCGATAATTCATTGGCTATCGTGTACAAGCGTTCTCCGGTAAGACTGGCGGTTGTAAGCAAATCAAAACTATCGCCCACACAAGCGCCGGTTCTTAAAATCTTTTTCTGAAGCTCGTCAAGGTTATTGATCTTTTTAACCAATAACTCGATCACATTTTCTGCAAAGTCATATTCCTCCAGAGCTTTCTTGTCCCATTTCCACAGTCCTTGTCCGTCCTTGTACAGAAGCCCCGCATCATTCAGGGAGGTGATGAGTTGGATGGTATAAAAAATATTTCCCTGCGTTTTATGAAAGATCTTTTCAATCAGTTCGTTGGGATTTTCAACCTGGTGTTTTAATGTTTCCAGAATAAAGCGACCTGTGATTTCCTTTTCGAGAGGATACAGTTTGATTTCTTTGATATCTGCTTTTTTCTCTTGCTTCTGCAATGAAATTACGAGTGGATGTGTGGGATCGACTTCATTATCACGATAGGCACCGAGGAAAAGAAAATTGGAGATGCTGTTATCATAGATCATCAATTCGATCAGTTTCACAGAAGCCAGATCAGCCCATTGAAGGTCATCCAGGAAAAGGATCAGTGAATATTCTCCTGAAGAAAATGCAGAAATGAAATTGATAAATGTCTGTTGAAAGCGATTTTGGGATTCATCCGGTGAAAGGTCCACCAAAGGAGGTTGTTTACCGATTACTATTTCCAATTCCGGAACCACGTTGATAATAATTTGTCCATTGTCGTGCAAAAAAGAAAGCAGCCTTTCCTTCCAGAAATTCAATTTGGTTTCGTCTTCCCTTAATAAATTTCTGATCAAAGAACGAATGGCATGTATCAAAGCAGAATAAGGAGTATTTCGTTGTAAGGTGTCGAATTTTGCCTTTGAAATAAATGAAGAAGCATTTACTTTTTTGAGAACAAACTCTTCCACCAGCCGCGACTTGCCGACACCGGAATATCCTCCGATATACAATGCCTGCTTGATCCCTCTTAATGCCAGTTGATACGCATCATTGATCATCGCCAGTTCGGCATCTCTTCCCATGAGCGTTGCAGAAATGGTGATGTGGCTTACAAAATCTTTTTGCCCGATCTGAAAAGATTCCAGGTAAAAATCATCCTGGAAATACCGGATACTTTGTTCCAGGTCGTACAACAGTCCACTTAAAGTTTGATACCGGTCCCCGGGATTCTTATTCAGCAATTTCATCACGATATCATTCAAAACCTGCGGCAGGTAAGGATCAACGCCTTTCAACGGATCCGGCTGCCTGGCAATATGAGCGTACAACAATTCGGCTGCACTATTACTTACAAAAGGCCGCCTTCCTGCCAGCATTTCATAAAAAATAATCCCAAGCGTATAATAATCTGAGCGGTAATCAATCAACTGGTTGGTACGCCCGGTTTGTTCAGGGCTGATATAATCCAGTTCGCCGGTGCCGGAAAAGTTATAAGACGTTTCTGTTTGCTTTTTAAAAACCCTCGAAGCTTTCTCCAGATCAGCCACTCTGCAAACTTCTTTTTCCGCATCAATCAGGATATATTCCGGCCTTATGTTGCCGATGATCCAGCCATTGGAATGAAAGGAAGAAAGCATTTTGCATAAACTAATGGCAATGGGAACAAACCTGGAAGGCAATATTTTACCGTGTTCGGCAATAAATTTTCGTAACGTACAGCCGGCAGCATTTTTAAAAATAATAGCCACCGCATCTTTTTCAAGGAGGTAGCTAATGGGCTGTAATACGTCGCGCCATTCTTCTTCTTTTACCAATTCCACAATGTTTTTCACAGACTGAACCTGCTTTTCAGTCGGGCTTTGATATACTTTCGCTATGAATTTTTCATGATGCAGATCGTCCTGAACACGCAACAGGCTAAACTGTGGCGTTTCCACGATTGTTTCAAAAGGTTGGTATCCGTTTAATGTGATCACACTTTTGTTTTTTGTTTTAAATAAACCAATAAGGTTTTTTAGAAGCTTTTTAATTTGGAATAAAACCTTCTTGGTTTGAAAATCTCCATCTTATTTTTTTATAGGTCTTTTTCTCCGGGAATCACGATGTTTTCACCCGATATTGCTCTTGCAGTTTGCAGTCCCGACATTACGGTAGCTTCGATGCAACCTGCATTAAAACCATTATCAATCCAATCGCCGGTAATGTACAGGTTGCCAAATGAAGCGGTTTGATCTGTTTTCAGCCTGTATGCAGAACTGCCCGTAAATGACATCACGTACAATTCTGTAGGATCAATATTTGCCCTGAAAAACTGGTCGTTGAACCGTCCAATCCCCTGGCCGTTATTGATGTCAATCAATTTGCTGAAATCAAAAGTGTTTTGTCCCTGCCAGATACCGGGCCATATGTGCGCAGATAATTGCTGCAAATAATCCAGCGCAAATTGTTGTGCCATGTTTGTTTGTGTCTGTGGAAATGTGGGATCACTAAAATCAGATTGTTGCGCATTTTTCAAAATCTCATCTGCATTTGGTTGAGGAGTTGGGCCACAGAAATACGCGATATTCTGTGGCGTGTAGCCCTGAGGCCAATTTTCCCTTACAATCAGGTCACTCATATCAGCCCATGTATCATAAGGTTCCTGGTAAGAGCCCAGAAGCGCCAGCCCGTCTGAAGTGTAAGGCCATTGCATTTCCTGGATCGAACTATTCAGCCAGAGTTGAAAAGCGATTGTACTTACCGGAATCACGTTTTTGACCATATTCTGCCAATCGGTATTTTTCGCAATCAGTTCTTTGGCAACCGTTGGCAACGCGCCAATGGAAATACCGAGAATTACCAGGTCAAAATCGGTTCCTTTCTGAAGTGTTTGTTGTGCTACAGGTTTCCAGTCTGAGTAGTATGATTCCAGATTTACATTTCCTGAAAGAATTTCATTCCCCTGTGCGAGGTATTGTGTGTTGGGAAAATTGGGCCATGAAGGCAAATCATTTACCGGTACAAAGGGCTCATAATTAGGAACACCATTGGCAAGAGTAGCCTGAATGTCTATAGAAATGGTTTCGATGCTATTATCTGCACCAAGTCCAAGATTGGTAACCTTACTAAAGAACTGAAACTTTACACCTCTTTGTTGCAACACCTGGTAAATCGGTGCAAAAATAACATCGCCCATGCCTGCCATCATCCGATAATACACATGACCTTTGAAAGTCAAACCAAGCCGTAGCAATCCACGTAAAGCAGTGCCGGCTTCAAAAGTATATTGTTCCTTTCCGCCAAAAACCAAACCATACACCGCCTGTACGATTGCAGAATTAATCGTAATCGCACAAGCGCCATTCTTTTGCAGCCATTCACGGTAATCGTAATTATTAATTGCATCAAATCCTTTTTCAATAACGTTGTCGTCGATCATTCCCTTAACGGTAGCCGCTGCCAGATCGGCCATGATGAACAACCGGCGCAAAAAAGTTTCCGCATTTTGAACATCTCCTGCAATTTTCTTGATCCATGCCACCAGGTCGTCAAGAATATTTTTCAACAAAGAATAATTCCGGTTATTCGCTGCTATGGAAGCAGAAGAAGTCAAAAGTTTTCCGGCATCAGAATATTCGGCATTTGCCGCAACCATCAACGGACTGTATTTCTGTTTCAGAAGAGCCGTACTTGCTGTATCTGCCTGTATCCTTGCCTTCACTTCCGGCGTAGTTTCTACACTAAATTCTTTTTCTTTCTGGCTGATCCAATCTACTATCCGGATAATATATGCTTCAATGGAAGGCGGGGGAGTGGAAGTGCCGGGCGTGAGGTCATTGGACCATAATTTAAATGGCCAATGCAGCCACTGCCCGTTAATTTGTTCTTCGAGACAAATAAAATCATATCCTGTAAATGCTTCCTGCCATGTTGCCAAAGGAGTCCCCGGTTGCCGGTTGTTGGCTTCATAAACCTGCTGAATCATGTTGAAAGCGTTATCATAAAAACCAAACCACAAATGAAGACCGTGTTCTTCAATTCTTTCTCCTGCGGCGCTGTTTCTGCCACTGGCGCCTTTGCCGCCCAGCCTCCAGCCGATCTGGTAAACGGTGATGTCATATTTTGTTTGCCATGAAGGATCGGAGGTGAGTTGAAAAACAGAAGTCAATGATCCCATTCCGCCACCTAAAACTGCTATCTTTTGGATTGCCATTTTTATTTTATTAGAATTTGATAAATTCAATGTAAGAGAGCTTCCAATCATAATCCAGGAGGAAAGAACCGAGCGGATTTTCTGTAATGGCCGGTGAAGTCATCAGTCCCGGCGGTATAAACTGGCAGGATGAATTGGTTACATCTAATCCTGTTGGTGATATATCCTGGTTTTCAAAAAAGATCTTGTAAACAGAAGTCACGTATCCATAAGGCCCATGCTCTATCACCGGCAATTGCAGTATTGGTGCAATTGTTTGAAAATTAGGAATTGATTTATCTGGTTGTAAAAATCCCGCCATCAATGATAAACCTGAAACCAAAGTATTACCAGCATCTTCATCAATAACATTAAAAGAGCCTGCATCTACAGTAAATCCGGCCATCTCTTTATTGAATTCCCAAAAAATTCTTCCGCCCAAAACCGCAAGCAGACTATCTAAATACAGAACCGGCAAATAGCAATAAGGTCCTTTACCATTGTATTGCGGCTCTTTAAACTGAACATAGGGCAGCATCACGATAAATTCATTATAATGAAGATTGAGTATTGAGTCTGATGCAGCCGCTATTCTTTCCAGGTTCAGATTCGACTTCACCCAGGTGTCATTAAACATTAGCAAAAGAGGATGTTGCCCGTCGGGCGTAAATTGCTGTGGCGCTAAAACGAGATCATCCGGCAAAAGCGATTGTAAAAAATCTGAAGCAGCGCTAAAAAATGCAAATTTTCCATTGCAATGGCCTTCTAACGGATATTCCTGAAGGACTTCCAACCTTTGTTGATCCCCGGTGCTGACAGGCATACAAAATAGATTTGTAAATGTTTTAAATGATCAGGGGAAATTTCACAGGACGAGAAGTCAGGGGATAACAGATGATTACCAAATGTACAAATAAATTTATTTGACAATAAATTTAATTAT
>DASTXM010000111.1:0-2591 GCA_035765495.1 Hanamia sp.
TTTGCTGCTAAAAATCCTTATCCGGATAAATACGATTTGCTGATGGACATTGCTACTGAAGAATTCAGTCATTTGGAAATCGTGGGTGCTACGATTCAAATGCTTTTGACAGGCATCAATGGCGATCTGAAAAACGCGGCAGATAATGCAGAGATCATGCAATTATTAAAAGGAAAAGGCGCGAAAGAAGAAATGATCCACAGCGGCATCAACAGGGAATTCCTGGTAAGCAGCGCCGGTGCTCCTGCATTTACCAACAGCGAAGGAACACCCTGGACAGCATCTTATATCAATGGCGATGTGCAGGGCGATCTTACCAGCGATCTTCGTTCTGATGTGGCTGCTGAAACGCGCGCCAAGATGGTGTATGAATATTTGTTGCAGTTTACTGATGATCCTTCCGTCAAAGAAACTTTGCGCTTTTTGATGACCAGAGAAATTGCGCATTTTCAAATGTTCCAGGCCGCTTTGGAATCCATTGAGCCTAATTTTCCTCCCGGTATTTTGCAGGGTGATCCGCGATACAGCAATTTATATTTCAACTTTTCAAACGGCAACGATTTTCGTGGGCCGTGGAACGAAGGAATGAGCACAGAAATGGGAGAGACCTATCAATATATTGATGATCCGATCAAACATGTTTTGGAAACAAATGGATTGCGCGATCAAAAGGCGGAAGGAACAGACCGCACAGAAAAAAGCGTTCAAAAACTGAACAAGGATATGAGCGAAATAAGAAGCGGCCAGATCAATGAAGTATCACCAATGAAAGACATGCAGTGGAACAAAAAACTGACAGAAGAAGAATTGCAATGCACCACCGGAAAGGGCGGCACCAATTCTAAAACAAAGAAGAAAACAGCGAATAAAAATACCTGATAAAAACTTTTTATTATGCCTGAACAATCAACTGTAAAACAATCCGGCTTGTTGGAAATAACTTACTATACCGATCCGCTTTGTTGCTGGAGTTGGGCGTTTGAACCTCAGTGGCGGCGCCTGTTGTTTGAGTTTAAAGGAAAAGTAAAATACCGTTATTGCATGGCCGGTCTTTTGCCGGGATGGAACAATTATAATGATACCATTAATTCTGTTTCAAAGCCTATTCAAATGGGGCCGGTGTGGATGCATGCGAAACAACTTTCCGGCATGCCGATTGAGCAAAATATCTGGATAAGCGATCCGCCTTCTTCGTCTTATCCCGCTTGCATTGCTGTCAAATGCGCAGCGCTGCAATCGCTGCGGGCAGAAGAACATTTTTTACGAATGCTTCGCGAGGCCGTGATGATGAGAGGAGAAAATATTTCGAAAGAAGATGTTCTTCTTAATCTTGCTGAAAAGCTGGCGGCTGTTGATTCAGATTTTAAAATAGAAAAGTTTAAAGAAGATATCAGGAGTGATGTTGCAATGGAAGCATTGCGCAAAGATTTGCAGGAAGTACAATATCACCAGATCAACCGGTTTCCTTCGCTGGTCATCAGGAATAAAAATAACAAAGGAGTTTTAATTTCAGGATACCGTCCTTATTCGATTCTCCTGGATCCGATCAGGGAGATGATTGAAGTGAAAGAAAACAAAAAGATCAATCCAAAAAGATACAAAGATCACTGGCCTTTTATCACAGAAAGAGAACTGGAAGAAATAGCGTGAAGGAAGAAATAAAAATTGCTTTTATTAATTTGTTTACTGCAAAAATATCTTCTGAAGCGTGGGAAGTGGGAGAGAAGCTATCTTTTACAACAGATTTGAAAGCAATAGAATTCCTGCCAGCAAAAGTATAATGACCATTGCTGCCATGACCCTAAATTTCTTTCTGTCTTTTGTTTTTGATAAATGTTCTCCCAGCATCTTTTGTAAGGTTTAATGTTTATTAATTATCTAATTTTCGATGAGTTGACAACCTATTGAAAAACTAAAGCAAGGTAAATACAAAAAACTAATATTTATTGGTCTGCTGCAAGTATTCATTTTGGTTATGTCTGAATCCTCCGGCCGATGCAACTATTTATTTCAAAAAATTCTCCACGTAGCTTAGTATCGTTTTTGTCTGCATCATCAAGCTAACATGCCCTTGTGAAGGTATAATCGCCAATTGCGATTTTGGCATTGGTGCCATATCTGCGCTAACACCGCCACCCAGCAATTTGTATGTTTTCATTAATTCGATTTTATCGAGTCCATCATTATCGCCGGATATAATTAATACAGGCGCAACAATTTTAGAAATATTAGAATCACCTAAGTCAAAAGGCGTCCGGGCAAAAGCAATCATCTGTTCTATAAAGTTGGTCCATTTTGTTGTATCAGGCGCTACTGCATCGTATGCAGCTTTCATAGGGCTGTTATTAAAAAATTCCGGCTTGAATGCCTTAAATGCCTCATTTACTTCAGGTAGCCAGCCGGTACTTTTATAAGTAGAAGAAATGATCACTAATTTTCTTAACCGTTCCGGGTTTTGTATGGCGAACTCGTAAGCCACAGAACCGCCCATACTATATCCTAACACATCGGCACTGTCAATTTTCAAATAATCCATTACACCTAACACATCACTTGCGAAAGTAGTATCGGATAATTTTCTGTTTGAAAAC
>DASTXM010000112.1:0-11379 GCA_035765495.1 Hanamia sp.
ACTTATTAACCCATTTATTTCAGCATACCAAAATAAGGCAATGGAACAACTGGAAGGACAGATTGCCTCCGCTAAAATAGGAATGGCCAGACTATCATCACCACAATTATACTGGGTACTTTCAAAAAACGATTTTACCCTCGATATAAATAATACCGAGTACCCGAAAATAGTTTGTCTTGCTAACAATCCTCAGAAACAACAGGTCTTTGGGGCTGTCCTTTCTTTGTATGTAAATCGTTTGATTAAATTGGTAAACCAAAAAAACCGGCAAAAATGCAGTCTCATTTTTGACGAATTCCCAACCATCTTTATTAACGGAATTGATAGTCTGATTGCAACTGCAAGATCCAATAAAGTAGCCACCTGTTTAGGTTTACAGGATTTTAGCCAGCTAAAAAAAGATTATGGTTCCGATCAATCTTCTGTAATTATGAATATTACAGGGAATATCCTTTCAGGCCAGGTGACTGGGGAAACTGCTAAATTCCTTTCTGAAAGGTTCGGCAAAATTGTACAAGTAAAAGAATCAGTATCAATTAACAGAAATGACACTTCAGTAAGTAAATCAGGGCAATTGGATTTTGCCATTCCTGCTTCGAAAATCTCCTCGTTATCATCTGGAGAATTTGTAGGAATGGTGGCGGATGATCCGGATCAGAAAATAAAACTCAAATCCTTTCACAGTGAAATTATTAATGATAAAGAAAAACTGAAATCCGAAACGGAAAAGTACTCAGAATTACCAGTAATTGAAAAAATTTCTCAGGAAATGGTTTTGGAAAACTACTACCAAATAAAGAGGGATATTCAACAGTTGATTGAAACAGAAATCGAAATTCTTCTAAATACACCTGGAAAAGAATTTCTGTTTGAAGAAGAGTAATTGTCAATAGAACGCTCTGATCATAAAAGAAAAAACCGCCTCAACCAGCGGCCTTTTCTTTTTTTGCTTTTCAACAACCTTCGTTGCTGTTAGCCTTGTTTCTTAATTAGGAAAATTCAATCAATGGATAGGATGGATTTTAGCGATTGAATTAATCTAATCAATACAATATTAAACAGATTTAAATATAGGCTCTGTAGGATTTACATGATCTTCTTGTAGAAAATCAATTACAGAAAATTTATATTTAAGAGAGGTTCATTATAGCTTCTGAACTTAAATAAAGGTTATCAATTACAAATAATTATTTCAGGAAATGATTCAAGCAAAAATCTAATTTTCCCATTTAATTCAATTTATCCATCCTTTCAAATCGTACTTTTCTATTGGTCACTAAACTGCCATACTAATCTTAATCGTACATCCACTATAGTTCCCAAAGCAATTTCTGCAGAAATTTTCAAAAGCAATTTAACATGACTCCGAGTGAATATATGAACTCTATTCAGCCAAAAAGAAATAGAACTGATTATGTTCACGGAAATGAATGATAATTAAGCCAACTGAAAGGATAGAAATAGAAACCTATTGATTATACGTTTCTTTAAAACTTCTTCGTTTATGCTTTGCCGTTAAGTTCTTTATAATTATCATTCCTTATTTTTAAAAAACGGTTTTAAGGAAAACCTAAAGATTTATTTAAAAAAGGCACGCATACCGGAATCGAACTTTTTGATTTGACTAAAAAAAGACACACTTGTGAAATAATTTATTGATAATGAACTTACTAAGATTCCAGTCCCGGGCACCAATTACTCCAGGAATAAAATCCCTTTTAGAAGAATCTTAATTCTCTTCCCTGAAATAAACTTTGTAGTAATTCATTTTCACCTCATCATCATAACCTTTTTCTATCAGTTCCCTGTTTCCATGAATGTAAATATGGAAGTTCCTGTCGAGCTTTAGCACGCTTTTGAAAACACGCGATTGTTTTTTTACAGCAGCATTTGATATCTCAAAAGTATCAGCAATCTCAGTTTCAAATTCCTGCTCGTAGTTTCTTTTAAAATTTTTAAACGATTCAATTCCCAATTCATTTCCCAACACTTCATTTGAAAACTCGTCAAAATTGAATTGATCCTTTTCTTTAAAATATTTAATGGAACGGTTTAAAAGATCAATCTTATCCGGTTTTGAAATTTCAAATTCCTGGTCTATTTGTTTTGTAACATAAGATTTGCAAACATCAAGAATATTTTCGGTTTGATTATAATTATCGTTCCTGATTTTCAATTTTAAAAACTCATCAGTCCAATAAAGCGCCTCTGAACGATTGGTTTGATCAACAACCGCAACCTTATAACCTTCTTCTTTTTCTACATTAAAGATCAGACAACCTTTGTCCAGTTTATTGATATTGATAGCCTGCTGTTCATAACCCATTTCAAAATCTTTGTCTTTTTGAGCTATGGTTAAGAAAGGCTCTTTCGTTTCTGATTTAAAAAGGCCGACGGCTTCTAACGATTCTCCTTCAACCAGCAAGCCCGAAAAACGGCAGACATATAATTCACCGGATTTTATTTTTGGGTGATTGGAAATATCATATAAATGCTTTGCCACCTCTTTTGAGTTTTCGTGGAAAGCCATTTTATCATCAAAAATCCTTTCAGCAAAATGAAAAATTTCATTCAGGTTTAAATCCCCGTTTGGATGATAGAAACGAAAGATTTGGTTCACCTTTTCAAATGGTTTTAGAAAAAAGTTCATCAACAAATCAGCGAGGACTTCATCCTTTACGTGTATTTCATGTTCTGACAGGGTTAGGCTTTCATCCAAATATTTATTTCCAACTTTATGAATGGAAAGTTGAGTTATCGAGGCATCTGAATAATTAATCAAAAGGGAAGTTTTTGGCCAAAATTATTAAAATAATATTGGGGGCTGAATTCCAATAAGAAAAAAATTCCCCTATTTGTCTGTTTACTGAAATAATTGAAATTATGATTTCCATTTAATTAAAAATAAAGGGGCTCCTGAAAAGAGGAGCCCCAAATCAACATTTGATTATGAAAAAACGTTTGAAGTTACTTTTGTTGTGCCCACCATAATGGAGTGAGTACATTATCTGAACCGCTTAACTCTCCAACTGCTTGTTTGTATCCATTCACGTTGCTGTTTTGCAAACCTGAAGGATATTTCATCCTTTGTGGAAAGAAATCAACCTGGCTCTTCATGTAATTGGAAGAAGTCAGGTCAGGAAGAGTTTGAATCGGACCTTCCAACACAACATTTTCAAAGAAAGGAAGTCCCAATCTTCTGTGATCGCTCCATGTTTCCAAAGGCAACCATGGCGTTTGAGCAATGAACTTCTGGGTAATGATTTTTGTCAAATGATCATTCCTTACGGTTCCGTTTTGATACAAATTATTTACCGGATATTTAATTTGAACAGTTCCTGAATCTCCGGTCAGGCCATCAACATATTTCATGGTATGTGTGTCTCCTGGTTCTGTTGTATTATCCCAGTTTACTGAAGTTCCGTCATTGTTGTAATCAGTAGACGCCAAATACTCATTCAGGTATTGTGACACGCCCCAATATTCAAAACTTTTTGCGATACCCGTTTCGTAAGCAGTTTTAGCATCAACGGGTGTTGCCCAGCCTCTTACAGCTCCTTCAGCCAAAAGGAAGTAGGTTTCCCACGGTGCAAAGAAAACTCTCTTTGCGGTTTGGGTCCTGAACTGGTTTTTTAAAGTTGGCGCCATTCCTGTTGAGTGCCCGATATCTTCCCCTGTGAAAAGTGTATTGTGCCAATCACCTTTTGTGCCCCAGTTTCCATCGGGAGTTCCGTTCCAGGTATATTTTCCATCTATTGTTTTCAACACATTTCCGCTGGCGTCTTTCACACTACCTGTTGTCGTTGAAGTCACCGCTCCGCAAGTGCCGCTTGGGAAAGAAGGATCACTGCTGTTTCCCGGCATGTAGAAGATCTGGTAAGCTCTTGGGTCGATATTTTGTGGCAACCCATCCAGCCAATAAGGAGCAAATGGATTGTTGGTTTTTGTTGTAAGCTGTGCGGGGTAATACTGGCCGGCATAATCAGCAGGTTTAATGTTGGCATCAGCAACAGCTCTTTCACTGGTTGAACTGATCACTGAAGGCAACTGATCAGAAGTTTTTACGCTTCCAAGGTTTACTACAAGATTATTGAATGTAACTGCCTCAGGCAATTGATACCAGCAACGGGAATACATTCCTGAAAGATCATCCCATCCTGGTTTTTCCTGGATCTGGAATGTCTGTGACATATCAGTCAACAAATTTCCTTTAGCAGCATCTTCAAATTCAGCTTGTGCTTTGGAAGGATCCACTTCAGAAAGACGCATTGCCAGTCTAAGTCGCAGTGAATTTCCATAAGCTTCCCATTTTGAAAAATCAAATCCGTAAGCGGGGTCTTCAGAAGAAACATCAGAGGGAACTGTAACAGAAACATCCAGTTTGGAAGTGGCGTCTTTCAGTTCACTCAACATATAATAATAAACGCTTTTTGTGTCCTTGAAATCCGGGTTCTTTCCCTGGAAAGCTTCAGTGGGCATTGGGCCGAAGTTGTCGCTCATTTCACTTAAAAGATAAGCTCTCCAGATCCTTGCCACTTGCATCAGGTTGTTGGTGTATTCTTTTTGTGTGCCTGCCGTAATTTGTTGATTTGCTACATCAATAGCACTGTTAATGGTATTGAGCGCTCCAGATTGATTGTCGTAATATTCACCAATCCATTCGTCGTTATAGCCACCCCATGAAAAAGTTGCACCGTCGGCATCACTCACCTGGTGGCCTGCGGCTGCCCAATACAAGATAAATGCACGTTCGGATACACCCGGATTCATTTGTGCGTGTATGATGGAATTATCGATAAAATATTCCACCTGCACCTGTTCGGCATTTGCAGCTGTTGGATTGGTGTTAATGTCCGTAATCTTTTTACATGCCGAAAACAGCAATAGCGGCGATGCGTATAAGATTGATTGTTTTATTATTTTATTCATCTCTTTATAATTATAAAAGTTTTGAAGATTAGAAGCCTAATGAAAGGTTTACATAAAATGTGCGTGTGGTTGGAGCACTTCCATTTTCGAATCCAACTGCCGGTGTTCCTGCTGCATAAACAGATTCCGGATCTAATCCATGCATATGACTGCTGATGAGCCAAACATTATTGCAGGAAACAGAAACTATTGCTTTTTGGATGAACGTGCTTTGCAGCATGGTTTTGGGGAAGGTGTAACTGAGTTGCACATTCCTGATCCTTACATTAGTTGCATCATAAAGATTAGCTTCTGTGATACCTGTGTTTCCTACACCTGCTACAGCTGCCCAATATTGCTGGGTTGAGATCCTGTTGGAATTTTCAACATATTGATTGGTGTTCGGATCAAGAACAACTCCTTTTACCACCATTGAATCCCTTGAACCATTTCCTACAGTAATTGCTGCAGTTCCGCTTCTTTCCATGTTGTCCAAAGTCTGGGAAAAGATCTTGCCTCCGATCCTTGCATCCAATAATACAGAAAGGCCGAAGTTTTTATAGCTGAATGAGTTGGTTAAACCAATTAAGGCATTCGCCTGTTGATTACCAAGGTTCATTATATCCGCTGTTGGCTGTGGCAAACCATTGCTTGAAAGAATCAGTTGTCCATAATTTGGATCCTTAGCATCAGTTACCCTCAGGTAATCTGTTCCGTAAATCTGGCCATAAGGCTGTCCCGCTACTGCTAAAATCTGGATGTTATCAAAACCACCTAACTGGTATTTTTCAACACCAGGATAAATTGATGGAACAGTATTCTTATTATGTGAATAGTTTAAACCTAATGTCCAGTTCAAAGATTTTGGATTGGTAAGGATCCTTGCATCAGCAGTAACTTCCACACCAGTGTTTTGAACATTACCTGCATTGATCTTCATGCTGCTGTAACCACTCAGTGGATCCATTGGAAGGTTGATCAATTGGTTAATTGCATTTGATTTATAAACAGATACATCAAAACCTACCCTGTTGTTCAGGATCCTGACTTCTGCACCAGCTTCATAAGACTTGATTAACTGGCTTTTTACACTGTCATTATATAATGTTCCGTTCCTTCCTGCAGTTGTGTTGCCATTTGGATCAGTGCCGATGTAATAAGTATTGTACAATTCGTAAGGATCAAGATCACTTCCTGCAGCAGCATATGAAGCTCTCAACTTAGCATAGCTTAACCATGAAGGAAGACTACCGCCATTGCTTGTTATCATATCACTGAGCACATAAGAAAGGCTCACTGATGGATAGAAATAAGAATTGTTTGCGGGACTGAGTGCAGATGACCAGTCATTACGGAAAGTTCCGTTCAAATACAAATAACCTCCGTAATTCAATTCCACTGAACCATACAATGAATTAATTTTCTTTTGGCTGAATGCTTCTGAAACAGAAGGATTGCCTTTTGAGTTATTTACACTGAAAAGATTCGGCACTTTTAAAGTTCCTGCACTTCCGTTCAACGCACTGTTCTTCCATGCCATAAGGTTGCCACCTACCATAACTGAACCACCAAATTTTCCAAACAGGTCATCTTTTTTAGCGGTCAGCATTCCGCTGTAATTAGTTTGCTGGTAGTTTTGTTTTCCAATTCCATAGTTTCCGCTTTGGTTGCCCGGGCTACCGGCGTACAATTTGTTTTCAGTTGTAGTATTGTACAAATCAGCACCTGCATTTACTTCACCCGTTAGCCAGCTGGCAAAATTATGTTTTACCGAAGCATACAAAATATAACGGTCACGGGTATCCGAATTCAGATTGTATTTTGCAGACCAATAAGGATTCATACCGCTTCCTTTTTCCCACCAATACATATTTCCTGCATCATCCAAAGGATTTTTAAAATTCAGAATATTAAGAGTTCTTGGCAAATTATAAATAGTAGCGAAGATGCTTCCATTCTGGCCTTCCAATGACCTGTTATTTGCAGTAGCATTGATGAACTGAACTTTTGTATCAATGGTCCAGTTTTCGTTGTTGCCAAATTTGGATACCGCTCTTGCTGTAATATTATTCCTTGAAAGTTTTGCTCCGGGGATCATACTTTTATCATCAAACCTGTTATATGATGCATAAATGGAAGTAGAGTTGATCACCTGTTGAAAAGAAAGATTCTGGTTAGATACCACGCCATTTTGGAAAAAGTTCTTTACGTTGTCATAGGGTTGCAATTTCACCTGCTTTCCAGACCAATCATACACTGACTGCCCGTTGATCTTTGGTCCCCAACTGGTGGTAGAGGTTGAATCAAAAGTTCCCTGGCTTCCCTGCGCAAAAGTGCTTTGCATATCAGGATTGGTGAAAATGCTTTCAAAACCTACTGAAGAAGAAACAGTAATTCCAAGTCCCGGCTGTTTGTGGCCTGTCTTCGTTGTAATTAAAATAACACCGTTTCCACCAAGTGATCCATAAAGAGCAGCTGCAGCGGGACCTTTCAACACGCTGATGGACGCAATGTCATCGGGATTGATGTCGCTCAAACCGTTACCCATGTCAATGGATGGATTCCAGAAATCGTTGGTGGCACCAATTCCAACACGACCGGTAGAGTTATCCATCGGTACGCCATCCACTACGATCAAAGGTTGTGAAAGACCTGTGAGTGAATTATTTCCACGCAAAGTAATCTGCGATGAACCGCCAGGTCCGTTACCAGAACGGGTGATCTGCAGTCCGGCTACTTTACCAGAAAGATCATTTACCAGATTGAGCTCGCGTGCATCCACAAGGGTTTTCCCTTTGACTTCCTGCACTGCATAACCCAAAGATTTCTTTTGTTTTTGAATACCCAGAGCAGTCACGACTACTTCGTTCAAACTACTTACTGCCGGTTGAAGTGTCACATCAAGCGTAGTGTTTTGACCAACCGGAACTTCTTTTGTCTGGTAATTTACAGAGCTAAATACCAACACGGCTCCTGAATTTTTTACCGAAACGGAAAAGTGACCGTTTGCATCCGTAATGCCTCCTTTGGTTGTTCCCTTCACAATGTAACTTGCATTGGGTACCGGAGCTCCGTTGATGTCGTTCACAGATCCTGTAACTTGTTTTTCCTGTGCGCTTACAATTGTAACAGAAAAAAACAATGTAAAAAACAGAAGCAATTGTTTTGTTTTTCGTTTCATTGATTTCCTTTTTTGATTTGTAAATGGTTGTTGTATGTAAATAATAATTAAACAGCTTCTTTTTTTACCGGATCTTTCGTTCCTCTTTTATCGTAATTTTCTACCACCAGGGCTGCAGCACCGATGAGTTCGGCCTTATTTGAGAGTGTAGAAACACGGATGTCTGTAAAGCTTGCCAGCCGGGGAATGCAAAAGCGATGGACTGCCTGTTGGATAGGCGCGATCAAAATTTTACCCGCAGCAGCTCCGCGCCCGCTGATCACTACCAATTCGGGATTGAGAATGTGAATCAGGATGGCAATACCGCGGCCAATGTTGTAAGCAACCTCTGACAAGATATCAACGGTTAGTTGATCGCCCATTGTCGCAGCATCTATTATAGTATTAAAAGCTTCTTCAATATTTTCCGGAACTTCTTTAATCCTTGAAACGCGACCGCTTTTAATTGCCTCTTTCACCTTTTCAACTACTACGATCATTGAGGCTTCGGTCTCCAGGCAACCGCTTTTGCCACATTCGCAAAGTTTGTTATTATCGAACAAAGGAATGTGACTAAACTCTCCGGCAAATCCATTATTGCCCCTGAAAATCGTTTTATCAACGATCATTCCCAAACCTACACCCCAACCAAAATTGATTACGGCAGCATTTGTCTTATTCCTGGCAGTACCCAGTTTCAGTTCTGCAAGGGCGATCAGGCTGGAATCGTTATCAAGATAAACAGGCAATCCAATTTCCTTTTCAAGGTGATTTACAATGCTTTCGCCACCGCTTTCCAGGAAAGAATAATTAATTCCTTTTTTCACATCCACGAAACCCGGCATACCAATTCCGATACCGATCAGCCGGTCTTTTGCAACCTTTAATTCGCTGATAAAATCCTGTAAAAAACTAGTCAGTTGTGCCAATTCATTGGTGTGGCGATAAAGATCAAGATCATATTTCTTTTCCTGGGTGATTTTGAAATCCTGGAGATCAATAAAAGCAATACGCGTAATATATTGATCCATTGCAACAGAAATCACGTACATATTTCCCGGAACCAGCGAATACATCAAGGGGCGGCGACCACCGGTTGATAAAGCATAACCACTTTCAGTTACGATCTTCTCTTTTACCAGTTCGTTCAACATCCTGATTGTCAGCGGCAGGCTTTTACCAGTCAATACACTTATCTCCTGTGCAGAAAGCGTATTGCCAAAGCAAAGCTCTTTGATAATTTTTCTTTTATACCAGGAGGATTTGTTCTCCATAAATAAAAAGCAGTTGATTAATTAGACAAACATAATGATAATTCCTAAAAAATTTAAAAAGTTTTGTCATATAAGATACTTTTTTGTAAAAGTTATGTCATTTATTATTAAAGCGAATAAAACATTAAAATTAATTACAATAACGAATTAAGAACCAGAAAAAAATATTGGGTTTTTTGAGCGTTTACTTTCACATATTGAAGGACCTGAAAAAGTGAGTTTATCGGCATAAAAAAAGCGAACCTTTCAGCTCGCTTTACAGTGTAGACTTGCTTTTTCTATTTTACTGATTTTCGGTTTCCGGTGTTGCTGCAGGAGGAGAAGTGATCACGGGTTTTTCTTCAGTAGCGGATGTTGCTGCTGCCGGTTTATAATATTCTTTGTCTTTTATTTTTCCAAAAGAAACAAGGAGCAAATAAATGGACGCAATGAGGCTTATATAAACGCCGAAAGTGAGTACATCGGTAACTCCCGGCGTGAGGTCGCTTATTTGATTATACATCTGCCCCATTCCTTCGGGCACATCTGGCTTCATTTTCACATAAAGTCCGATAATGCTGGCAACAAAATACAGGAAAGGAACAATGTGCGCCAGCCGGTAATATTTGGAAAACTTATTGTTCCCCGTCACATTTTGATAAAGGATCAATGCCCCGCTCGCGGAACAACAATGGCGAGTATCATCCACAACCTTTCAAGTCCATTGACAAAATAACTCATAAGGCCGGGAGAAATTCCTTTAGAAGTGATTGAGGCGCCCGACATGGATACGGCGGTAAAATTTACCCATGGGAAAAAATAGAAAAGTACCAGGATTGCCGCGGCAATGTTTACTCCTGTAAATTTGAACTTGTTCATGAAATTTAGGTTTTATTGTTATTAAATTGAAGATGTCAAAGGAAACTCCGGTGCCTTCATAAAACCAAAGGAATCATGGGGACAAATTCAATTCAATATTATCACAGGAGGGACTTTATATAAAGAAATGTTTTCAAATGTAAAAAAAATACGTCAATTCCATTTTAGATAATTATCATGTTTTTTAATGAAAGTTGCGAGTCTTCAAAATAAAAAGACGGTGTGCGCAATTTGCGATTTAGTGAATAAAAATCTTTGATTTTTGTTTGTTTACTTTTTAGGATTAAAGCCAGAAGAATAAAATGAATTCCGAAATATTTTGTAGCTTGAAACCAACTTTAATTATAACACATGCAAGATTTTAAATTATCCCCACAACAAATCGAAAGCTATCACAAAGACGGCTTTGTCATTATCAAGGATTTTTTGAAAAAAGAAGAAGTAAGCAAATTATATTCAATTGCCATTGCCGACGAAAATCTTCGCCAACACGCGTTTGATCTAAATGACCAAACAGGCAAGAAAACAAGACTTACATTGTGGTACAAGCCGGGAAATGATGCATATGGTTTACTCACCAAAAGCGAACGGATGATCAATTCTGTCAATCAATTGATGGATGGCGAAAGTGCGGTTTGTCATTTTCACAGTAAGCTGATGCAGAAGGAACCAAGAGTCGGTGGCGCATGGGAATGGCACCAGGATTATGGCTATTGGTACAAAAATGAATTTTTGTTTCCCGACCAGATGATGTCTGTGATGGTAGCCATAACTGAAGCCAACAAAGAAAATGGTTGCCTGCAGGTAATAAGAGGTTCACACAAAATGGGCAGGATTGAACATGGTTTCGCAGGCGAACAAGTAGGCGCTTCACAGCATTATGTTGATCTTGCCTTGAAAACGATGGAATTGATCTATGTTGAATTACAACCGGGAGATGCATTATTTTTTCACAGCAATTTATTGCATCGTTCTGAAGCAAACCTTTCTGAAAAACCACGCTGGTCTCTGATCTCCGTTTACAACAGGCAATCGAATGTTCCTTACAACGAACCTTCTCAATCTTCTACCGTTCCTTTAAATGCGGTTCCTGATGGAGCTTTGATGAATTGGGAAACTGAAAACATTAGCGCTGAAGCTAATTTTTTAGAGAAAGAAAAAGACGAAGCGCTGAAA
>DASTXM010000113.1:0-12478 GCA_035765495.1 Hanamia sp.
TTGCTGCCAACATCGCTGCGATGGCTCCAGGAACAAATATCGGCGCGGCTCACCCGGTAGATATGCAGGGAAAAACTGATGCCGTAATGAATGAAAAAGTGATGAATGACGCTTCGGCTTTTATCAGGACAATTGCCGAAAAAAGAGACAGGAATGTTCAATGGGCCGATGATGCAGTCAGGAGCAGCGTTTCAATAACAGAACAGGAAGCGCTTGAAAAAAATGTCATCAATATTATTGCGAATGACGAAAAAGATTTGCTCGCAAAATTGGATGGAAAACAAGTTGAAATAAACGGCAGCACGAGGATTCTGAATACAAAAAATGCAACCATTGAGCCATTGGAAATGGGTTTCTTTGAAAAGGTGCTCAGCCGCCTTAGTGATCCTAATATTTCTTACATCTTAATGATGCTGGGCTTTTACGGTCTCCTTTTTGAGTTGTTTAGCCCTGGTGCAATCTTTCCAGGTATTGTGGGTGTCATTTGTTTGATCTTTGCTTTTTATTCCATGAGTTCGATGCCGGTTAATTATGCCGGATTGGCGCTGATTGTTTTTGGAATAATTCTTTACATTCTTGAAATAAAAGTAATAAGCCATGGACTGTTGGCTATTGGCGGAACGGCCTCTGTTTTGCTTGGTTCGCTCACTCTTTTCAGAAAAAGTCCTGTTCAACATTTTGTATCATTGTCATGGTCAGTGATTTTTGCCGTGACTGCTGTCTCTGCTTTATTTTTTCTTTTTTTGATCACCATGGGTGTAAGAGCACAAAGAGCAAAACCGGTTTTGGGCGACAACAGTATGATTGGGAAAATAGCACTTACCTCTGGTGACCTTGATATGCAGGGTCAAGTAAAATTAATGGGCGAAACGTGGAATGCCGTTTCTCTCACAGGAAAAATTGCAGCAAACGAAAAAGTAGTCATCAGGGAAATAAAAGGACTTACTTTATATGTCGAACCGTTGAATCAACCAGTATAATTTTTTTCATCTATTTATTCTAAAAACAAAAAAATGCAACAGTTTCCCATTGGTCTTCCTATTATCATTATTATCATTTTTGCACTTTACATTTTGGCAAGTTCCATCCGGATTTTGCGTGAATATGAAAGAGGCGTAGTTTTCAGGCTTGGGCGCGTGCTCGATAATGGAGCTAAAGGTCCGGGCCTGATTTTACTCATTCCTCTAATCGATAAAATGGTAAAAGTTAGTTTGCGAACTGTGGTAATGGATGTGCCTCCGCAAGATGTGATCACGGCGGATAATGTTTCAATAAAAGTGAATGCGGTTATTTACTTCAGAGTGGTAAATCCACAAAGCGCTATTCTTGACATTGAAAATTATTTGGCCGGTACTTCTCAACTTTCTCAAACTACTTTGCGAAGTGTGTTGGGTCAATCAGAGCTCGATGACCTTCTTTCTCAAAGAGAAAAAATAAATACCCGTCTGCAACAAATTATCGATCAACAAACAGAACCATGGGGTGTGAAAGTGACACATGTTGAAGTGAAACAAATTGATTTGCCGCAGGAAATGCAAAGAGCAATGGCCAAGCAGGCAGAAGCTGAAAGAGAAAGAAGGGCAAAAGTGATTTCTGCTGAGGGTGAATTCCAGGCTTCACAAAGATTGAGCGATGCCGCAAAAATTTTGAGCGAACAACCAAGCGCATTGACTTTACGCTATTTACAAACACTCAGGGAAATTGCCACAGAAAATAATTCCACCACTATTTTCCCAATTCCCATCGATTTTATGAAGCCGTTCATGAAGACATTGACGGAATCACAAAATAAAGATGAACATACGGTTATTACCAATCCTGAAGATAAGTAAGGTTTTTTGGCATTAATCATGTAATTTATTTCGTTGCCAACTGCAAAAGTTGGCAACTTTTATTATACAATCAGTAAAGAGAAATATGCAGTTGAAACAGATCGAAATAGGACATTTACAACCTGAAGATTACCAGCAATTATTAACAGCCATGAAGGCTTCGTATCCCAACTGGGCTGGTGGTTACTGGACGTTGGAAACAATTCGCAAGCTGATAGAAAAATTTCCTGAGGGACAAATTGTAATTAAAGCGGATGGTGTTGTTGTGGGTTGTGCCTTGTCGATCATAGTCAATTACAGCCGTTTTGGAGATCAACATACTTACAGGCAAATAACCGGTAACTACACTTTTAATACCCACGATCCGGAAGGTGATGTTCTTTATGGAATTGAAATTTTTATTCATCCTGATTATCGTGGATTAAGACTGGGAAGGCGGTTGTATGATGCACGAAAAGATCTGTGCGAGCGATTAAATCTGAGAGCTGTTGTTTTTGGAGGGAGAATTCCTGAATATCATAAATACGCGGATAAAATGTCTCCGAAGGAATATATCCAAAAAGTGAAGCAAAAAGAAATTTATGATCCCGTTCTTTCTTTTCAGCTTTCCAATGATTTTCATGTAAAAAAAGTGTTGAAGAATTATATGCCGGAAGATGCGCAAAGCAAAGAATTTGCAACATTACTCCAGTGGGATAATGTGTATTTCTCCAGTGAAACGAAGACGTTTTTTAATGCAAAAACTTATGTCCGTCTTGGCTTGATCCAGTGGCAAATGCGGCCATATAAAAACATGGATGAAATGTTTACACAGGTCGAATTCTTTATCGATTCTATTTCGGCCTACAAGAGCGATTTTGCTTTGTTACCTGAACTTTTCAATGGGCCATTGTTGGCAGAATTCAATGACATGTCGGAAGCCGAAGCAATGCGAGCCCTTGCGAAATACACACCGGATTTTAGAAGCCGTTTCAGCGACCTGGCAATAAGGTACAACGTGAATATCATTACAGGAAGCGTTCCTTCATTGGAAGATGGCACACTGAAAAACATTGGTTATTTATGTCAGAGAAATGGAGTTGTAGATCAATATGAAAAAATTCACATCACACCTGATGAATCAAAATTTTGGGGAATCAAGGGTGGCGATTCTTTAAAAGTTTTTGATACGGATGCCGGAAAGATTGGCATTTTGATTTGTTACGATGTTGAGTTTCCTGAACTTTCAAGATTGCTCGCCGAACAAGGAATGCAAATTCTGTTTGTTCCCTTTTTAACCGATACTCAAAATGCGTATAACCGTGTCCGTTATTGTGCCCAGGCTCGAGCGATAGAAAATGAATGTTTCGTTGCGATTACAGGTTGCATTGGCAATCTTCCTAAAGTGGAAAATATGGATATTCAATATTCACAATCGGTTGTTTTCACGCCGTGTGATTTTTCTTTCCCTTCAAACGGAATTAAGAGTGAAGCCACTGCCAATACTGAAATGATACTTATTTCTGATGTTGATCTTTCATTGCTCGATGAATTGCATGCGCACGGAAGCGTGAGAAATTTAAAGGATCGCCGAACAGATTTTTATGAACTCGTTTTGAAGGAAAGAACTTCATTATAATTTATAATAAAAATTTATGCAGATAAAAGAGATTACGTTACAGTCAACTAACATTTCCGACATTTTTTTATTTTATAAAGATGTTTTGCAAATGGATGTAGTTCGCTCGCAAAGCGGCTTTGCTGTTACTGCCGGCGCTACAAAGCTGATTTTTGAAGAAAGTAAACAAACAAAAAATCCATTTTATCATTTTGCGTTCAATATTCCTTCAAACCAATTTGAAGAGGCATTTGAATGGACAAAAGCGAAAGTGGATCTTCTGTGGTTGAAAGACTATAATGGAACTGTTGCTGATTTTGTAAACTGGCATGCCAAATCATTCTATTTTAAAGATCCTGCAGGAAATATTTTGGAAATGATCGCAAGATTTGATTTGCACAATACTTCTGAAGAGAGATTTTCACCGAAAAATATTATCAATGTAAGCGAAATTGGTCTTGTATTTCCGGGTAAATCTTTTGATAAGGAAATTGATTCAATAATGAAAGAATATTCGCTCGATTATTTTGAAAAACAACCACCATTGCCACAATTCAGGGCGATTGGGAATGATGAAGGATTGTTTATTTGTGTACCCGAAAACAGGATTTGGTTTGCCACTGATGACGAATCAAAAATGTTTCCTCTTGAAGTTATTTTTAATGATATAAACAAGTTGCACAAGTTGGAGATGAAGTAGATTTCGAAAAATAAAAAAGCAAAATCGGGCAGAATTAAATAATTAATCTTACGCCACCAAGATCTGAAAGACGGTGAGGAAAATGATCGCCTGGAGAACCGATGAACATAAAATTTTGAGGAATATTCCATTCTTTGCTAAGTCGCCTTATTAAATCCGGACCAAAAACGCCGCGAATTTGAATGTATTCAATTTTGATATCAGGATAAGCCCTGTCCAATGCTTCAAAATCGCGCATGAAAGTTTCATTCATTTGCTCTTCTTTCTGAAGAACGGTTACGATCTTTAACCTTTGGGTTATTTCGTTGTCCCTCACGTAGATGATCACCTTGTTTAAAACAGCAATGTTATCGCCTTTGGTAAAAAAAACAAAAGCTTGTTTGTTTAACTGCCTTAACTGTTTTGCAAGGTGAAACCGGCTGAAGATCGTAGCACGCTGGAGTTTGTCAAAAAATCTGTTTACATAAATTATAAGATACCTGATAACCATTTTGCGCTCGAGAAAAATGGTGATGATAAGAAACGCAGGAATAAAATATTGAAGAAAGACAACGAGATATTCCGGGTGAAGTTTTACGTTTCCATACAAAGCGATAAGCACTCCTAAGATTCCCAGGATAACCGTTGTGGGAGCAGCAATTTCAGGGCGTGGCAATCTTTCTCTCTTGATCTTTAACAGTAGATTTCCTATGCCAAAAAAAACCATTACAGATAGGAAGGAAATGGTGTAAACACCGGCGAGTGGTCCCAGTTCACCTTCTGTTATAAATAAGATGGAAAGGCATAAAATGTAAAACATTATAAGGATGCGCGGGGATGCATGTTTTTTATTTTCCTTCAGCAACATTTGTGGAAGAATGCGATCGAGAGTCATTCGTTTTAATAAACCTCCTACACCAACAAATGAAGTAAGTACTGCGCCGCTCAGTACCAAAGCTGCATCCAATGAAATAATTATGGCAAGCCAGCTGCCGGCGGTGTTTTTGCCCATAAACGATAAGAGCGCATCCTGGTTTTGAACCGCACTTCCCATTGGCAAAACCATCACTGCCAGCAATGCAATAGTTGGATTAATAATGGTAACTGCGACCCACATATTTCGAAGTGTTTTTCGGAAAACACCTTCCTGCTGTTCTTCTACAAAATTTGCAGAGCTCTCAAACCCCGAGATCCCCAACATTGCCGTGCTAAACCCAAGAAATAAAACATTGAATAAACTGCCTTTAATGGATGTGTGAAAATTGATTGCTGCTAAATCTAAACCATGATTAAACAAGTAAATGATTGCAGTGATTATCAGCAAAGCCATCACGGATAAATGGGTAATGAAAATAATGGTTGCGACGATTGCGGATTCTGAAATTCCTGAAATGGTCAGCAATAAAAAAATTGTGAGCAACACCATTGTCGCAACAATAACCGGGAACACGGGAAAAACGCTGTGAAGATATTCCATTGCTTCGCTTGCGGAAATGACGGCTGTCACCATGTAAGAAAGAATGGTAAGGCAAGCTGCGATGGAAGCGTTTCCCTTGCTTGTGGTGTTCAATAGAATATTGTAAGCGCCACCGTTCAATGGTAAAGCCCCAACAGATTCACCATATATTTTTCTGAAGGCAAACAATACCGCAGCTACTATCAAAAGAGCAATAAAAGCATATTGCCCTGCATATGCGATTGTAAGAGCAGAAACATAAAGACAGGATGAAGTAATGTCGTTTCCACAAATAGCGGTGGCCTCGAGTTGCTTTAATTTTTTTTGATGGGAAATAGGTTGTTGGTTCATACAGCAACTGAATCTTTGTGAAACACTATGAAATTTGCATTGCGATTAAGAATCCGGCCATCACCAAAGATTTTTGTTCAAATGTATTGATACAATTAAAAATTATTTTTCCATACCGTATAACAATTAATATGCCTGTATGTTACTTTTCGGAAAATAAAAATTCAGCATTTATGCTTGTTTGCTGTGCCGCTTCTTCTACCGAAATGTTTTTTATTTCTGCCAACTTTTCGACAATGTATTTCAAATAACTGCTTTCATTTCTTTTGCCCCGAAACGGAACAGGTGCGAGATAAGGAGCATCTGTTTCAAGTACTAATTTTTGAAGGTCTATATTTTTAATTACATCTGCGAGGCCTGAGTTTTTAAAAGTTAATACTCCTCCGATCCCGAGGTAAAATCCTGCCTCAATAATTTGTTTTGCTTCTTCCAGACTCCCGCTAAAACAGTGGTAGATACCATACAAACCTTTGCCTTTGTATTGATCCAGTGCATCAATTGTCTCGCATGTGGCATTCCGGGTATGAAGAACCAGTGGCCGTTTATATTGAATTGCCCAATGAGCATGAATATGAAGGCTTTCGTATTGTTCCTTTTTATAAGTCGTATCCCAGTAAAAATCCAGCCCGGTTTCGCCAATTCCCGCAAACTTTCTTTTTGATAATTGTTCATCAACTAGTTCCAGTTCGTCCTGGAAATTTTCTTTTACCGAACAGGGATGAAGACCTGCCATAGCAAAAACCTGGTCAGGATATTTTTTTTCAAGAGCAAGTTGGGCTTCCGATTCTGAACTATCTATAGCAGGCAAATAAAATTTTTTGACGCCGGCAGCGTTAGCTCTTTGGATAACTTCATCTATGTCGTTTTCGAACTCTTTTAAATACAAATGAGTGTGGGTGTCTATAAGTTTCATATTAACAAAGGAATTAAAAATTTTTTAACTCATTATTAAACTTCTATATGCAACTAAAGTCAATAGCCCTGTTTTTCACATTTTCCACTCTAAATTAAAACTCTATGAAACACAATTTAGGTCTTGCAACGGCGATTTTTCTTTTTTCGACGTTGCTCTTTGTTAGTTCGTGCAAAAAAGACAATTCAATCAATTCTATTGATCCCAATCCTTCGCTCACGGTCGAGGCGGCCCAAAGTGATGCCGCATCTGATGACCAGTTCAATGATGTTTTCAATATCACGATGGGCGTTCAGTCTTCTGACGTTGGAGAAGACATTGGAATCGGAACCGGTTCAGGAATTATTTACAGAACTACCGGCGACGCCGGCTCTAAATCTGTTGATTCTGTAGCGCGGTGTTTTACCGTAACAGTTGATCCAACAACGCTGCATGTTTTTCCGAAAACAGTTACCATTGATTTCGGTGATGGCTGCCTGGGAAAAGATGGCAAACTCCGCAAAGGGAAAATCATTACGACTTACACCGGACCGATGCTTCAGCCCGGGAGCAAGGCCACTACCACCTTCGAAAATTATAATGTTGATAGTTTCCAGGTTGAAGGCACGCATACAGTTACAAACACAAGCAATTCAAACGGCTTCTCCTGGAAAGTTGATATAGCAGGAGGAAAAATTACCAACACTTTGAATGGTAGATGGCACAAATGGGATGGTGAAAGAATACATCAGCAAGTAGCAGGAAGCGACACTCCTTTTAATTTATTGGATGATGTTTTCCAGGTAACAGGTGGTGGTTCCGGTTCTAATTCTAATGGAATTTCATGGACTTCTAACATTACTGATCCATTGATCTGGAAATTTACCTGCCGGTACATTACCCAGGGAAAAATTGAAATTTCAAGGAACAACAACAAGGGCGTTGTTGATTTTGGTGATGGCACTTGCGATAACAAAGTGACCATCACCATCAACGGAATTTCCTATAATATTTCTTTATAATAAAAATTTGTTGATGATTTGTTAAATAATTATTAACTTCACCCTAGTTTTCATAGGGTACGGATTAAAAACGGGCTTGAGTATCTACTCAGGCCCAATTTATTTTTAAGTATTAAAGTCGGGGAGTACACGAAATTCAAAACCTTTTCCAGAAAAATATTCCAATACCTTTGGTAACGCGTATTGCAGTGTAGCAAAGGCTTTGGCGCTGTCATGGAAGACAATGATCGATCCGGGTTTTGCATTGTTAACAACATTCAAGTAACAGTTTTCTCCATCAATGGAAGGATCAAAATCGCCGCTCAAAACATCCCACATTATCGTCGTTAAATTCAGCCTTTTTCCGGAAATTGCTTTAAGTTGAAACTTAGTTATTTTTCCATAAGGCGGCCTGAACAGGTGACTGTCGATAATTTTTGAAGCTTTTTCGATATCATTTAAATACATTTTATCATCGGTTTTCCAACCGTTCAAATGACTGTAAGTGTGATTGCCGACTTTGTGGCCTTCAGCAATAATCCGTTCATACAAGGAAAAGTTCTCCTTCACATTTTTGCCCACACAAAAAAAAGTAGCTTTCGCATTGATTTTTTTTAATTCATCCAAAACAAAAGAAGTGGCTTCCGGATGAGGGCCGTCGTCAAAGGTGAGATAAAGCAATTTCTCATTGGTGTCAATTCTCCAAACCCGGTCTTTAAATAATTTGACAACAAAACCCGGTATTTTTTTGAGATAAAACATAAAAATGAAATTAATGTTTTTTGAGATCCGTAGTTTGAAAAGTATCTCCTTCGAACATAGATGTAATGTCTTGAACGACCAATCCTTAACAAAAATATATTGGAGAAAATGGTAAAACCGTTGTACCTTTGCAGCCTTAAAAAAATCATGCCGTAACATGATAAACGGCCAGCAAAAGCGCTGGCATATATCTCTGAAGTTCAGTAAATGGCATGGCAATTAACTTTTAAACCAATAATTGTACATGAAATTAAGTCAATTCAAATTTGACCTCCCTCTCAATCTTATTGCACAAAATCCTACCAAAAGAAGAGAAGACAGCCGCCTGATGGTAATCGAAAGAGCCACAGGAAAAATCGAAAACAAACATTTTAGAGACATCCTTGATTATTTTGATGATAAAGATGTTTTCGTAGTTAACAACACCAAAGTTTTTCCTGCACGCATGTATGGACGCAAAGAAAAAACCGGTGCACGTATTGAGGTTTTTTTGCTCCGAGAATTGCACAAACAAAACCGTCTTTGGGATGTGATTGTTGATCCGGCGAGGAAGATCCGCGTGGGTAACAAATTATATTTTGGTGAGAACGACGAACTGGTAGCAGAGGTGATTGACAACACGACCAGCCGCGGCAGAACCATTCGTTTTTTGTGGGATGGCAGTGAAGAAGAATTCAGGAAGATGCTCTATTTTATGGGTGAAACGCCTTTGCCCAAATACATCAAACGCAAGCCCGATGAAGAAGACCGTGAAAGATACCAAACCGTTTATGCAAAACATGAAGGGGCGGTAGCCGCACCAACTGCGGGTTTACACTTCAGTCCGGAACTGATTAAGCGACTGGAGATTAAAGGAATCAAGTTTGCCGAAGTTACACTCCACACCGGCCTTGGCACTTTCCGCCCGATTGAAGTGGAAGACTTGAGCAAGCACAAGATGGATGCAGAATATTATCGTATTGATGAAGATGCTTGTAAGATTGTAAACAAGGCAAAAGAAACCAATCACAGGATTTGTTCAGTAGGCACAACCACAATGCGGGCGCTTGAAAGTTCTTTCACTGCTACTAAATTATTAAAGCCTTCTGAAGGATGGACCAATCACTTCATTCATCCTCCATATAATTTTAATATTGCCGATTCATTGATCACTAATTTCCATTTGCCAAAAACGAGCCTTTTGATCATGGCTTGTGCTTTTGCAGGTTACGACCTGATCATGGATGCATATAAAAAAGCAATAAAAGACAAATACCGTTTTTTCAGCTATGGAGATGCGATGTTGATCATATAATTTTTAATAATTAAGTTATTTAATGGCTAATGATTTTTCATTGGCCATTTTTTTATAGTGAACGAAGAAATGTTGCTCTTTTTTATTCTTCTAAATCTATCTCATTAATAGTTTTTTACTTTAAAAAAATACCTTTTTCTCCTTGTCGGCAGCATGGTTTTATAGCCACATTCACTTACCTTTGCAGCCCATAAACCGAAAATCATGAGCGGCGCATTAAAAGAAGTAAGAAACCGTATAAAGAGCGTTCAAAGCACCCAACAAATCACCAAGGCGATGAAGATGGTGAGTGCTGCAAAGTTGAGGCGTGCACAGGACGCAATTATACAGATGAGGCCTTATGCGCAAAAGCTACAGGAAATGCTAAGCAACATTGTTGGAAATGCGGAAGGCGACATCAACCTGGCATTGGCAAAGGAAAGACCGGTTGAAAAAGTGCTCGTTATTGTAATTACAAGCGACCGTGGTTTATGTGGAGGTTACAATAGTAATCTCATCAAATTAGCGAAGCTTGATATTCATGAGAAATTTGCAGCTCAACTTGAAAAGGGAAATGTTACCATTCTTCCAATCGGTAAAAGAGGTTATGAACATTTTGTAAAAAATAAATACAAAGTTGTTGATAAATATTGGGACATTTTTACTGACCTGACTTTTGAAAAAGTGGCTGCTGCTGCCAAATACGCAATGGCTGCTTTTGCTAAAGGCGAGGTTGATGCGGTGGACCTTATTTACAGCGAATTCAAAAATGCTGCTACACAAAAATTTATTGCCGAACAGTTTTTGCCGGTAAAAAAATCAGAACCGCAAAAAGGAAATACCAAAGCCGATTTTATTTTTGAACCGGGAAAAGAAGTGCTCTTGCAGGAGCTGATGCCCAAAATTTTGAATACCCAATTATACAAGGCAGTTCTTGATGCCAACGCCAGTGAACATGGTGCGCGCATGACGGCAATGGACAAGGCGACTGACAACGCGAATGAACTTTTGAAAACACTCAGAATAAGCTACAACCGTGCACGACAGGCTGCCATTACAACCGAACTTACAGAAATTGTGAGCGGGGCCGCAGCATTGCAGGGATAACAGTTTAATTAAAAACTTTTCAAAACCCCGCGCATAGACAAACGCATGGAACTTTCATTGATCATCCCACATATTGAAGCGTTGATATTTGCCAGTGATAAACCGCTGGCCGTTACGGACATTGTCGAACTGCTCAATAACGCTATGGCTTTCATTGAAGATCGTGCTTCCGAAGAGCAGGTTGAAGCCGCCATCAAAGCGATTGTTGAGAAATACGATGCTGAATTTTATCCTTTTGGATTGGTGGAAAGCGGAGGCGGCTGGCAGTTTCTTACCAAGCCTGAATATCATTCAACAATTGCCCAATTAAATGGTGATAGGTATTTGAAAAAGTTATCGGTTGCCGCAATCGAAACGCTTTCTATAATTGCGTATAAACAACCGGTGACGAAATCGGAAATTGAATTGATAAGAGGTGTGAATTGCGATTATGCGGTACAGAAATTATTGGAGAAAGAATTGGTCGTTATTTCGGGCAGAAAAGAAGAGGCAGTGGGCAAACCTTTGCTTTATTCCACTTCCAAAAATTTTATGGATTATTTTGGACTCAATTCAGCTGACGATCTTCCAAAAATAAAAGAAGTACTGAACCAGGAAATCGTTGAAGCTACGAAGGTTCAAAGAGAAGAAGAAGTGGAGGCCGAACTTCCTGTTCAGTTTGAAAACGAAAAAAACGCCGGCGGAAAATTACCAGAAGACGAAAGGTTGGATGAAGAAAAGCCTTAGTCTTGAAAAAATAAATCAGTTTATATAAAGACTTCTTTGAATTTCTCTTAATTTCCATTCTTCAAAAATTTAGAGAGCATTTCATCAGATTAAAATGTCGCAGGTTTTATCGCATAAACAACTAATCCACATTGCCGAAGAATTTGGAACTCCGGTTTATATTTATCACACAGAAAAAATTGCCGAACAATACCAAAAGCTAAAGGATGCATTTTCATCACAGGATGTTGTAATTTTTTATGCGTGCAAAGCGCTTACTAACGTAAACATTTTGCGTTACATAAAATCAATTGGTGCTAATGTGGACTGCAGTTCTGTAAACGAAGTGAAACTCGCTCTCCATGCCGGTTTCCCAGCAGAAAGGGTTCTTTATACTTCAAATGGAATTGCGATTGAAGAAATTGAAGAAGCAAAAAATCTTGGCGTTCATATAAATATAGATAGCCTTTCCAATCTCGAAAAATTCGGAAAAAAATTTGGACATTCTTATCCGGTTGGAATCCGCCTGCGGCCAAATATTTTAGCCGGTGGCAATCTCAAAATTTCAACTGGTCATGATAAAAGTAAGTTTGGCATTCCGGTCGACCAATTTCAAAAAGTGTTGGATTGCGTTCAGCGAAATAATTTGTTCATTCGGGGATTGCACATTCACACCGGAAGTGAAATAAAAGATGCGGATGTTTTTGTAAAAGGAATTGAAAAGTTGTTTGAGATAATTCCTCATTTTAAGGAATTGGAATTTGTTGACCTCGGTGGTGGTTTTAAAGTTCCTTATAAAGAAAATGACAGCGAAACAGATATC
>DASTXM010000114.1:0-8347 GCA_035765495.1 Hanamia sp.
CCGGTAAGCAACATACTTCCCTGCGACAAACAAACATTGCTTCCAATATTCACCTGCCCGAGGTTGTCAATCCAAACATTTTCACCAATCCAGCTGTGATTTCCTATTGTAAGGAACCATGGAAATTTGATCGTTACCCCCGGCTTGATAACCACTCCCTTACCTATTCTTGCTCCAAATAGCCTAAGTAAAAAAACTTTCCATCCCGAAAAAGGAAATAATGAATTCTGAAAAAAAAGCACAGAGATCACATACCAGCATACCCGCTTCATCACAGGCCCCGGCCGGTACCATGAATTATCATAACTTTTCAAATTAGTTCTGTTCTTTTCGCTCACGTAAAATAACTTATGTACAAATTAAAGAAGAGGACAATCAAACCACCCGGTCAGGAATAGCAATAATTGTAGGATCGAATAACCAGGTTAAACTATTAGCACATTAGCTAATCAGCTAATCAGCTAATTTGCTCCTGTCATACAACCATATCATCACAAAAATCAGCAAATAAGCACAGATATTGAACCAGGTATGATGATCAATTCCCAGCGGCATTGGCCATCCTTTGTTGATCGCTACCAACACTAAGGTGATCCTCACCGTATTGATGAACCACAAAGCCAGCAACCCACCAACAACCCATATCAGTTTCCTTACCCACCCACCTTTATTGGCAACCACAAACGCCACCCAGAAACTATACACCCCATACCCTACACAATCCATCGCGATCAACACAGCTTTTCCATGCGGATAGGTAAGCGCAAAGCCCGGCACCTTGACCGTCTGTATTGAGAATAACGACAAGATAAACTTACTCGAATCAATGAGCGAATTCTTCAGCCACGAAACATAATCCATGTGATGATCCACAAAAGGACTGTACCACCCTACCGGCGATGCCAGCCCGATAACCGCCAGCGTCCCGAAGTACAAAACACAAAAGATCACCCCGAATTTCAGCAGGTAAATAAGAAAGGGATTTTTAAGCAGTTTAATCGTACTCTGTTTTACAAGTGTTTTCAATTCATTGTCAAATATCCGGTGTCAAGCGGCTTGACCAATTAACCAATAAACTAATTAACCAGTTAAGCACCATTCTTAATTCCTAATTCTTAATTTTTAATTGCCCAAAAACATCCCCCTATACTCCCCCCTAATCTCCTCTACATTCACCTTCCCCTCTGCATATGCATGTGCCGCCTCACTCCACTTCTGCAACTCCTCCCCGCTCATCTGCGCAAAAAAATGAATGGCATTCTCCAGCGCGGCCACATCATTTTCAGAAACATTCAATCCCGCCTTCGCTTCGAGCAGACCCTTCCACGGAGTGGTAAAGCTGGTGATCAGGGGTCTCCCGGCAGACAACGCCTCGAACATGGCATGACCAAAATTCTCACTCTTGCTGGGCAGAATAAATACATGCGTTGCCTGCAAAACTTCCTTCACTTTTGAAGGTTCAATCTCCTTATGATACAGCACGCTTATATTCCTGGGCAACTTCCTCATCTGCTCCTTGCACAAGTCCCAGTAATCCTCGTCCTTTATAGGTCCGTAAATATCATACTCAATGTTGTCGGTCATGTTTTGCAACGCTTCCAGCACCAGCAGGATATTCTTAATAGGGCTGATGATAGCAACAGTAGCCATTTTGAGTTGCCCCGGCTCTTTCTCCGGCATGGGCAGTAAACCCACTTTTGTAGGGAAATTTTTTGCTACAAAAACCTTCGCCGGCTCCCCAAAATAAGAAAGGATAAAACCGGCTTCCTCCTCGTCTGTTGCATGAAAATCAACTTTAAAAGGATAATCCAGCATCTTAAAAAGCTCCAGGAAGATCTTCTTCTTCCACTTCTTCTGGCTCAGCGCACCAGGGTGAAGCATGCCACGGGTGGACAAAATCTTGCGCGGCGACTTACAATAGATCACGGGCACTATGTTGAAGTGCCACGAAAATATACCGATGATGAACAATATCTCCGGTTGGATCTTTTCTACCAGCTTAAGCAGGGTCTCGCTCCTCTTCTCTGGCCTGGCATACCAAACCCTTGTCCATTCATTATAAGGCACCCATTCATTGGGCCGGATATTTTCCAGCTCCGCCCCGTTCAGATCGGTGTCACCGCAATAGATATAATATTCCACCCCCTCATTGAATTCACTCACAAGATTAGCAACCGACTGCACCGGTCCTCCCGCCCTGAACGCAGGCACAAACCAAGGTATGGTGATAAAGATCTTTTTCAAGTTGTTTATTTTTACCTCCCGTACTTACAACTTCCCTTCCAAATTTCTCGATACTGGATTCTTGATACTTGATACACGCACGATTTTTTTTAAGCAGTGATATTTAATGATTGGAGAAATAAGAATTCAAATTTCCAATGATCATCGTTCTTTTTTCGGAACCTTCTCCGGAATCGTAATATAATTAATGATATTTGGAAAGAAGAACTTCACAAGGATCACAAAGGTTACCAATGTAGCCAGGAACCTTCCCAACAGTACGGTCCCGTCCATTTCAAACGCAAAGAACTCGAGGAAGAAAGCGCCCACTACACAATAATTAAAGATCAGGTTTCGTGAAGAATTTCTCATCAGGTACCAATAGGTCAAACCATACATCAGGCCTATGAGGAATAAAGGAAACATCATACCCCATAACCCGAAATCAATATAGCATTCCGCAAAATAGCCAAGGCTAAAGGAAGCACCTGCACGTCTTCCTGCATAAGAAAGCCCGGTATATTTTCTTACTTTCTCTGTTGCATCCCATGTCGGTTTGTTCGGATTTAAAATTCGTGGAGTGGTTACATACTCTATATTATCCAGCCAGTTTCTTCCATTCTGAAATGGGATAACGGCAGGTACCCTTTCTATCGTTTTGGCAAAGTGAAACGTATATTGAAGGCGGTCCAACAACTTGTATTGGGCTGAGTTTAAATCCTGCTCATCAACTCCGGAAGACAGATCGTAAAGTTTATTTAAGGCGTCTTCCTTTGAAACCGCTGCCACCTGTTCCTTGCTTCCTTCATTCAAATAAGACCGGTAACTGCCCTTAATTTGCGTCCATATTAAAGCAAATAAAACAAGCGCCCCTGCAATTAGTGATCCATAAATTAATTTTTTAAGGTTGATGATCTCAAGAAGGCCCACAAACAATACGATCACAAAATAGATAACCGTCTTAAATTCGGAGAAGAAACTATAGAAACCGGTAATGAATTCGAATACAACAAAAAAGTAAAACAGCTTCCTCTTTTCGTTTTTCAGGATACTCTGGTATCCGAATAAAAGGAAGAATAACCACTTTATCTTGACCAGGCTAAAGATCACCTGGGTAAAGCCGCCAAAAACAAAGGCAATGCCACTTAGAAAACTGGTTGCAAAAAAAGAAGCCAGGTAACAATTAAACGTATTGCCCGTAGAAAGCTTTTCAGCTTCTGCCTTCAATCTTTTCAAAGAAATAGAAGGAAGCTTGTTCTGAAAATAGATGATCGGAACAAACAGAACGCCCAATCCGACAAGACTTGCGATCGTAGCTTCAGCCATGTGGGGAGAACGGTAATTGATATCCTTTCCTACCGCATTCGCCTGCCACACCGCTGCCACTATCTGCGAAAAATGGTTAAGGGCAATTACGGTAAATACGCCCGGCTTGAGTGGTTGTTGCAAATAATAGAAGATCAGGAAGATGGTGAGGGTGCTTGCAAAGAGATAAAAACCATTTGGAAATAACAGTTGTGAAGCAAGAACGATAAAGAAAATAACCTTTGACTCCTGGTCAAACACAATATGTTTATGGGGGACTGAATAGAAGGACAACAATTCCTTGTTCATTTCCTTCTTTTCATCTTTTTTAGAAGAAAAGATCGATATGTTAAGTGATTCATCCAAGCGCTTTTATTGAATTTTCAATAGCATTGACAAATTTTTCAAAAGTAAAATCCCTGATCTTCATTTTTGATTCCCGGCCAAACTGTTCTAAATTCTCTCTGTTACAACTAATCCTTTTCATTTTATCCGCAAGGTCAAATGAATTCCCGGCTTCAAAAATAAATCCATTTCTTCCTTCTTCTACCAGGTCAATAGCCGATCCACACTTATTACTTACTATAACAGGCTTTCCCGCCGCCATAGCTTCATTTACAGACAATCCCCACGTTTCCCCGGGGCCAACAGAAGGTAAAACGAAAACGTCGCAAGCTGCATAAACACCGGGCATTTGCGCCTGGTTTTGAAAACCTGCAAATTTTATATTTTCATCTCCTTCGCATTCCCGCTTTAATTCTGCTTCAAGTGGACCACTTCCTGCAATCACCAAAAAATGATCTTTTATTCCTGACTTCTTAAAAGCACGAATAAGAGTAGATACGCCTTTTTTAGGTGACAGCTTTCCGGCAAACAGATACACTATTCCATTGGGAGGTATCTGTAATGTTTGACGCAACTTGCACGCTTCTTCGACTACTTTTTCATTTACAATGCCAAACCGGTAATTATCAACGGCGTGTGGAGCATATACAAGTTTTTCTTCGCTCACCCCATATTCCAGGTAATACTTCTTATTGTTAAGGCCTGTGTAAAAAACAAGGTCCACATGTTTATAAACCCACCTTAGTACGATACGCCGGAAAACATTTCTTAGCAGGCCCCGCTGATCAAGTAAGGTAGAATCTCCCCTGAACCAAACCGGCATCCTTTTCTTAAAATACCTCATAAATTTTAAGTGGCTCCTGAAATTCCATCCATAAACCAATAAAGCATCAGGCTGCCATTCTTTTATTTTATCGATGATTCCCGGATTATCAATTCCCCTGAAGTGATCAGATCCCCTTCTTGCCGCCGCATTTTCAACGAACTCATATTCATATCCTTCGAGTAAAGGAATATTCCAGTCGATCGTTTTACCAAATTCAGGATCATATTTGTCCCGCAATACCGTTTCACCCCATGTATAAAAAACCTTGGGCTTCACCATCCTGCTTTCAGCAAGCAGTTTAAAAAATGGCGCATTGTATTGAATGGGGTGAGTTGTAATGATGGCGATTTTTTTCACTTATTAATTGTCAGAATGTCTTACCAATAACTTTAAACTTCCTTGAAGAATCAAGCCTGCTTTTTATAAAATCAAATTGTCTCAAATAAAGCGTATTAAAATTCCCCGGGCTTTCAAGTCGTTTCAGCTTTCGTGAAAAAGGCTCATAGCGGTAAGGCAAAAATCCCATATTTTTCAACATTTCATGAACATCCTTATCCTTGCGACCATATCTCATTCCGCTATTGTTCAATTCGATAATTATAGCCAACAAACGATCCGACGCCAATAATTCACTCGCACCTTTTAAAACATCATACTCATAACCTTCCACATCAATTTTTAGAAGTATAGGATATTCATCTTCAAAAATCTTGTCAAGAGGCTTTACTGATATTTCAGTAAACTGCGACTGATTCAATTCATGATCTACAGGTACATGATTAACTACATCCAAATTTTGGGTAAAAGGTAACTTCCCTTCTTTTGAAGATGCACCTAAATTCAAAAGCACCGCCAAATCCTCAACATTATTCATTTCAACATTCTGTTGTAATCGTTGAAAAGCTTCGAGGCCTGGCTCGACCGCAATTACCCGCGCCCCGGCATTTTTTGTCGCGAGAATGCTGTAAACACCAACGTTCGCACCAATATCACCGAACAGGTCACCGGGTCGCAAAAAATGCAAAACGAAAGCCATTTCCTCGAATTCCAACAGCCCGCAATAAATATTTCCGGTAGCACCCTTCATTCCTTTTGAAATAATGAGTCTACTGTTCTCCACAAATTGACAAACGCGATCACCGGGCTTAATAAACTGCCGGATTTGCCAGGTTATAAATCTTGAATAGGAGGCGATCCTGTTTTTGGATGCCAAAGGATGGTTCTTAATAAAAGTGAATATATTAAACAGCCTTTTCAAACTTCTTATGAATCAGTATTTGCCAAAGGAACCCGTTCAAAAAATGCTGAGTTATCTATATGGATTTTCAAGTAGTTTTCCCTTAGAAGTATTCTGTTCTTCACAAAATAAAATGTCATTAAGTAGATATTATCAAACCTGCTTAAAGTCCGGTAGAAAGAAATTCCCGTCTTAAATGATCCTTTCAAAAAGGCTTTTATCATTAAGGTATAATAGAAAAGCAACTTATGGTTGCGCAGCAACCTTCTCCCTTCTTTTTTTTCAGCCGGAGACGCGTACTTAAAAAGATAAGCGTAAACCTTCAGGTCTTCCTTCAAATGATCCGGGTAATATTTTTCCTGCCTGCTGAGTTGCCCCGGGTGATCCCTTAATTGAACAATTGGTTTATTGATAAATCCAACCGGATATTTTTCGGCGATCCTCACCCACATATCAAAATCGCCACTGATCTTCATTGACTCATCAAATAATCCCACTGTTTCAAGGGCCTTTCTGGTCAAAGTCACATTCGCAATATTACCTGCAATCGAACCCGTAAAGAAAGCAATCCTGCTGTGAAGGGAGGTACTAATTAATTCCGGCGTTGCATCAGGTTTTGCGCCTGTTATTACCGCTCCCTTTAAATTGATAATTTCCCTTGCCGAATAACTAAATCCAACCTGTGGATACCTTTCATGAAAACAAAGGATTTCATGCAGGCAATTCAAATCCATCACATCATCCTGTGCCCAGAGCTTTATCAACGGGCTTCCCGCTCTCCGGATTAGAAAATTAAGATTGTAAAACAGTCCCTTGTTGGCTTCGTTTATAAATAACCGTATCCTCGGATCATTCAACGATTGTAAATATTCCAGGCTTCCATCATCAGACCGGTCATCAACGATTAATAATTCAAAATCCGGAAAGGATTGCAATAAAACAGAGTGCACCGATGATTCCAGGAAGGGCAAACCATTATACACGGGAAGGACTACTGAGATCTTTTTGCTGTTACTTTCCATTAATCTTTCAATGCAATTGCCTTGTTTAACAAGTCAGCTAATTTGCGGGTTATATTTCCCGCAGAGTATTCGTCCAAAGCGTTCATGTTGATGTTGGCAAAATTGTATTCGCAAGCCATTTTGAGAAATTCCTTATAAGTCCCCGGGAATTCATTCCCGATCTTCCATGCATCACTTTCTTCAAAAGACAGCACCACCCCTGCTCCTGTAGATTCAATCACTTTTACTGCAGTACTTTCTTTGTGAAGAACCGCCAGCAAAGGTTTTCCGGATAAAATACCCTGGTAGACTTTCGATGGACTGTAATGCGCTTCCGTACTACCCAGGATAAAAATCCCGTTGGCGGCTTCCAAATGAACCAATACATCCAGGTAAGGTATTCTTTTCGGATACTCAAAGACTACTTCTTGCCATAATCCATGCTTTTCAGCCAATGGCTTTACATTATATCCTGCAGCATCATTCGCCGTTTTACCCGTTCCGATAAAATGAAATTCTGTTGTATTAAAAACCTGGAAGTTTTCCCGTATACTTTCAAATATATCTTCGAGTATCTTGTAAGCGTTGGGCAACATTGCGCCGGCGTATACCAGCTGAACTTTATCCGCTTTATTTTGGAAAAGATAAGGTTTGAGACCAAGTTGTTTTACCGCCACGTGATCTTCAATTTCTCCTCCATAAGGCATAGCGTCATTTATGGCTTTCGCCTTCAAAAGGGGGTTTCTTTCAAGCACCGGTTCATAATATTTTTCCGATACGCCCGTGATCAATGTTGCTTTCTTAACAGCTACCGGTTCCAGCAATTTTGCCAATCGTGTACTCCACCAATGTCTCGAGAAAATTTGTTGGCTTCCCGGGAATGTGTGCACCCACGGATCTATATAATCAATTCCATAAGGTATTCCGGTACTGAAATGTAACCACCTTCCCAATAAGGCGGTATAAAAGGAAGGAATGGGAATGTATAAAAAATCGATCCTGTCTCTTTGAATGATCTGTTTTGCGCGCCTGTACAACTGAAAAAAAGCCCTCAAACCTATATCACCTATTATCCTTGGACTGGTAATGCCGAAAGCATTTACCTTTTCAATCTTCAAATTTGCCGGCAGTAACCCGGTTAATTGATCATCCCCGTCCTCTTCATAGAATTTACCATCTACTGTAAGTATAATAGGTTCCCATCCAAAAGAAGGAAGATGCCGGGCAAACAAACGGCTGCGGTGAACGGCTGCAAGATTGGATGGGGGAAAGTGGGGCGATATGATTAATATCTTTCTCAATTAGTAATATCCAACTTTCTCCTGTTCAATATTAGTTCTTTTATTAACTGAATCCTTTTATATATTTCTCTTGCACAATAATGGGTGGAAGGTATTATTTTTCTTATAC
>DASTXM010000115.1:0-9261 GCA_035765495.1 Hanamia sp.
TTTTGTACTTCCCATCCCATCCTTTATGCATATCATTCGTTCTGAACACGAGTTGCCCCCAGCGGTTGTATATCTGAAAGTCAAAGCCGGTAAGACCGATATACTTGCATTGCGGTGTGGTTTCAAATACATCGTTCAATCCGTCGCCATTAGGTGTAAAAGCGGATGGGATAAACAAACGACAGTTTTCACATACCTGCACTTTTATATTAATTGAATCGTGTTTTACGCAACCATACTCATCTGTGAGCCTCACCCAATACTGTCCGGAACTGTCAACCTGCTGAGTCTCATCCGTACTACCATTTTGCCACAGGTAGCTGGTAGCATCCGGTGTCTTTGCATTCAGGGTAATCGATGAAGGCTCACAAAGTGTCGTATCGTTACCCAGTGTAAATATTTTAAGGCTTGAAAACTTTACCGAAAAGGGCAAACTGTTTAAGCAGGTATTATAAGGCCGGCCTATGTTCACTACATAATTTCCTTCCGCTTCCGGTTTATCAGGAACCGTATAAGTTTCTGATTTGGCGCCGGGTATTAAAACCTGGTCTTTATACCATTGGTAGGTTGAATTGAGGTAAGGCGGCGCTTTTAATACAAAATGGCCATTACACACATCTCCTGAAACGGCCGTGATATTCCTGAACGAAAAATCAGCAATAGGTGCAAGGACCAATTTATCCATATAGTGAAGAGAATAAGTATAATAAAAGTCAGGATCAAAACTATGATTCGAACAGTCCGGCCCAATGCCGATGCAGGCAATATTAGTTTGAGGAGTAAATTCAATAGCAGCAGTCACCCACTCATTATTTCCCTTTAAAGTAGCTGTTCCCAATTGCACCCAACCCGAGCTATTGGTTAAACATCCACCCATCAATTCAGGTGAACCAGGCGGAACTCTTAAAGGATAGCCGGGACAATCCTGCCTGCCAAAAATAGCAACTGTGTAGGGGCTTTGCGACTTATGAGGATATCCACGAGGACATGTTGTTGAAACTGAGGTGCCAAAGCCAAAATAAAAAGTGAGCAAATATTTCTGCCCTGCGTACAATGGTTGGGAAAGGCAAGAAGTAATATAATTCTTTACAATGGAAGTCTCTTTTACAAATTTGCCAGCATCGTTCTCGGTAATTGCAATAAATCCATTCCCAGCCGGCAAAGGCATCGGTACTTTTCCTAACCCATAAGAACATGGCTGATCTTGCAAAAAAGCAGTCGTATCAAAAATACTGTTGAACTGCTTACTGCCGCAATCAAAATTAAAATATCGGACTTCCCATGTATTTACTGTGAAAGAGTGCCAGTCATCAACTTTAATTCCTCCGGACGTTACGGGACCATCAATAAACCCTCCCTCAAAATTTCCACCATATTCTTCAGTACCGCAACCGGAATATTCTTCAAAAGAGTTATTAAGCAATAAGGATTTTGGAAAAGAATCTTTGCAAGGAGGTAATTGTGATAATAACCTGACCGGAAATGAAATGATAAATAAAATAAAAAGCAATAGTTTCATAAAAAACCATCTCTTTATTGCACTAATTTACGGGAAATAAATAAATACGGGATCGGAGTCTAAGTGACCGCACCCTTGAAAATACGCATTAACTGAATAACGAATACTAGTTGCACTAGAAGGACAAGATATTCTTATGGGCCAAACATTGGTGGATCCGCTAAAGTTTACAACGCCCGGCCCACCACCAATACCGCAACTACTACAGTTAAAATAACCTCCATAGCTGCAACTGATAAGACTCGAAACATCATCAATTGTCCAACTAAGTACAACTTCACTATTGTCTTTTGTAGCAGTCAAATTATACGGTTTGCCACACATTAAACTTTTTAGAGGTTTGTTTACAGAAGGGTAGATATCTTTTTTTGTAAAGGATAAAAGTAAAACCAATGATAAGAGAGCGAAAATTAACTTTTTCATGTTTGATAAATTTTTTTGTAATTAAAATTTGATAAAGAGTGCGCATATGTAAAGAGATGGCTTTTATTACAGCGGCGTAGCATCTAGCCTTGTTTTATACCAAGAAAAAATAAGACTAAAGGTCAATATAGGATTCCAGAAAGTGGGTGTTTTCTAACCCAATTTCTCAGGGTGAAAAGACACTAAAAAAACAGTGAAAAGACTGTTTCGTTTATCGGAAAAAAAGCAAACTTTCGCTAAAAAAATCTTCTTATGGGAAAATACATGACTTTCTACTTCGATGCCAGTTCAATTCAGAAACTGATGAATCTGGAGCCGGATTACTTTTTAGTTAATGTTGGATATAAGTTGATCCCTGATCCGGAAAATCCAGCAAAGCAGGTTGCTCAATTGACTGTGGATGCCGAAGCATTCAAAAAAAGTACAAGCGGAACAACTGCTTCAACTTCTGATCCACTTGATACCGTTACCGGTTGCCCGGTGCCTCCATGTGACCCGACGGGAACGCCCTAGGTTATTTTCATTGAGAACATGGTAACATAGTAACCGGCATTTCAAAAATGGCACGAAAGGATATCCTGGGCATAGATAAATTCGGCGTTATATAGGTAGTGGTTATAAATGCTTCCATTCAACCTTCAACAAATTCAATGAATCGTTACTATCTTACATTGTGTTTCCTATTATAACCAATACGTTAGAACCAGTTTCATATTTTATATACTTCCTGGCTTTTTTATTTCACTGCTTGGTTACCAAAAAGTGGAATGAGTCAATAGCAATTGTGTTTTATCTCTTTAGTGCTCTGATAATGTTCTATGCGGCATACCTGGCTGTACAACATCAACAAAACACCCTTATTTACAATTATTGTTTGTTGCCTGGCTCCATACTTTTCTTCTCCTGGTACTTTGGCATAAATCTTCATTCAGATACTAACCGCAAAATTGTGTTTTTGATATTTTTCTTAAATCTCCTCTTAATATTTTTTAGAGTCATTGTTTATGGTAAGGTTAATATGTTTGACAGTATTGGTTTTGCAACCCTAAGCTTAAGTGTCCTCGTTATGTGCTTTATGTTTTTTCGGCAATCAATACAGGAAGTATCCGAAAAACCATTATTTGCTAACTTTAATTTTTGGATCGTTTGCAGTTATTTGATTTATTTTTCCGGGAGTTTCCTGGTTCTCCTTACATATTATTACCTTACAGAAAAAATTTCTATTGCTTATGTACATAAGAATCGTTACCTGCTGACTCTCTTGTGGGTGATCCCCAACATTTTGCTTTTCACAGGTAGCCTTTTTGCATTAACTGGTGCATTATGGACGAATTATCACAAGAGGTCTTAATCATCGCTTTCTTATCGTTGTTTATAATAATGATAACCGGATCTATCATCAGCCTTGTGCTGGTTTATCAAAAAAGGCAAATGAAATTTTTCAGGGAAAAGGAACTACTGGTTAATCTGCACAAGAACGAAGTTTTACAAACAAGACTGGAAATTCAGGAACAAACCTTTAAGAATATTTCCCAGGAGATCCACGATAATATTGGTCAGGTTCTAAGCCTTGTAAAATTAAATATTAATACAATGGATTGTACACAAGGTGCATTGATGCAGGAAAAGATTAATAATAGCAGAATCCTGATCAGCAAGGCTATACAAGATCTCAGAGATCTTTCAAAAAGTCTTGATGCAGAATATATAACAGACATGGGACTTTCGAATGCCATCCGATATGAACTGGATATAATAGGCAAGACGCATCGATACGATATTCATTTTAAAGAATCCGGTAACTCATTTACACTTAATGATAAGAAACAACTTGTTCTTTTTAGAATTGTGCAGGAAGCACTTCACAATATTATAAAGCACGCAGAAGCCACAGAAATTAAAATCACCCTTACTTATAGTGAAGATTATTTCAATCTTCAAATTGTTGATAATGGAAAGGGATATTCTGATAAGGAGGCAAACAAGAACGGCTTGGGTTTGAAGAACATGCGGATAAGAGCAGAAATGATTGGAGCTCAAATGACCATATCCGGAAATCCGGGAGTAGGAACCACTATAAATGTTTCTCTTTTACTACCACTTCAAAATGCTGCAAATGAATAAAATTGTTTTAATTGATGATCACATTTTACTAAGGAATGGACTGGCGCAGTTGATTGAAAGTTTTGGTGAGTATGAAGTTTTGTTCCAGGCGGATAATGGGGCTCATTTTATTGACCAACTTGACCAGTATAATCTGCCGGAAATTATTTTAATGGATATCCACATGCCCATAATGAATGGCCTGGAAACTTCCTTATGGTTGAAAGATAATCATCCGGAAATAAAGATCCTGGCACTCTCGATGTATGATAAAGAAACCGACATCATCAAAATGTTTAAAGCAGGCGCTAAAGGTTATATCTTAAAGGACTGTGAACCGTCTGAATTAAAAGCAGCCCTTGAGTCACTGGTTACGAAAGGATTTTATTATAATGAAATGGTAACGGGCAAGTTGATTCATTCAATAAATACTTCAGACCACGCTTTATCACCTTTAATAAAGGATGTCGATCTAAATGAAAGGGAAATAACCTTTCTGAAATTGGTTTGTAGCGAACTAACGTATAAGGAGATAGCAGAAAAAATGTTTGTAAGTCCCCGTACTGTTGATGGTTACAGGGATAGCCTGTTTGCTAAACTTAATATGAAGACAAGGGTAGGATTGGTGATGTATGCATTCAGGAACAGGATCGTGGAGTCCTAATCCGGTTAATTTTAATTTTTTTTACCCGAGGAAATGTATGATTCCAAAAAAACCGTTTAAACTTCCTGCAAAAAGGGTGTTTACACCCTCCCAAAAATGGCTGTTTCATTCATAGCTTTATAATCAAAATCAAGCGAAATATTGTCCGGTTTTTCCCCATGTTTCGCTTGCTTGCGCTAATGATTTTTAATTAAAATTGCCCTACATGAGAGTTTTTATTGAGCCGAAGCCAAAGGCAAGGCAGGAAAGCGAAGCAATTAGCCATTATGAGATTGAAAGAGATGGTGGAACTTCTGTTGACAATAAAAAATACAAAACTCAAAAGGAAGCACATGAGTCTGTAAAGGCGCAAGGTAACCATCCAGTTTTGTGTGCAAGAGTTAGGGTAACAGATAAGGGAAACCCTGATCATTGGCGGAATTGTGAATAGCTCAACAACTGCATCATCTTTTTGTTCCATTCTTTCAGATCATTTATTTATTCATTTTAGCTGCCAGAAGTTGGAAATAAATTCTTTTCCAGGTCGAAAAAGCTGAAAATATTTTGGCCCTTGTAGAAACAAGGGCCGCACCAAAACTAACTGTTTATGAGTAATCAAATATAATAATTTTTTTTATTTAAAAATAAGATCATGGGAATTTCTTCCCAACGTCTAAAGCTAGTGGATGTTACGCAACATATGTTCTGTCACATCCATATCCTAACCGCAGATTCATCTGCAATCTTTTTACCGAACCGTGAAGTCTATCCCAGGCCAGTGATAAGAGTTTGAAGAAGTCCAGGAAGCTATGATCAAGCGAAAGAAAGGTGTCCTTTAGATTTACTCATCCTAACTCCTTCCCCCGAAATAATTATAAACAAGAAAAGCTATTTCAATCATTACAAAAAGCATATGTGGGTGGCCGTTATGAAAAGAATTTTTACAACACTTTAAGTGAACTGGAAAAATCAGGGGAAAGGTGCTGGGGAATTTATCCAAGGCCAATCTTGATAGAATAAACGTAATAGTTTTTGGATGTAAATTTTATGGAAATGTTGTTTTATTTTTTTACCACATGGTTATCGGGTTTGAAGTGAATGTACAATATTTTTATTCTACTTTTTTAGTAAACAAACCGTCATTTTCATTGCGTCGCAAAAAAATCACTTTTATTTTAATCAAGAATTCCTACTTTCATGCCTCATTTTTAAAATCCAGTTAACAGGTATGGGAGATTTTCAGATCAAAGTTCAGCCAAAAAAATACGACGCAATTATCATCGGCTCAGGTGCCGGCGGCGGAATGGCGGCTTACGTTTTATCAAAAGCAGGATTAAAAGTTTGTTTGCTCGAAGCAGGGCCAAATTATAATCCCGCGGTAGATTCCAAGCAATTAGAGAACCCATGGGAATCGCCGCGACGGGGCGCCAGCACCAAGTTTCGTCCTTTCGGAGATTTTGATGGCTGTTACTGGGGATGGCACATCGACGGTGAACCTTATACGAATGCCAAAGATTCGAACTGGGAATGGTGGCGCGCAAGAATGGTGGGCGGACGAACCAATCACTGGGGAAGAATTTCACTTCGTTTCGGACCGAAAGATTTTAAGCATAAAAGTATTGATGGTCTCGGCGAGGACTGGCCAATCAGTTATGATGATGTAAAACCTTACTATGATAAGATAGACAAGCTCCTTGGCGTTTTCGGCACTAATGAGGGATTGGTAGATGCGCCTGATGGTATTTTCCTGCCACCACCAAAACCAAGATTGCATGAATTGATGATCAAGAAAGCGGCCACCGGCATTGGTATCCCGGTTATCCCTTCAAGGCTTTCTATTCTTACCAAAAAAATAAATGACTCACGCGGGCAGTGTTTTTATTGCGCACAATGCGGACGTAGTTGTAAAATATTCGCCGACTTTTCTTCTTCTTCTGCTTTGGTGCTTCCGGCACTTGCAACAGGAAATGTGGATTTAGTCGTGAATGCAATGGCACGGGAAATTCTGACGAATAAAGAAGGACTTGCTACCGGTGTTTCTTACGTGGACAAGACCGACATGCAGGAATACCAGGTGATGGGTCGCACAGTTATTCTTGGTGCAAGCACCTGCGAATCTGCAAGACTATTGTTGAACTCAAAATCACCACGCCATCAAAACGGATTAGCCAACGGAAGTGATGTCGTTGGTCACTATTTGCATGATTCAACCGGGGCTGACATGGGCGGCGTTATTCCGGAATTATTTGACCGTAAGCGTTATAATGAAGATGGTGTTGGCGGAATGCACGTATATACGCCATGGTGGCTCGATAACAAAAAACTGGATTTCCCCCGTGGTTATCATATTGAATATGGTGGCGGTTTTGGAATGCCTTTGTACGGTTTCCAATGGGGCATCGAAAACCTGAACGGCACTTATAAAGTCAAGGGTAAACAAAAAGAAGCCGGCGGTTATGGCGCTTCATTAAAAGAAGATTACCGTTATTTCTTTGGCTCCCATGTTGGGATGGCGGGCCGCGGGGAGGCCGTTGCGCGCTATGACAATTATTGTGAAATTGATCCGGATACAGTGGATGTGTATGGAATCCCGGTGTTGCGCTTTCATACGAAATATTCTGATTATGAGATCAAGCAGGCGAAGCACATGAAGGAAACGTTTGCGAGCATTTTGCATTCAATGGGAGCAGTTTCCATTTGGGGTGATGATGACGGACCGGAAAATAATTATGGATTGCATGCCCCCGGAAATATTATTCATGAAGCTGGAACGATCCGGATGGGCAATGACCCTAAAACTTCTGCATTGAACAAATATGCGCAGGCACATGAATGTAAAAATTTATTCAATGTGGATGGAGGGCAATTTGTTTCGCAAGGCGATAAAAATATTACCTGGACGATTCTTGCCTTGTCAATGCGGACATCTGAATACATTGTTGACCAGTTGAAGAAAAATGAGATTTAGCGGATAGCTGGATGCCGGATGCTGGATGCTGGATGCTGGATGCTGGATGCTGGATGCTGAAAAACTTTTAGCCTTGTAAAGTAAGAAAATTAAGGAAAGCTTAAGAAAAACTTAAAAATCATAACTCATAAAAATGGACAGAAGAAAATCACTGAAAGTAATGGTTCTGGGAACCGTCTCCTCAGGTTTTTTATTGGAAGCGTGTGAGACTTCCAACAAGAAAGAAGTTTTGAAAAAGGCGCCGGACAAGACTGCCGAAAAGCACCCCGGCCTGATGAAAGAAGAAGTGAAACATTTAGATGAAGTAAATGGTTACACTTTTTTCACCTCTCATGAGATGAAAACCATCACCATTCTTGGGGATATCATTATTCCAAAGGATGATGTAAGCGGAAGTGCTTCAGATGCTAAAGTTCCTGACTTTATAGAATTTATAGTAAAAGATCAGCCGGATCACCAGGTGCCTATGCGTGGCGGACTTCAGTGGCTTGACATGAAATGCCTGAACAGGTATGGTCACGCTTTCGCAGATTGCAATCACCAGCAGCAAATGGAAATGGTGGATGAAATAGCATGGCCCAAAAAGGCGAAGCCTGAAATGAAGCAGGGCGTAAACTTTTTTAACCTGATGCGCAACCTTACGGCCACCGGTTTTTACACTTCGCAAATTGGTGTAAAGGACGTTGGCTACATGGGTAACACGCCCAACCAATGGAACGGTGTTCCCGAGGATGTATTGAAAAAACACAACCTTGCCTATACGGAAAAAGAGTTGAAAGAATGTATTAGCTTTTAGGAAAAGCAGTAAACAAACAAAATAACGATTTTTTAAAGTTGCCAACCTTTAAAGTTCCATGCTTCGGAACTATAAATAAAATATTAAAAGGTTGGCAACCTTGAGGCAGAATATATTTTCTTAATTTTTTTAAAACCTTTTGATATGAGAAAACTTAGAATGGGAATGGTTGGCGGCGGCAAAGATGCATTTATCGGTGCCATACACAGGATCGCTGCCAACATGGACGGATTGATCGAATTGAGTTGCGGCGCTTTAAGCATCAATCCCCAGATTGCAAAAGAATCAGGAAAAGAATTGTTTTTGCCGGAAGACAGAACTTACCTTTCTTTTGAAGAGATGATCAAAAAAGAAAGTGAGATGCCACCAGACAAGCGTATTGATTTCATCACCATCGTTACGCCCAATTTTGCACACTACGCTCCTGCTGCAATGGCGCTTGATCACGGTTTTAATGTAGTGGTAGAAAAACCGATGACCTTCACTCTACAGGAAGCAAAAGATTTAAAAAAGAAGCTTGAAGAAAGTGGTTTGACCTTGTGTCTTACCCATACTTATTCAGGATTCCCTATGGTAAAGCAGGCGCGTGAAATGGTGAAGAATGGCGAGTTGGGAAAGATCAGGAAGATCATTGTAGAATACAACCAGGGATGGCTGAGCCGCCTGTCAGAAAGAGAAGGAAATGCACAGGCTTCATGGCGTACTGATCCCAAGAAATCAGGAAAGGCAGGCGCAATGGGAGACATTGGGACACACGCTGCGCATCTTGCTGAATACATTTCCGGATTGCAGATCACCAGACTTTGTGC
>DASTXM010000116.1:0-6211 GCA_035765495.1 Hanamia sp.
CCCACAAAGAATGGAAAGATTTACGCGATCGCACAATGGTATCCGAGAATGTGTGTGTACGATGATATTGAAGGATGGAACACATTGCCATATCTTGGCGCTGGTGAATTTTATTTGGATTACGGAGATTTTGATTACACCGTTACCGCGCCGGCTAATCTGATCGTGGTTGGTTCCGGTATTCTTCAAAATCCTAAAGATGTTTTAACTCCAAGAGAGCTGAAAAGATTTGACGAAGCAAAGAAAAGTGATAAGACAGTTGTCATTCGCAGCGCTGAAGAAGTTACCGATCCTGCTTCACGTCCACAAAAAGGAAATATCACCTGGCATTTTAAAATGAAAAATTCAAGAGACGTTTCCTGGGCGGCTTCCAAAGCATTCATCTGGGATGCCGCAAAAATTAATTTTCCTTCAGGAAGAAAAGGATTGGCACAAAGTGTTTATCCTGTTGAATCCAACGGAAACAATGCATGGGAGCGGTCAACAGAATATGTAAAAGCCGCACTGGAAGGATATTCAAAAAGATGGTTTGAATTTCCTTACGATAATGCAACCAACGTGGCCTGTAACATCAATGGAATGGAATATCCGGGAATTGTTTTTTGTAATGCAAAATCAAAGGGAGCAGGACTTTGGGGCGTTACAGATCATGAGTTTGGGCATACCTGGTTCCCGATGATCGTGGGAAGCAACGAAAGAAAATATGGCTGGATGGATGAAGGATTCAATACGTTCATCAACGGACTTTCCACACAGGATTTTAATAATGGTGAATATGTGCGCAAAAGGCAAAATAATGGCTCTATGTACAAAAGAATGTTTGGCGCAAACAGCGAAACTGTAATGAGCGAGCCGGATGCACTTTTTGAAAGGAACATTGGAACTGCACTTTATAGCAAACCGGGATATGCTCTGGGCCTTTTAAGAAATGATATTCTTGGGGCTGAAAGATTTGATTATGCTTTCAGAACTTATATCAAAAGATGGGCTTACAAACATCCGACTCCGTGGGATTTTTTCAGAACCATAGAAAATGTAGCTGGAGAAGACCTTGGCTGGTTCTGGACAGGAATGTTTATTAAGAATTACAAATTAGACCAGGAGATTACCGATGTAAAATATGTTGACAATGATCCGGCAAAAGGTGCTTTGGTAACCGTGGTAAATAAGGATAAAATGGCAATGCCTTTGTACCTTCAGTATGAAACTGAAAGCGGAAAATCAGATACTTTGAAAGTGCCGGTTGAAATCTGGCAAAATGGAAATACATGGGTTCAGAAAATCAATTCAACAGAAAAATTAAAATCTGTAACCATTGATCCTGAAAACATTTTCCCTGATGTCGATGTGGACAACAACAAATGGACTTCAACCAATCCATAAAATTGGAAAATAAAATAAAAAAATGGCTGGAATTAAACAACTTCCGGCCATTTTTTTATTTGCAAACCCTGCAAATCAGTGGGATTAGCAGTAAAATTAAGTATGAGTTTCGTATGAAGAGAGTATGAGTTTCGTATGAAGAGAGTATGAGTTTCGTATGAAGAGAGTATGAAGAGAGTATGAAGAGAGTATGAGGAGAGTATGAGGAGAGTATGAGGAGAGTATGAGGAGAGTATGAGGAGAGTATGAGGAGAGTATGAAGAGAGTATGAGGAGTGTATGAGGAGAGTATGAGGAGTGTATGAGGAGAGTATGAGGAGTGTATGAGGAGAGTATAGGAAAGACTAGGGAAAGACTAGGGAAAGGTATGCGAAAGGTATCAGACAAGTATGCGAAAGGTATCCGTTGCCTGGGAGTGCACACTTTCAGGGAAAAAAAGAAAGATCTTACACCCTAATAAAAAGTGTAAAATCTTTCTTCCTGTTTCATAAGTCCTGCTTTAAGCCGCCAGCCTTACTGCGCCATTTGCATCAAATCCTGTGCTCCGGTTGCTTTTGTATTCTGGCGTTTGAATAAGTTCACATCCATTTTTCCAAAATGATAAGTGAAATTAACCCGCACGATCTGAGGATTATTCAAGCGGCTGTAATTCTGCACGAAGTAAGGGCTTTCAGAATACTGATCCTGGATTCGTGTGCGGAAAATATCATTCATGCTAACGCTTACTGAAGCTGCGTTGTTTTTAAGAAAACTTTTCTTTACAGCAATGTCAGTGCCCCAGAAGGATTTAATGTATCCTTGTGAAGAACTTTGTGCCTGTCCAAAAGGTCCACCGCCACCTGGTCCACCCTGGTTATTATTGACAGGCAGATTTGTTTTGCTTTGATAATCTGCGGATAATTGTATGCTGAAAGATTTAGGCAGTTTAAAATTGCTATTCAATTTCCCAAACCAGCTTACCAATGCATCCTGTGAAGCACTACCCGGAATGTTGGAAGTATTGATCTTCGATTGATAAACATTTACATTCGTTGTCAGGTCCCACCATTTGGCCAGCTTATTGATAGAAGTCACTTCAGCCCCATAAGAATAACTTGAGTTGGCGTTGATATAGGTATTGATGATGTCATTTTTGCCGGTAAATGGATTCGTTCCCGGGCTAAGATAGCGCGTGATCAGGTTATTGGAATGTTTATAATAAATTGATCCAAGTAAACTATTTCCCTTTTTAAAAGTTTTGCTGTAACTCATTTCAAATGAATTGGTGAATTCAGGAACGAGAGCAGGATTACCTCGTGTAATGTTTAGACTGTCCGTATAGTCAGTGAAAGGAATTAGTTGGAAGAAGTTTGGCCTGTTAATACGACGTGTAGCACTAAACTGCAATTCCTGGTTATTTTTCAGTTTCTGACTGAGGAATAAAGACGGGAACAAACTCACCGGGTATTTATTGCTGAATTGTTCGCCCGTATTGGTTAATTCGCCATTATAGTTGGAACTTTCTGCTCTGAGACCTACTTCATAACCAAAATTCTTAATGCTGCTTTTCACGCTTACATATCCTGCAAAAACATTGTCAGTACTTTTATAATCATTGGTACCTGATGGAATTTTTACGAGGTTATCACTTGTTGTTCCTGTAAAATTATCATTATTCTGTTCAATCTGGTGTTGCTGGAACCTCAGACCCGCTTCCAGTTTCGACTGTTTTTGTTTGCCAAAAGGTAAAGCATAATCAGTTTGCATCGTCAGGAATTTAATTTTACCGTCATTGGAAACCTGTTGGAGTTGTGTTCCTCCAATAGAGTTCCCATTCAAATAATTGGTGGTATATAAAGAACTTCCGTCGTTTGCTCCTGAAAAATAATTTCCATTTGCCGTTAGTTGCTCACCGTCTTTTGGAAAATTATATACATAATCCAGCTGCAATCCATTGGCATCAAAAGTTCTGGAGCCGGAAGTGTAGCGGACGCTGTTAGCACTTTTTACTCCGCTGTCCAACAAACTATCAGTAGTCGAGTGAATGGTTTCATTGGGATCAAATTTACCATGCACTTTAATCAGTCCAAGCGAAATAGTAGCGCGATTCGTAACATAATAATCAAGGCCTAATTTTCCGAAAACAAACGCACCGTTCATTTTACTGATATCTGTTTGAGAAACCTTTGTGAGCGTGTCTCCAAGATTTGTACGGTCAGTGGTGCCGGTTGTATTGCCTTTGATTTGGTGCAACATACCCGCTGCTGAAAAATTGAACTTATTTTGCCTTACGTTAAAATTAGCACCGCCGTTGATCGCTCCCCGGCTGTCAACACCGGCAGAAATATTTCCATTGTAACCACTTGCTTTATTTTTTTTCAAAACAATATTTAATATTCCTGCATTACCACCAGAGGCGTCGTATTTCGCAGAAGGATTGGTGATTACTTCTACACTTTGAATCGCATCTGCCGGTATCTGATCAAGGGATAAAGTAGTTGGACGCCCATCCACGTAAATTTGAGGGGCGGCATTTCTCAGCTTTACATTTCCATCAATATCTACCTGCACTGAAGGCACGTTCCGCATCACGTCTACTGCAGTTCCACCGGCGCTCACAATATTTTTTTCTACATTAAATACTTTTTTGTCAATATCCATTTTTAAAGCAGGTGCTGAACCAACGACGGTTACGCCGGTCAGCACTTTTGCGTCAGTTTGCAGTTTTAAGTTGCCAAGATCCTTATCAAATGAAAATCCGCCTCCCGGTTTAAATGAAACATCTTGTATAAGCGTTTTATACCCACTGTTGCTAACCCGCAGTTGCAATTTTCCCATTACCGGTACACCGGTGAAGTCAAAATCTCCATTATTTTTTGACATAACTCCGGTAACAAGAAGCATCTTCATTTTTTTGGTAGCTGTATCCATTTGTTGATGAAGCAACAGAACCGAAGCACCCTCTACCGGTTTACCATCAGCATCTGTGATTTTTCCATATAAATGTCCGCTGCTTTTCATCGCCGCCGGCATTGCCTTTGGATATTGAGCATATGCCTGAGCCGCAACAAAAACCAGGGCCGCTAAAATTATTTTTTTCATAACTGATTTAATTTGACTGCAAAACTACTTTGCCGGAAGTGTCATTTTAAGTAAATGAGATAAGCGGTTAAAATCCTGCGACGAAATAGTAAAAATATTTTGGGCAACCGGCAAGAGACCCTAAAAATTTCCGGTAAGTGCAGAAACGGTATGGCGATAAGTATCGCTGAGCGGCAGTTCCAGTGAATCAATAAATATGCTTGATTTTCTGATTGCTGTTATAAAAGAAATTGAAACAATATAAGATTTATGGATGCGAATAAAAGTTGATGACGGCAATTGCTCTTCAATCGTTTTCATCGGCATTCTCGTTACCAGCGGATGTTTGGTACTTTTAAGATGGAAACTGATATAATCTTTCAACCCTTCAATATAAATGATGTCGGTAAGCGTTATTTTCACCATGCTGTAATCCGCATTTACAAAAATATATTCCGGCTTAGCTGCAATTTTAGGAGTTGATTTTAATTCGAACAATTGTTTTGCTTTGTTGCAGGCTTTCATAAAACGATCGAGAGACACCGGCTTTACCAGGTAATCCGTCACATCAAGATTATACCCTTCCAATGCATATTGTTTATAAGCAGTAATCAGGATGATCATTGGCTTTTCAGTCATGCTTTCAATAAACTGCAGGCCTGTAAGTCCGGGCATTTGAATATCTAAAAAAATAAGATCTACCGGTTCGTGCTGCATTTCTTTCATTGCGTCCATCACATTATCGCAGCCAGCAATCAACTTCAAAAATGGCACTTTACTGATATTATCTACCAGCAATTCCAATGCTAAGGGTTCATCATCTATTGCCAGGCATCGGATCATCAGGTTAGATTTATTTGAAGGGAAATAGTGAACATGTTGTTATCCTTTGTGATATGAAGCGTATATTTTCCGGGATGCAAAAGATCAAGCCTTCTTCTGACGTTAGCCAACCCGATACCACTTGCTTTGTCTTTTATTTGCTGTGACGCAGGATCGTATTTATTGCTTACACGAAAATAAAGAATATTATCTTTTGCTTCTAACGCGATATCAATATGCGGATTTTCAATAAAACCGGTTCCATGCTTGAAAGCGTTTTCTACAAAAGGAATCAGCAACATTGGGTCTATTTGATAAGGTTTATCGCCCTTGCACATATTTACTGTAACCACTACTTTTTTACTCAGCCTTTGTTGCTGCAGGTCAATATAACTTTGAAGATATTCTTCTTCATTCTCCAGCCAAACCTTCTCTTCTTCATTTTCATAAAGCATATAACGCATCAGCGAAGAAAATTTGATTAAAGAAGGCTCCAGTTCGTCAGATTGTTTTCGTGCGAGCGCGACCATATTGTTCAACACATTGAACATAAAATGAGGGCTGGCCTGCGAGCGAAGCAAGGACAATTCTGTTTTAAGATGTTCCGTCTCTTTCTCTTTTGCCAGCCTGTCCTGGATAAATTTGTCGCGTATCGTTTTATAAGCAATACTGCACGCAAAAATAAACATGAACAGAAAAAAACTGACAACAAAATGCGCGTTGAAAGTAAAATCCATTTTTGTAAGATTGCTCCACAACATCCACATCACCGCTACATAAAAAGCAAAATAAAAAATGATTTCCACCGCATAAAGCAGGTATTTTCTCTTATATAAAAAACGCGGAATAAAGAGAAAAGCATTGAGATAGAAAAAAGAGATGAACAAAATATCGCTTACCCGCGAGATAAAAAAGATCACCTTTGTATTCAAGGCTTTAACCATATT
>DASTXM010000117.1:0-19660 GCA_035765495.1 Hanamia sp.
GGCTTTTATCATTCTTTGTTCTTTCAAATAAGCAAAGAGTCCCATTTTAAATTTAAGTCTGAAACCCATTTTTAGTTTTGTTTTTCCTAAACTAACTTTTTCTGCCAGTGTTTCGATAGAATAATGTACACTCGTGTCAGCATCAATGATGCTTTTTGCTTTTTTTATACACTCAATATCATAATCAGTGAAGGACATAAAAAAATAATTGAACGAGTGCAGATACTTTTGTAATTCCCCGGCTGTATCGAACGAAGGGTGCTCTCTATTCCCAACGCGATGTAGTTTTCTTTGTCATTATTCCCGGCCCTGATCGTATGTTTTGTTTCTTTTCAATTTGAAAATTATTTCAAAATCCAGATTTTTTCTATTGAAATAGATTTGACGGAGTTATACAAAGGTTTGCAAGCGGGATTATTTTTGTGGATTTGTGAAGCAAAAAGCGATTGCAAAGATTTTGTAAAAAGCGTTTATGCAGTGCCGTTAGATGGAGGGGTTGAATGCAATTGTGGCTTATATCCGTGGCTACCCGGTTGCTATGTATCAATTGCAGCTTTTACAAGGTGAAATAATTGGAATAGCCATTACCAATCTTGAAAGAGACGGTTTTAATGGTTCCCCCAGTTTGTGTTGGGTTAGTACCGTCAACTATTTTCGAATTTTTTAAAAACTCAGACTCTCGAACTGCTAACTTTATTGATCAGTTCTATTTTATTGGTCGCTCCTGTTTTTCTGAAAATATTTTCCGCATGCTTTGAAACAGTTTTTTCAGAAATGAACAATGTTTTTCCAATTGTTTTATAAGTGCTTCCTCTAAGGATGAGTTCGACTATTTCTATCTCCCTTGCTGTAAGATTATAAAGTTTGCAGGTTTGATTAATACTTTGACCGACCTGCTTTTCTTCTTTATAAGAGACTTCCAACTTCGAAACAGCAGAGTCTAATAAGGCTCTTTTTTGTTTGCTGATGGTTTGAATTATTGCTTCTATTTTTTGATTTAAAACCTGAAAAGAAAATGGCTTTTGAATTAAATCTATGGCTCCTAGTCTGAGACCTTTTAATTTATCTGAAGGAGTTGATCTTGCAGATAAAAAAAGAATCGGAATATGATTAAAGGCGGGTTGATCTGAAATAATTTTTGCAAAAGCAAAGCCGTCCATTTTGTCCATCATTATATCACAGAGAATTAAATCGGGCACAACCAAAGAATCATGCAGTTTTTTTAATGCTTCTACTCCGTTTAAACAGCATAGAACGTTGTAATTATTACTCAATTTTTTTGAGAGGAATTGAAGCATTGAATGATTATCCTCAATGAGCAAAAGTAAATGCCTGCCCGGCACGAATGCACGTTCATTAACCTCGAATTGTTCCAGTTGGTAACCCAAGATTTGCCTTTTATCCGGATATTCAACAGATGCATTACTTTCTGGTAATTTATACCTTTTGAAGATTATACTGATTGTTGTTCCGGTATCTTTAGGAGGATTGCTTTCAATTTTTATCTGCGCTCCTAAGCTATCTGCTACCTTTTTTACAATGGGCAACCCCAAGCCCATGCCTTGCAAGCCATTCTTTTTGTGGTTTATCTGGTAGTATGGCTCAAATATTTTCTTTTGAAACTCAAGAGGTATTCCAATGCCATAATCTTTCACTGAGAAGATGATTTCATTTACATTGCTTTTCAAACTCACAAAAATTTTTTTATCATCAGCGGAAAACTTAAATGCATTTTCTATAAGATTATTCACAATTCTGTCAATAGCGTTTGGATCTGCTTTTATAAAAATATTTTCCTCAATTTCTTTTTCGCAAATAAAATTTTGTTTTTGGGAATAGTGTTCAAACAATAATAATGTGTGATTAAGAATCTTGCTAAAGTCTGATATTCGGTTATGGTTATAAACGTCGATTCCTTTGCTAAATCTTTCAATATCGAATAAACTTGTAACGTCTTTCGTCAATTTATTTATTCCGCTTTTGATCATCTTCAGTTCTTCAACCGAACCGTACTTATCCATATATTCCTCCAGGTAATTATTTACCAGCGTTAGCGGAGTCTTCGTTTCATGAACGAGGTTGATAAAATTGTTGGCCCTTTGTTCGTTTATTTTTTCCAGCTCACGCGTTCTCTTTTTCACCTCATTCCGAAGATTTGTATTCCAACTTAAAAGACGTCTTTCTGATTTCACCAGCCTGTCGTGTTCAATTCGAATTTGCTTTATGTGTCCTGCTAATTGTAAAACAAACAGGAGAAGAAAGCCTCCATTACTCACAAGAGCTTCTGTTGCCTGGGATAAATTGTAATAGGCAATAATTGGTAGTCCTACCCAGGGAGTTATGCTTACAAGTAATACAACGATTTCTTCTTTAGAATCTCTATTGTAGGTGTTATTTCCATATTTTAACCTGATCGCTTTTACAAGGGAACAAATTACCCATAGTGCATACAGCATCGGTAAAATCAAAATATTTTTTGCGGCATTTAAGTCATTGGAAACGGCAAATACAACCACAAATAGGAGGTATGGAAACAACAGGAAAAAATACACTCCTCTAAAAGCATGGAACTTCATTTTTTCCAACCCGAAAGCTTTGTAAACGTAATAGGGGAAATAAGAAGGGGTAATAAATCCGGTGCCGTAAGCAATACTTTCCTGAATAAAAGGTGAGCCTGGTAGGTTGGGATCAGGTAATAAACCTCCTGTAACGTTATAGATAACCAGGAGAAAAATTAAAATTATATTCAGAAGGATAATTTTGTCATCCGGCCTTGCTAAATGATATATCAGAAGATAGAAAAAGATGACTACTTCTATAATCACAAAAATGAATGTGACAACATGCATTTGTGTTCCAAAGACTAGCATTCAACTTTACTTTTTTACTTCTTAATGAGGAAAAATAACCGATAGCCAAGGTCAAGTTCGTTGTAAATCTGAAATCCGAATTTCTTATACCAGGGAAGATTTCTCCCTGTAGAGGTTTCCAAATAAATTGATCTTTGTTTACGCTTGCTATCGATAATGATTTCTTTAAGAAGGTCACTTCCAATCCCCTGATACTGGTATTGGGGATCAACCCCAATAAACCATAAATAGCAGCTATGGTCTTTTGGCTGTAGTTTGGTGATCTTTGCCTCCCTGGCAAGTGCCTTCCTGATATTTTCGATCCCTATACAGGCAAATATTAATTGTATATCCAGTAGGATTGATTTAAGTGTTGTCTTTTTCTGGTCGGGGTAAAGAATAAGAGCGCATGCTTTTTTATCCTCTGTTAAAAAAACCTCTCCGAATAAATAACAAACTTCAAAAGAATAGGCCATCAGGTTTCTTATTCTTTTTGCTCTTTTCTTATCCTGTTTGGCAATGTAATTTACGCTTCGGTTATCGTCGAACGAAGCGGCGAGAATGTCTACTATTCTTTGTTTTTCTTTATAGTCAGCCCTTATCATGTGTTTATTTTATTTTCAATTTCTTCGGAAATTATTTCAAAATGCACATTTTATGAATTAAAATAGATTTGAAACGCGTATGAAAAGCTTTGCGAGCGGGATTATTTGCAAACGGTCAGCAGGTGATAGAGGTTGAATGAGCGGGTATTTATCGTTGACAATTGGAAGTAGATAGCAATATAGCAGAGATGGTGAAATTCAGTGGCAAATCGGCCTTGTATTACCTTATCAAAACCAATGTTGATTATCTTTCTGGTTTTGTTTACAATATTTTTTTGACCCTGCCCCCTTTTGACCCTGGATTCCACTCTCTTATTTTCATGAGGCGATGATTTGTTTTCAAGGTGAAAGTTTTACCTTAATGGCATGAAAGACGAGTCAATTAAAAGTATTGATGAAGGAGCTTACAGGATCGCTTATTTAATTGCAGGATATATTCGTGGATCACTTACCGAATCAGAACATGATGAACTTGATAATTGGGTTGAAGCCAATGACCATAATATGCTTTTCTTTGAGGAGCTTACAGACGAAAAAAATATAGAGGCTAATCTTGAGTGGCTGAATAAAACCATGACAGAAAGAAAACCTGAGCTAAAGATTCAGTTTAATCCTGAATATAAAGCAAAAACAAAAAGGTGGTTTTATAGTGTTGCAGCCTCTGTAATTTTATTAGTAGCCACTTTTGGAATTTATAAAATAATAAATCATAAACAGGGTAACAAGACATCGGTTGCAAAAATTGATCAAACGGAAATACAACCAGGCGGAAATAAAGCGACTTTAGCCTTAAGTGATGGAAGTGTCATCGACCTGGCTAATCTTTCTAAAGGATCAATTAAGCAAGATCTGGGAGTGACTATTATGAAAGCGAAAGAAGGAGAAATCGTGTATCATAAATCCTACGTAAACGGTAACAAAGCTGCCAGCTATAATATTCTTACTACCCCAGGAGGCGGACAATACCAGGTACAATTACCAGATGGAAGCGAAGTCTGGTTAAACGCGGCCTCATCCCTTAAATATCCAACTACATTTGCTACTACAAACAGAACAGTTGAATTAAAAGGGGAGGGGTATTTTGAAATAGCAAAAGATAAAAGTAAACCGTTTATAGTAAAGCTTATTGACGGCAGCCAAGTAAAAGTATTGGGAACTCATTTTAATATTATGGCTTATGAAAATGAACCCTCTAAGGATGTTACACTGCTGCAAGGAAGCGTGGAAGTTATGAAAGGGAGCATGAAACAAAGACTAACACCAGGAGAACAAGCCAGGATAATCTCATCAAATATAATAGTTCATTCCGCAGACACAGAGCAAGTGACCGGTTGGAAAAATGGTCAGTTCATTTTTCAGGATGCAAACATCCAATCCATAATGAGACAAGTTTCAAGGTGGTATAATGTTGAAATAAAATACCAGGATACAAATGCGCAGCATTTTAATGCCACCATTTCGCGGAATGAACCTTTAGTGAAATTATTGCGCATCCTTCAAGAAACGAATGAAGTTCATTTTAAACTTAAAAATAAAATCGTGTATGTATTACCGTGACGTGTAGACGAAAAAACGGCGCAACCACATGCGTTCGGTTAACCGCAAACTGGCAGAAGACTGCTTTAAATTTCATTAATTTAAAGTATCTTGTTCTTCTCTACGACCTATCGGAAAAGTAATAACAAGCTTTGCCCCAATGAAATTTATCAAGCTAACTTTAATAACCTTCCTTCTTTCCTTTACCAAATGTTGGTCACAGACTGTTACCTTGTCCTTAAAGAACGTATCCCTTGAGAAGACTTTCAAAGAAATCAGAAAGCAAACGGGACTTTCGTTTGTTTATACAAGAGAGCAAATGAATAAATCAAATCCTGTCACTGTAAATATTAAAGATGCATCTATACCTGATGCACTTGCTTTTTGCTTCGCCAGCCAACCACTTTCATTTATTATTGTAGACAAACAGGTTATTGTAAAAGATAAAGGTAAAGAAACGTCTGCTCCTTCTCTTAAAGATACCCTTGCCATAAAAGGGAAGGTGGTTAATGAACAAAATGAACCGGTTGCAGGGGCAACGGTGATAGTAAAAGGGACCGAAATGGCGGAGGCTACAGATGAGGACGGAGATTTTGCTTTCTCTGTGGAAGAGCATGCAACTCTTATCATTAGCAGCATAGGCTACGATCCCAGAAAAATTGTCATAAACGGAAATGCTCATCTTATTATTCAAATGAAAAGGTCTTATCAAGCGCTGGATGAAACCGTTTTTATCGCTTATGGAAATACCACAAGAAGGTTCAATACAGGAAGTGTGAGTAAAGTGACATCACATGATATTCAAGGACAGCCAGTTTCAAATCCGTTGGCAGCTTTGCAGGGAAGAGTACCCGGGCTTGCAATTACCACAACAAGTGGCTTGCCAGGCTCGTCTATTATTGTGCAAATCAGAGGTCAAAACTCACTAAATCCGGATCCGAATAATTCACTTCCTCCAAATGATAATCCCTTATTTATAATAGACGGAGTTCCATTTGCAGCACAAAATACCAATATAAATCAGCTCGCATCTATAGTGTCACCGGGCAATAATGTTTTATTGAATAACTCTTATGGAGGAATAAGCCCCTTTAATACGATTGATCCATCAGAAATTGAAAGTATTGAAGTATTACAGGATGCAGATGCTACTGCAATTTATGGTTCAAGAGGTGCAAATGGAGTGATCCTGATAACAACAAAAAGGGGAAAAGCCGGAAAAACAGAATTGACTGCGAATCTATTTACGGGGTTAAGTCAAGTAGCACATACTTTACCTATGATGAATACGCAACAATACCTCAATATGAGGAGGGAAGCATTTGCCAATGATGGAATAACACCCTCCAGTGTTAACCCTTCAGATTTCAGAAGCTATGCGCCTGATCTTACAATTTACGATCAGAGTAAATACACCGATTGGAAAAAGTTTTTTATTGGCCACTCTTCCTATACAACTAACGTGAACACATCCGTTTCCGGAGGATCAGTGAATAACCAATTTTTTTTCGGGGTCGGCTATTTTCGTCAAACTTATATTTATCCAGGCGATTTTGATTATGACCGTGCCTCAGTAAATTTTAACTTTCATCGTAATTCGCCGGATAAAAAATTATCATTTGATTTTTCTTCTATTTATTCGGTTGATAAAAACAATTCTTCAGGTGCTCCCGATTTACTGCATGCGTATGCTATTGATCCCAATTTCCCTGCACTGCTGGACGAAAATGGAAACCTTGTTTGGAATTACAAAGGTGCAAGCTTTGGGGTTATGAGCGATAATCCATTATCCTATTTGAAAAAGAAATATAGCCTTTCGAATTTTAATCTGCTAAGCCATTTACAAATTGGATATGAAATTCTTCCCGATTTGCGGCTTCGGGCAAGTCTCGGATATAACAAGGTCAACAGTACTGAATATTCGGGAAACCCGGCATCCTCTCAGAATCCCGAGCCACCACCAATTGCAAGCGCAGAATTTGCCTCAAAAGATCTTCATGACTGGATCATTGAACCCCAGGCAGAGTATAACAAAAGAATCGATAAAAGCGATATAAACTTTTTGTTAGGAGGAACATTTGAAGAGGATATAAACTCTTCGAGTATTATGTCTGGTTCAGGATATTCTAATGACAACCTGATTACATCCATATCCGGTGCTTCGAATATAATTGCTACTGATGAGTACAGCCAGTACAGATATGATGCGATTTTTGGAAGACTGAATTACCGCTATGATCAGAGATATATCATAGACCTCAATGCCAGAAGAGACGGGTCAAGCCGGTTTGGTCCGCGAAAACAGTTTGGGAATTTTGGATCAATAGGTGCGGCCTGGATTTTTTTAAATGAGTCATTTTTAAAAAAGAAATTTAAATGGATCAGTTTTGGAAAATTACGCGGAAGTTATGGCACAACCGGGAATGATGCAATTGGGGATTATCAATATTTATCCCGCTGGCAACCCACGTACTACTATTACCAGGGGGGACTCGGTTACTTGCCACAAAATGTTGATAATCCTGATTTCAGTTGGGCTGTCACAAAGAAATCCGAAGGAGCATTAGAGCTGGGTTTTTTAAGTAACCGACTTCTTCTAACAGCAATTTTTTATCGAAATATTTCCGGGAATCAGCTTGTCGATTATCAGTTGCCTTCTCAAACAGGTTTCTTGAATGTTACTGAAAATTGGTCTGCAAAAGTGGAAAACACAGGATGGCAGTTTGTTGTGACTTCCACTAATATAAAAACAAAAAAATTCAGTTGGAACATCTCTTTCAACCTGTCTATACCAAAAAACAGGTTGGTTTCTTTTCCCGGAATTGAGAGTTCAAGTTATGCGACGAAGTATGTCATCGGGCGATCTTTAAGCGTTTTAAATAAGTTTAGATATGCAGGCGTAAATGATACCACCGGTATCTTTCAATTTTTGACAGCGGGAGGAGTTCCAACATATTCTCCTGAAAATATCAGCAACAATAAATATAACGACATACAAGTTGTTGGAGACCTGGATCCCAAATACTATGGAGGACTAAGCAATTCTTTTGAATACAAGAATTTTCAATTAGATATTTTTATTGAATTTAAAAAACAAACGGGAGCCAACTATTTAGCACAAATATATGGAGCTAATGTTCCTGGCGAAGAATTTAACCTGCCAACTGCACTGCTTTCACGCTGGCAAAAGCCCGGAGACAAATCTGAATTTGAAAAACTAACCGCTGACCCTACTTCATTTGCCGGAAGAGCAGCGCGAACTTATTTTGCTCAATCGAGTGGCGTGTACAATGATGCGTCTTATATCCGGTTCAAGAATGTTTCATTTTCCTATGAGTTTCCAAAACTCGTAAAGAGAATCAAAGCAAAGACACTTCGGTTGTATGTCAAGGCTGAGAATTTGTTAACTATTACAAGTTACCAGGGTGATGATCCCGAAACACAAAATTTTTATGGAGTTCCTCCTTTAAGGACAATAGCGATAGGCTTTCAATTTATTTTTTAAGACAAGTATTATGAATACCGAATACAAGTTATTTCTTTTGGTTTTATTATGCCTTCCAATTTTTTGTTTATCGTGCAGAAAATTTTTAGATATTCCCGCGCCTAAAAATCAATTAGTCAATTCCGAAGTTTTTACTGATAGCGCAGATGCCACGGATGCTGTAAACGGAATTTACATATATATGATGCAGCCCTTCTCTTTGAATATAGGTAGCGGGGGGCTGACACTTTATCCCGGTTTAAGTGCCGACGAACTGTCTCCAACAAGTAATGTTCCGGATGTGATTGATTTTTATAGAAATGAAATTGCAGTCACCAATAATCTAAATAGAGCTTCATTATGGGAAAATGCCTACCATATTTTATACCTGGCAAATGCGTGCGTTGAAGGTTTAACACAAAGCAAGATACAAGAAACTGTAAAGAATCAATTAATTGGAGAAGCGATGTTTATGAGAACTTTTATACTTTTTAATTTAACCAACCTTTATGGCCCAATACCTCTTGTACTTACTACTGATTATCACAAGAATGAAGTGCTGCAGAGAACTTCTGCCGATTCGGTATACTTTCAACTAATTAAGGATTTAACGGTTGCCCGAAATCTAATGTCGGCAAAGTACCCTACACCAGGTAAATTTCGACCAAATAAATTTACTGCGTCAGCTTTGCTATCAAAACTATGCCTTTATCAAAAAAACTGGGCAAATGCGGAAAAGTATGCAACAGAGGTTATTGACGCAGGAATATACAGGCTGGAGCCGAACTTAGACAACGTTTTTCTTTCCGGCAGCCATGAGACGATCTGGAAGATTTCGTCTGTATTTCCCGGGTTTGAAACATGGGAAGGCTATTTCTTTGTTCCGACTGCCAGCAATATTATACCAACGTATATAATTTCAGATACATTATTGAATGCATTTGAAAAAGGAGATGAACGTCGACAGAAATGGATAAATAAAGTTTCCGTAAATGGAACTAATTATTACTATCCCTACAAATATAAATTTGGATATGATAGCCTTTCAACCCCTTTGGAAGATTATGTGGTTTTTAGACTTTCAGAGCAATACTTGATAAGGGCAGAAGCAAGAGCAGAGCAAAATGATCTTATTGGATCGACTTCTGATTTAAACCTAATCCGGAACAGGGCCGGCCTGCCGAATACTAATCCTGTCGACCGGGAATCAGCGTTATCAGCTATTTTGCATGAAAGACAACTTGAACTCTTTTGTGAATGGGGGAACAGGTGGTTTGATTTAAAACGTACTGGCAAGGCTAACGATGTTCTATCATTAAGTAAACCTGGCTGGGACCCTAACGACACTTTATATCCTGTTCCACAAACCGAACTGAATAGAGATCCTTTTCTTACTCAAAATCCAGGATATTGACTCTGAGTAAGAGATTGAATTTATTGAAGAAATTTTCCCCACCAGTTTCGGTGGAAAGGACGAGCATTTGAGAAGCAGGATAATAATGAAAATGGAAATGTTAGCTAAACTGAAACTTCTTTTTGAATTGATAAACTTTTATTTGATTTGGCGGCAAGAGGCTTTATATCCGAATCGACCGCAAACATTTTTAGTTTGAAGAATTGAATAGGTGATTTTCATTAACATCTTTTGACCCCATTATAATAAAGCTAATAACCATGGGCGTATTGAGATCAGTTTTCAAGAATCCTTGTGTTGAAGATGTCTTCACTTTTATATTACCAAAGTGATTATGAAAATATGGGTTAGATATACTCGTCTTAATGTATGATTTTAAGAGCGCTGTTAATTTCGGGTAAAAATCAAAGCAGTAGAATCTTTCGAAAATGAAACTACCGCTTTAAAAAAATTACCCTTAATAATCCTTCTTGGAAGCAACATTCTTGGGAATTTGCCCGTCATTAATCAACTGATTCGAACTGTTAACCTGGCTGGCATCAAAGCCAGCTACGCAGTCATAGGTAGTCCCACTGCAAGCGGTACCAATGGGAGGATTCACAGATTGCACTAAGAATTTTGCATCTGACTGAGCAATCGCTTGTCCGGGAATGTATTGGTTACTGATCTGAAACCAATAGAGATCAGTTAATTGAGGCTTCTCCTTTATGTGGGTGAACGCACTAAGGCCGAGCGCGAAAATTGTCGCAATACTTCCAAAAAAATACTTTTTCATAAGTAACTGTTTAAAGAGTTTACATTTCGCCTACTTTTTTATTCAGGTGTTCGGCTATCCCTGTTTATTGCAATAAAAAGTTTATTTCTATAGCTGATAGATAATCCAACAGCGGCAAGGCCGGTAAAGAAAATATTAAAGATCAGATGTTGAGACCAGGTCATTTTTGAAATAACGCCCCCACATGAACACGGAAGATTTTTTGCAAATAGAATCATGTAAGTGATGTAGGATGTGAATACTATCATCAAGATAAATGAGGATATAAAACCAAATTTTCTAGTTGTTGGGAAAAATAAAAGAATGGTGGTAAATAACTCCAAAATCGGCAGTACCCACGATAATATGTTTGCGTTAGTTCCGATCAATGGTGAACGGCTTAATACTGCCTGGAAAGTAGCATGTTCAATTAATTTGGAGGTAGCTGTATAAACAAAAAGCAAAATGAACAGTGCCGATATTATATCGGTGAGGAATGTCTTTTTCATACACCAAAGGTGTGGCAATTTGATATGGATTTTCCAGCGAATAGTTTTGATTTAATACTGAATAGTTTTGAAATAAGAACATTCTTTATTTTCTGCGCAGTGATCCAGGGGTGTAACCGAACCTTTTACGAAAAGCGGTTATAAAATTAGTCATACGGGGATAACCGGTAAGCGCGCAGATTTGCTTTAAGGGTTCATTCGTTGAAAGAACAAGTTGTCGGGCCTTTTGCATCCTCGCTTCATAAAGGCAATCAAAAACGGTGATTCCGAAAATCTGTTTAAATCCTGCCTTTAGTTTAAACTCATTGATTGCAACAGCCTTTGCCAGCATTCGGAGACTAAGTGGCTTTTTGCTTAAATCTTCAAGTAGCAACTTTTTCGCGTTTATTATGCAGGCAGTTTCATAAGGAGTGAAGTGATAGCGGGATGGAGGTCTGCGATAGGTATTCTCCAACATCAAAAGTAGATATTCCCTAACCTTCAAATCAAAATAAAAACGCTGTGTGTCTTCATCAAAAGGGCATTCCATAATTTGCCTCGTGATGTCCCGCATAACAGGAGTGATAAAACACGGATTGCTCACCAGTTTTTTCGGATGCTTATCACTTTCCAGATTTTTAAGCTCAGGAAAGTAGGGAATTAGTTGTTGGTATAAGCCCGGTGAATAAAATACGTCCAATGTTCTGTATTCCATATTGTTTTGAAATCTACATCTGCAGTTGGCACTTTCTGCCCACAGCATTGTAAATTCTCCCTCTCTTAGATTGATTCTTCCTGTGTTGTTTATTTTGTGTCGTAAATTTCCTTTTAACAGTGTGCGGGAATGAATACCCTCTTTTCTGCAAATAGTATCAAGGGTTAATGCTTGAAGAAATCCGAAGATGTTTAACCGGAGTGTATACAGCTCTGTTCTTACTTCCTGTACAATTAGTTTGTATGCATCTTTTGCAAAATAAAAAACCTGGCTTCCTTTCAAACGGGGGCCTGCATAGTCTACCGGTAAGGTATTTTGAAACTCAATTAAGCTTCCTGAATCGTCCTGGAGATGAATAGACATTACAATTTTTTGGTACTTAAAAGTATAAAAATTACGTCTATTTTCAAATTGGCATGTAGAAATGAAAACGACAAGCCCTGTTTGTGTTGTCAAATTTAGTCGGGTGGAAATTTGAATTGGCCAAGACTAAGCATTCTTTTTTTCTTCAATTGTTATCAAAAAAAATCTGGCTTTTTGATTATGAAAGGGTAGAAGGGTACAGCTTCAAAGGTTTTAAAAGTTGGACTTGAATCAACTTTTGAACCATATTTCTTTGCTGAGAAAATGAAGGTATTGTGGAAGCCTATTTCAATCCATTCCTGTTTTCTGTTTAGATTCTTAAAAGAGAAAGGAATTTGAATTTAATGTGGTACTTTCTTCAAAAAATTATTGTTTAATAAAGGACTCACTGCAAAACGTTATTTGACACAATAACAAATAACTAGTGACATAGGATGTAGCGTGAAAAATAAATTTGACGTTTCATGGTGATATTTTTGAAATAAAAGCCACATACTATTAAATGCAAAGCTTATGATCATTGAAGAAATCGCATTCGATCTGAAAGACCTGAAGCAGCGTGAAGAAGCTTTTGAACAGTTATACGAGGAAGTATTTCCTGTGATTGCTGATATTGTCAGCAGACAAGGAGGTTCATTTCAAGATGCAAAAGACATTTTTCAGGATGCCTTAATAATCTTTTATGAAAAAAATGTAAGTGGAGCCTTAAATGTAAGACTTTCAGAAGAAGCGTACATCGTAGGGATTGCCAAACATTTGTGGAATAAAAAGTTGAAATCCAAGTATAAATTGTTATCACTTGACTCATTTGAAAAAAAGATTCTACTTCCTGAAGATTACTTTGAGGTAGAAACCTCTAAAACAAACAGGTTACTTCATTTACTGGAAGTTGCCGGAAAGAAGTGCGTAGAATTGCTTCGCTCTATTTATTATGATAAACTATCCTTGAATGAAGTATCACAGATACATGGATTTTCAAATGCTCACTCTGCATCTGTACAAAAATACAAGTGCATTGAGAAAATTAAAGTTATTGTAGAACAAAAATCATTAAGCTATGAAGACCTCATGGAATGATACCCCGCATATCGAACGCTATCTGAATAATGAGCTTTCCGAAGAAGAAAAGATTTTATTTGAAGCACAACTTGTCTTTGATCGACATTTAAAATTAAATGTCCGATTACTAAAACGAATCCATTCTCTCATTAAACTCTACGGACGCAAGAAGATGAAGGCGGAGATTGAAAAAATACATCACAAACTCTTTCAAAGCCCCGAACATCTGATATTTCAGCAACGAATACAACAGCTTTTTAAAAATTATGATTAATTCAAGTATCATTCCCATGGTCATTGATGACAGTGGCGGCCGTGGAGAGCGGGCCTATGACATATACAGTTTGCTGTTAAAAGAACGAATAGTATTCTTAGGAACACAGATTGAAGCTCAAATGGCAAATGTCATTGTTGCGCAATTGCTTTACCTGAACAGCGTTGATAAGAAACAGCCGATTCATCTTTATATTAATAGTCCTGGCGGTCATGTATATGCAGGTCTTGCCATTCATGACACCATGCAAATGATTGAGGCACCTGTTTATACGTATGCGATCGGTTTTACTGCCAGCATGGGTACGGCCTTACTTTGTACGGGTGAAAAAGGATATCGATATGCATTACCACATGCAACCATTCACATGCACCCTACAGGTGGAGGAACACAAGGTTATACAGAAGATGTGCGTATAGCAACCCGTGAACAAGAACGTTTGCAAGCCCAGTTATTTCATTTAATGGGCAGGCACTCCGGACATTCATGGAAAGAGCTCGAAAACTATTTCTTACGTGACCGCTATCTCAATGCGGAAGAAGCAAAATCGTACGGATTAGTGGATGAAATTTTAGGAGATGCGAGTGATCTCGTTCATGTTGATTATTCTGAATTAATAATAAATACTCGTGAACCTTTAGAAAACTGAAATACGTTGGTAATTAAAGGCCGAGACTTTCCAGATGCCAAAGTAAATTTTGCTCATCTTGAAACACAAAAGTCAGTTTATCAAGAAAAGCTTAGGAAATATTATTTCTTATAATTGTTATTTTTAACAACAATAGGAAATATATTTTTGAAAAGAGTTAAAAAAGGCAGTTAATATTACCAGATCCCGGTGATGATCCCTTACACAATCCGGGTAATGTCTGACCAAAACAATTATTGAGACTAAGGCAGGTCAGAATAATAATAAGTGTGTGAACAAATAGCAGTTTCATTTGCGCAAAATTATTTTTAATGCTTTTGATGAAAAATAGAAAAATAAGGAATCTTTTGTAGGTGGTTTTCTAGTAAAACTAAGGTTCCAACTGTTTCGTTGCACCTTTCATCATACCTTTTAAATATTGACTCATCATACCTTTTAAATATTGACATTGACCTGTTTGGAGTCAAACAGTTAATTGTTTTCGAACCTTAAACTAATGTGTTTTTTACAATTCTTTCAGATATAGAAGCAACAGCGGCGGATGCAATACAAAAAGAAGCAGTCACAGCACTTATCACAAGAAAACCGGTAGGATCATCATCTTTTGAATGGTTTATTCTTATGTAGGTTGCTCCAAGTACGATTAGAAAGGTGAGAATAATTGCACAATGTTTTATAGCGCTTAATGCTTTTAAGCTTCTTATTGAGTATAATTTATTTTGTCCTAAATATCCAAATAATTTGAAAGCTTTATAGAGACCAATAAATAGTGGTATGGAGGAGAAGTATCCGTATACCAGGAACGGATCTGAATAAATACTAAACAAATCCAGATCTTTCGCTCTTCCTTCAGTCAAAGGAAACCGGATCATGAAGATTAATATAAGAATTGCGATCAGCAGGATTATTATGCGAAGAAATATTGTTAAGCGTTTTTTCAATTTATTACTTATTAAGAGAATTTCAAGGTTTTTCTTGTATAAAGATAATAACCCATTTTAATAGGAAATTATTATTTAAAAGTTTTATATTTAGTAGACTGTTTTTAATTTATGAAATTGCATTGTTTAAAGATCAGCTACTGTTTTTACAGTGGCTGATTTTATTAGTTATTGGTTAATTTTCCATTGTTGTTTTTGTTGTTAAAAGAACGGTTAGAATAAGATCGGTCCTGGAGTTTTGATAATTTGAATCAATTCATAATTATTATGAAATTTGTATAATTGTAGCTTCATTGAGATCCCGTTAGGGATTGGAGCAAAGTACCATGTACTGCGGAAAGCCCGACCCGACGAAGGAGGGAAACGGCCAAATAATTCTAACATTATTGAATGATCATAATTTCAAAGGGAGCTAAAGATGCGACTCAAAGAAGTTGAACGTGGTGACCGTATCTTCTACCGGATACTGATCCCGTTTATTTCATTTGTTACAAAAATGCGACTGCCCGATGCTGCCCGGGCTGTATTTTATCATAAGGATTTTTTCGGTGGACCAATGAGTAGCTGGACGCATGCTGCCATGAGGGGTGAAAGCTCCTGGAGTATTGGTGAACGGGAAATGATCGCCGCTTTAACAGCTCAGTGGAATTCATGTCTTTTCTGCATTGCAGCTCACAGCGCAATTGCTTCCAGGGTACTTGGAAAGCCTATTGTGGAAAGGACGATGGAAGATGACCTGACAAACCTTTCAGAAAAGATGCGAGCTGTTTTGCCATTTTTAAAGAAACTTACCAAAACACCGGGTCAACTCACTTCCAATGATCTTAATGCTCTTCTGCAAAAAGGATTACAGCCCCAGGAGGTTGAGGATGCTGTCGCTGTTTTCGTGCTATTCAATATCACCTCTCGTTGTGCAGATGCTCTTGGCTATCAAATGCTCGATGAAAATGGATTTAATAAGGCTGCTGTTATGATGCTTGACCGAGGTTACAATTCAGGAATGGGTAAGCATCCGGCACAACCGGATCATCACCTGATGGCTGAAAATCTTCGCTATTCTGTAATGGAAGGACCAGCTGTTGTCAATAGTGACCTTCGCCGCGCTATAGCGATTCGGGCAGGTGGTGGCCCGGCTATTGAGGATCCTTATGATACGATAACGGAAAAAATTGGAAAATATGCTTATAAAGTAAACGATAGTGATGTAAATCTTCTTGTTCGAACGAGCGGCAGTGAAAAAGATGCTTATGAAGTAATTGTTGTCGCGGCTACGGGTGCCGGCCTAAGTCGGTGGGATATTGTAAAACAACTGGTGAGAAAAAGGTAACTTATCTCGTTATTCTTTTTAAAAGTTATGAAGCTTTAATACTATCGGTAACGACTACACGAAAAGTTTAAACTGATTTTATCCACGATCGTTTTAAAAAAGAAAATAATTAAGGATTATACTGCCTCTCAGTTTTGTTGCACTTTTAAGATCAAGTGGACCGGGTTGGACAAGGTTCTTCCGATATGTAAGCCTTATGAATTGAAGGATGTTATTTACCGGGCATAATGATTTATTAGAATTCTAAACATACTTCTTCAAGGTATTTGAAAAGGGGATAGGGGTTGATTAAATGAATAAAAAAGAAAACAGGAAAAGAAATAATTAATTATCTTTAATACATTTTAGATCTTTGGTTCGTTCGAAAAGACCAGGAAATCCCTAATGACCTTAGGGATTTCTGTTTTTTGTGCTTCGCCCTTTAGTATATACTTGCAAAATTGCTTCTAACTTTTAGTCTTTTACTTGCTCCGGCTAAATTTGATATTGAGTAAGGATAAAATAAATTCATTAAATTAGTAAATGGAGAAATTAAATTAAGAAATCGCTTCAGTTGTCGCCGTATTATTTTAAAATCCCAAGAGGATGAAAGTTGAAATTAAAACACTAATAGAAAAGAAGGACCTTCCCGGATTGAAGAATTTACTTGCCGCAAATCCAAATCTTGCCAATGAAGGATTTGCATTATCTGGTAACCCTAACTCATTAAAGGCTCATCCCTTGCATCGAATTTGTGATGCTGTATTTGCAAAAAAAATTAAAGAGAAGGACGCTATAAAAATTGCAAAAATATTTCTGGAGAACGGTTCGAATATTGATGGAGATAAAGATATGGATACTCCTCTTCTTGCAGCTGCTAGTCTGCATGCGGAAGAACTGGGTGTTTTTTATATAGAAAACAAAGCAAATGTTCATTATGCAGATAAAAATGATGGAGCTACTGCATTGCATTGGGCTTCTTATTGTGGAAGAGATAAATTAGTTAAAAGACTCCTATATGAAAAGTCAGAAATTAACCGGCCTGACAAATCTTATAAAAGCACACCCCTTGGGTGGGCGATTGAACCACTAATGACCGGCGATAAATTTAACACACATCACCAGGTGTCCTGCATCAAATTGCTCATAAAAGCAGGAGCAGATCTAAGCAAGTTGGATCAGGACAAGATCGAATATTTGCAACTTTTGGCTCAAGATGATTTGGAGTTGAAAAGCTTATTGGGCTAATTTGAATCTAAATTTCATGCGGAATATGTTGCTTTAATCATTGAAACTATTTTTTCTTTTGAATCATCAGGAGTTGTATCGGAGTTTTCAACTTCTTTTGCCAATTCCGCGAGCTCATCATCATGAAGAGAATTCGCAAACCATTTGGAATAATCATGTCTTTTCAGGTGATAGTTCCACGTTTCATCATCTAAACCATCTGCCATTTGAGCAAACATTAGCGCATTTGTCGCCCTTAGATTCATTTTATTTTCCGGACCTTTAAATACAAATGCATTATACTTCATATCACCGGTAGCATATTTTCCTATATGTCGCTTGTTTAAATGTTTCGGTTTTTTTGTTTCAATAATGAAGGGATCAGGTTTGGAGACTTCCCACATCCAAACTTTTCCTTTTGGTAACGGCTTTACTGAATTAAATTTATTATTTGTTCCTTTCCTTACTGCAAAATCCGAAAGAAGCTGGCCAGGTTCATCACCTATTGCAAAGACAGTGTCAATGTGTTTTAAAATGGTGCCACTTAAATTGTTAGGTGTTGTGGAAATAATCAAGAGGCATTTCATTGTAGCCGGAAGATTGAGAATCGTTTGCTCTATGTTAGCTGGTAATACCTGGTATCCTTCATCCACAATTAGCCAATGGGGATGACCTTTTTTATTTTTTAACCCGGTATATTTTGTAATGAATTCATTAAAAAAATATGGTCTTTTCTCAAATGGTATTCCAAGTAAACAAATAATTACATTTTGGTAAGAATTGGTAAGCATCTTCATTGCCTCTTCGATGACAGGAACATGATTACTGTCTCCAATGACAACTGCGTCAGGAAAATCCGTGTAATCTCCTTCAGGGTCAACAAGGCAAAACTGATATTTTGTTTCCACAAGTGCTTCAATGAAAGTCGTTGTTAAAGTGGTTTTACCGCCACCAGACGTACCTGCTATCAGTATGCCATTCCTATAAGCATCCAGAAAAAACTCCTCATCTTCTCTTTTACCTATGAGAAGTTTGCCTTTTTTTATTAAAGGTGCGGCAAATGAAAGATCGTTTTTTATTAAGGAAGATATCAATTCTGTTACTCCGGATCCATGGTCTCCAGTGGTTACAATGGTTGCTTCCTTTTTTATAGAATGAAGTGAATTGGCAACAGCAGCGCTACATTCTGCAATCCTGAACATCGCCTGGTCATTCTCAGCATCACCTATTGCAACGGTGTTATGAGCTGATATTTGGAGGTAGTCAAGTGCTGCTTGTAAACCAAACGCTTTATTAATACCTGGTGGTAAAACCATCACAGCACCCTTATTAAAAATTAACTGGTATTCTATATGGGCATTGTGAATTGCCTGGAGCACTATTGACTCGTTTGGTTCCCACGTTGCAACAATTACCTTACCTATCGAAAGCGGGGTAACATTTTTTTGAATTAACTCATCAATAAAATTCTGTGGCGGCCTTTCTCCAAGTAACAGTTCCTTTCTTGTCGCCGGATCAAATATTAGTGCGCCGTTTTCAGCAACAATCAGATCAAAGAGCTCAAATTCCGGGAATACATTTTTCAGATCTTTCAATTCCCGACCGGTCACAAGAATTATTTTTCTTCCGGATTCCTTACATGCTTTTAATGCTTCGATAGTCCTATTATCTACTTTTCCGTGGCTTGCAATAGTGCCATCATAATCGGTAGCTAATACATAATACCGCATCTTTTTTATTTAATTATATGCACTTTTCATGCTAAAAATTTATTTTGATAATTGTGTTACATATTTTCCTACTGATTTGGGGTAGTATTTTTTATTTTAACGAAGGTTTGAAAAAAATACCGATCGATAAATTAATTGTTTCTCTTTTTTATTTTATTTGAAATGATTAACGATTAACCTATGGTGAAGCTACCCTTCTTATAAAGCCTTTATTGTTGATATTCTTGTCAATTCTTAATATGATAACTCCAGCGTGAATTATATAA
>DASTXM010000118.1:0-9319 GCA_035765495.1 Hanamia sp.
GGAGCTACCTGCTCCATTACGCAACGGATCTCGTCTTTTACAAAATAAGTTTCGATTTCATCGATCCATTTTGATATCCATTCTTCACATCTTGCATCACCAATTGTTTCACGCAATTGCTGTGCTGTGTTCATCATGATCATGGGAACACCAATGCCTCTTGTTGGACGCACATTGGTGAACTTAGGAGGCAATTTTATTTCTCCTCTTGAATAGGCAATACATTTTCCGAATAACTCCCGGGCCTTTTGGGCTATTAGTTCATCGCCACTCGCTTTGGCATAAGCCGCAAAAGCAATTACGGCAAATGTTTCAGAAAAGAAATATCTTCTTTTACGTATCGGCTTTCCATCACGGGTTACATGAAAGAACATTTGTCCATCCACATCAAAACAATAATTCAACAAAAAATCAACTCCATGCTTTGCCGCTTCCAGCCATTCCTGTTTTTTCTCAACCGTATTATAAAGAGTAGCCAAAAGCCAGGTAGCACGTCCCTGAATCCACACCGCTTTATCATCATCAAGCAAACTACCATCGCGATCGCGCATTAGTAAAAATCCCCCGAACTCTTTGTCAATACTTTTGGGAAACCAAAAGGGAATGGTATCGTTGAGCAATTGTTGCCTGTAAAAATTTTCGAGAGGTGCTAAATAATCTTTATCCAATTTCATTTGTAAATCAATTTTTGTGAAGCGATACTTATTCGCCGATTTCGGTATTAGAAACCATTTTACTCTCCTACATTTTCATGGAAAATTTCCCGGATCTTCTTTGCATAAGCGATTGCATATTTCATCATTCCAATGTCATTAGGATGCAATCCTTCTGTCGTTGAATTGATGTCAAATCCAATTTCCTTTTCCGTTAACAGGTAAATATTTTTTACGCCGGATGCCTTTAGCGAATTAAATAGTCTTTCCATCAAGAGGCTGCTGTTGTGGTATTCATTCAATCTTGCGGTATCCATATAAAATGGTGCATAGCCGACGGCATGCTCTGCAAACAGAATGGGCACTGACGGATTTTTTTCACGCAATTTGTTTATTCCATAAATCACACGGTTCTTAATTTCCTGGTCTGAAATACCATATCCTTTTGTAAGATTGGGCATGCAATCAAGAATATAGAGTTTGGCATCCACCTTTGCCATCAAATCAAAAATGGGTTTTTCAAATCTTCCATTGCCTGAAAATCCCAGGTTGATAACTGTTGTGTGGAGCATTCTTTCCAAAATATTGGTCCAGGCAAGTCCCGGCCTTGAAGCAACACCACCTTGCAAAATGGAAGTTCCATAGGCCACAACAGGCTTCTCTTTCTTTCTGTCAGCAAAAGCAAAAAATTCTTTTTCGTTTACGCCTATAGAAAGCCAGGTTACTGAATTGTACAATGGCAGGTAAAGATAAAAATCGGAAACACCGTTATTGCCTCTTGCCAAATTCAAATTTTCAAATACATAAGAACAAGTGTCTCCAAAATGATATCTGCCCGGCGCCCAGTTCCATTTATCATTTCTGTCCAGTGCAAATAAATCAAGACCACTTACACCAGTCGCAGGCATGTGAGGCATTGAGAAGTTGTTTGAAGACAAAGTATACCGAACCGTGATCTTAGAAGCGGAAGTTTTGAAATGAATAAATTCACCGGCAGTGTTCAACGACAGATCCCAAACAGGTTTACGCACACTGTCTTCTAGTCTTGCCGGAAGGCGATGAAAAATATTAACCGGATCTGCTTCGCAAATTCCTTCTGCAAATTTCGGTTGGTACCATTTTACATTCTGTGCAAGAACAGGTTTATAAAATGCAACCACCAAAATAAAAAACCAAAGTAGTTTCATTGCTCAATTGTTTTATTCTTGTTTCACTTTCAATGAAAAAGTGCTTGCAGGTAATCCTGCTTCATTCACCAAATTGGCGCGCGTAAAAGATTTGAAAGCATATAATACTTTTATGATCTTGCTTCTATTTGGCAAGGCAAGTACAACTTCAAAATTCCTAATGTTTGCGGAGACAGGAAAAATTTCTCCCTTTTAATTCATCACTTCAAATCCTTTAAGTTTTTTACCATCTTCAGTTTTTAACTTCCTGGTATTTGAAAAAGTAACTGTTATTTCTCTTCCTCTCTGTAAAGCCTCAATAATTTTTGGACCCCCTGCACGAAGATCTTTGTGATAAGTATTTTTCATGGCAAGCAGTGCAAGCCGGTTGCCAATTGGTTCCTTATGTGTTGGATGCACATTTAGTGAATCACCAAGATCACTGGAAACGGCCATATAAGTATACGGGATTTTCAAAGCCATTTCCCTTTGCATGTCCCTGAAATAGGGCCAGGAAGGCCGGTCAATCGAAGAAAGCTGTACAAAATAAAAAGGAAGGTTTTGATGCCACAGGTTTCTCCAGGATGATACCAGTTTTTGAAAATTGTATGCATACAAATCCACATTATGGGCATCGCTTTCGCCCTGGTACCAAAGGATTCCTTTGACCGGTGTATGAATAAATTTTGAAATGCCTGCTTCATAAATATAACAAGGTTCATAAGGATGGCGCTGCCATCGATTGGAGGAATTTTCCAAATTTTTAGCAGCGCGTTCACGTACCCATGGCATTATAAAATCACAATGTCTCCAATCGTACAATTCATTTACCAGGTAAGGATCAAACTCCATTGTATGGCGATCCATAAAAGAAACGATGGGTGCACCACCCACAGCCACTTCAATCAATCCAACGGGAACATTTTCATCCTGCTGGATTTTTCTTCCAAAAAAATATCCAATTGCAGAAAAAGTTGCAGCAGTTTGCGGATCACATTGCTCCCAGTTCCCCGAAAAATAGTTCAGTTCATTTGTTTGATGCAATGTTGCTGAATCCCAGGCTACGTTATCCGTTTCACGAATAGCATTCAATTGAAACAAACGGATGTTTTTATTGGTTGCTTTTTTTATTGCCTCCTTGCCTGCATAGGATTGATTCAAGCGAAAAAGCATATTCGACTGGCCGGAGCAAAACCAAACATCACCCATCAGAATATTTTTTAACTGAATTTGTTGGTTTACTGTTTTCGCAATTAAAACATAAGGACCGCCGGCAGGCAATGGATCAAAAACAACTTTCCATTTTCCATTTGCATCCGCTCTTGTCCTTTTTGTTCGTGTCTTCGCTGACCTGGATTGTGGTTTTAGATTAACCGTTACTTCATCGTTTGCATCAGCTGTACCAAAAACCGGGATTAGCTGATCTCTTTGAAGAACCATGTTATTTCCAAATGGATATGCAAGCTGCAGGCCACCGTAATTGCCTGTTATCGCCCCATAAACAGTTTTGGCAAGAATAATTGCACCTTCTTTATCAGGATGCAAAGCATCAGCAAAAAGATTGGGGTGAAAATAAAATGGAGTGTGCAGATCTATTAACCCGGTAGAATTTGTTTCTGCGATTTCTTTAATCTGATCCTGTACTTTCCAATACCAATCTTTTGTTCCCGAACGGAATCTTGGATGTCGATTGAAAATGGGCGTCATCAGGCAGATATAAATTTTTACATTTGGATTCGTCTTTCGCAATGTATCGATCATCCATGAATAATCGCCGCGAAAATCATTACTGGAATTATTCCAATCTCTCGGATCAGTATCATTCAAACCTAAATGAATGATGGCAATATCAGGAACAAGCGCGATCGCTTCAGCAAACTCTTTTGTTTTGTAATACGGATTGTGTCCCTTCTTTAAAAGTGTAGCACCACTGTGACCAAAATTCTTTACTTCATATTGATCACCGAGCATCTTTTGCAATTGCACCGGGTAAGACTGCGTGGACGGGTCTTTCAGACCATAGCCATACGTAACAGAATTGCCCATACACGCAACTTTTATTTTTTGCTGTGCAATAGTCTGCAATGAAAAAAAAGAAATGATTATAAAAAGTAAGAAAGGTTTTTGTCTCATTGATCCAAAATTTTAGTTCAATTGTTTTTTAGCAGATAACAAATCATCAATCCTGAAAGTCGTTCACTTTAGGGCGAAGAAAACTTACCTGGATGATCAGTGCAACCAATACAACAACGGCAAGCATGGCAAAGTCTCTACCCAAATGACCTGCATCAGAAGATCTGCCCAGCAGATCGGTAATATAAGCACCGAAAAACACACCTACCATGTTCATTAATCCATAAGCTGTGGCCCTGTATTTTGAAGAAACAAACTGGCAAAGGATAGGCATGTTGTTGGCGTCGAACATTCCGAAACCAAAACCAAAACAAAGCCCGGCCGTAATAACATTAAAAAGCGAATGACCAAAACCCAGCAACAACAAAGAAGGGATTGTTAATCCCAAACCAATAGCGCTTGTATAAATTCTTCCGCGAACATTTTTTTGAACCCATTTGTCAGACAAAATTCCACCGAAGATCACCCCGAGGAATGATGATGCAGCAATGGTAATGGTTGAAAGAGGACCAGCTTCCGACATCGGGATATGAAGGTTGTGTGCAAACAAAGTTGGCAACCAGTTTTTCGTTGCCCAGCCCGGCAAACTCGGAACAGCAAAATAAAAAAGGATGATCCAAAAAGAAATGTTGCTGAACAAAACCACAAGCCCTTTTAACAGCGGCACTTTTTGTTGAACAGTTTCATTCTTTTCCAGAAGAGCACCTTTTTTTTCTTTTAAAAAAAGTATGAGGACAACAGAATAAATGATACCAATGATGCCAAAAGAATGAAAAGTAAAATGCCAGGTATAAGCAGCGGCAACTGTAGCTCCAAAGCCGCCGAGCGCCTGTCCTACATACAAACCTGTCATGTGAATGCCTACAGCGAGCGAGCGTGTTTTCTCTTTGTGGAAATCGGCAATAAGTGAAAGACCGGCAGGAATGTACAAAGCTTCACTGATCCCCATAAATGCCCTCAGCCAATATACCTGACTGAAAGTGGTCGCCAATCCCATTCCATATGTTACAGCAGACCAAACAAATAAACTTCCGACGATCAGCCATTTGCGATTTACTTTATCTGCAATAATTCCGGAGATAGGACTCATTATTCCATATACCCAAAGAAAAATGCCCATCAGGTAACCAAAGTTGGTTGCCGACTGCAATTGATGAATATCCATTTGCATGGAAGGCCGCATGGTTGCAAGCATTTGCCTGTCGAGATAGTTGAGCAAGGCAACTACCCAAAGCAAAGCCACAACAACCCATTTATAATTTTTGTTTTCTTTCATCAACAGATTTTAACCTGTTTGTTTATTATTTTTCTTTTCGATTGTTCGTAATGATCTTTCCAAGCATCACATCAGGCGTTCTTATTCCCGGCTTTATTTCACCATTTGAAACTACAATATAATTTCCCCATTTTACATCAGTAGTGGTAACATGAGCAGGAAAAGGTAATTCGCCAATTTTCGTCCACGCATTACTGTTAGTATTATATAATAAAAGACTTTTATCAAATCCCTTATGATGAATACTTAAATTATTTTTTTCTTCAGTAAGCCTTGCCTTTTCTTCCGGTGATTTTGCCTTTGCAATTTCCGCAATAAGCGTTTCAATTTTGTGAAACACTTTTCCGTTATCACCACCGGTAATAAGGATTTCATTCCCTCCTATCGCTACGCCTGAAGCTGCAGAAAGATTAGTTGTATGAAAGCCATCGGAAATATCAGCACACTTTTGCCATTCATTCTTTAGAAGATTAAAAGCAAAAGTTGTATTGTGCAAATCACTGATCCCTGAAGCTGTTTTTGACCGGCCGCCAACCACAAAGATCTCTTTACCAGAAGGACCATTTTGTGCGATAGCTGTTGCATTTGCCAGCGCAATGGGAAGATCAGGTAGTTTTTTCCAGTGAGTATCTTTCTCTTTTAAATCAAGGCAGAAAAAGCTGTTTGAAGAAGAGTCTTTTTTATCACCGCCGACAGCAAAAACAACATCGCCTGTGTGCGTAAGTGCCACATTTGTAAGTGGTAAAGGCAAATCGGGTAAGGGTTTTACATTGACCTCTTCTTTCTCTTCATCCCAATTTAACAGGAAACATTTATCGGAGATCCCATTTTCATTTTCACCTCCTGCATATACGATTCCCTTTTCAGTTGAGGTGACACCGCAATAGGCAACCGCAGCAGGTAAAAAAGATTTTACATTTCGGTTCCATTTAAAATCATCGCCTTTCTTTTGCAGGACAAAAATATTATCATAATAATATTTCTTTCCACCTTCCCATGGCAATCCGGCAGGAAAATTGGAACCTCCAGCAACAATGAATACATTGTGATCAACGCCATTTATCGCCCCTGCCAAACCAAGAGATTTTCGGTTAGGAGCAGCAGGAGGCAGAATGGCAATTCTTTTCCACGAAACGCAGATCGATGGCTTTTGTGCCATCAGGTATGAGGTTGGCAACATATAAATCAAAATCAAAGGAAGAATAATTCGTTTCATTCTTTACGCTTTTACCCCCGAAGGTGGTGTAGAACAATAACTTTTAAAATTTAATTGTTCCACTTCTTTTCTAAACAATTCAAAACTTACCCTGCTCATGTTTTGAACCGGGAGGCGGAAACCACCACAATCGACGCCTGCTATTTTCATGTAGGCCTTTCCGGTAGCAATGCCACCATATTTACCCAGTAAAGAGATCATATCGTTCGCCTGTTGTTGCAAGTCCTTCGCTGACTTCAAATCATTTTCATTAAATGCATCAATAAGTTTTTGATACAACGGAGCCGCGTAATTGAACGTGCTGCCCACAAATCCTTTGGCACCTATTGCCAGTGCCGGCAACATGTTCTCGTCACGCCCCCATAGCATATCATACTTTCCATTTTCAAAATGCTGGCAGGAAAGAAAATCCATAAAATCTTCATGCGTATACTTTATACCCGCAAAGTTGGAAATCTTTCCCTCCACATTTTTCAAAAGGTCGATCATAGGAAAACCAACTCCGTTCAAAACCGGAATATGGTAATAATAAAATGGCATTTCCGGCACTACATCAGCTATTTCCCGGCAACAGTCAGCAAGTGCCTCAATATTGGACGGTTTAAAATAAAATGGAGCTGTAAATGAAACTGCAAATAATCCTTGTTCGTGGGCAAAGTGTGCGATGTTTTTACAGTCTTCAATACAAGTTCCGCCCACTAAGGCCATTACTTTAAAATCCTCATCTCCTTTCGTCGCATCTGCCCATGCTTTGATCACCACCTTCTTTTCATTAGCAGTCATCGAGACGCCTTCCCCGGTTGACCCACAAATAAATGCGCCGGTAATTCCATTGTGCTTTAGAAAGCTGTAGTAGGAAGGTATAGCACCAGGATTTAAACTTCCATCTTCGTGCATTGGTGTAAAGGGCGCTGCAATTAAACCCTGCAAATGTTTTATTTTCATTGATCGTTAATTTTTATCCAACCAGAGAAGATCACTTTTGCTAAAAATAAAATTCCCAGTTTTTGTTCGTTTACTATTTAAATCGTTTTACAATTATTTATTCTTACTCAATTCATCGGCATCCCAGTTCATGCCTTTTCCCTTGTGAACCGGAACTGCCGTAAACATCCACTTCACAGGATTTTGCCAATCTTTTCCTTTAAAACTTTTTACCGGAAGTTTGACAAGGACGATATTCCATCCCTTTTTGAAATGAACTTTTGTGGGCGAACGGTACTCATAACCTTCGTCTACCAATGGTGTTTCTGAGTTTCCTTTCATTCCTGCATTTTGCCAATGAGGTGGTGGAATTAAATTTCCGTTTAACCAAATTTCGCTCTCGCGATTATCCCAGGAACCTCTTTCAGGCGAATCTGTCGCTGTCGATCTTGAAAGATTATTAAAGCCAATCCACATGAAGCCCGTTGTATCCGACGGTTTCCAAATTTTCGTGTAGGCATACCAGGTAGTATTCTCTTTTGGATCTTTTAACCATGAAATAACAACGGGAAACCACCAATGACGAAGGTAAATTGTACCACCGGTGACGGTCGCATCTGCAGTGGAATCAGTTAAGGAAATATTTTTATTTTCAGGCCAGAAAGCTTTTTTCAAATCGCCATTATTTTCAAAAGGCCCAAACATTTTCCAATGAAGGTCACTTTGGCGGACGTAGGGGAAAGGAAGATGTTGAAAATATTTTTTCTTTTGTTCGATCAAACGGTTTTCAAATTCCCTGAAAGCTTTTGCTCTTGCTGAATCGCCGATGTTCACTACCACTCCGGGAAAGCCACCACCGCGCCATGATCTTTCTGCAAAAGCAAGCATCGCAGGGTAAACCGGGTTGATTCGCAACAAATCATTTTCATTTGCTGCACGGCGATCATTCCAGAGACAAATTTCTCCACCTAATTTTTTGGAATCGCCATTCGTTGTATCACAAATTTTTCTTTCAAATATGCTGACAACACTTTCTAAAGGATCCATGTGATTCAGGTACAAGCTTCGCGAATCAATATAGCGTGCATGAGGATTGTTCAGGCCTTTACTTTCCCATAACTGTCTTATTGTTGAATCGTCGTAATTCCCACCCGGATGCCAGCCAATGGTTTGTTTTCCTTTTTGATGAATGAGGTCAACGATTTCGGGAATAAAATTTTTATTGGTAATCTTCACTTCATCCGCTCCAATGTGCAGGTAAGGAACATCGTAAGTATCACAAAATTCTTTGACGATATTTTTAATGATCGCAAAGCCTTTTTCACTTTGCATATCAAAACCAAAAGCTCTTGTAAAAGCAGCGCTGTGGCCCGGCATATCAATTTCAGGAACGAAAGTAATAAAGCGATCACGGCAATATTGAATCAATTCCTTTATATCCTCTTCACTGTAAAATTCCTCTTTGTCGCGGATCATATTTTGGGAATCCGTCAGTTGAGGATATTGTTTAATGGCGATCCTCCATGCAATATCTTCTGTTGGATGAAAATGAAAAACATTCAATTTGTAATGACTCATCACATCAATCTGCTCTTCCAACAATTTCACCGATTGATAGTTTCTTCCAACATCTACCATATAACCACGCCAGCTAAACGAAGGCCAGTCAACGATTTCACAACCTGCCACTTCTTGTCCATTCTCAATAAGCTGTCGAAGTGTTTGCAAGCCGTTGAAAATTCCATGAATTGAATTAGCAAGCAGGAAGATCTTATTTTTCGATACTTCAAGTTGGTAAGCTTCCTGGGGAAAAGAGGGTGAGTTGATCTTTCCAAGCTTCAATTCAATCAAGGGAAGATTGCTCTTTGATCTTAATAAAATTGGTGAATTTTCACTGGTTATTTTTTGTAATGCAACGGCCAGGTTTTTTAATGAAACATTGTTAATCAAA
>DASTXM010000119.1:0-8209 GCA_035765495.1 Hanamia sp.
TTTTCAGCCTTTCCTTCTAAAAAAGCTTTTATATTATTTACTACCACGTTCATAAGTCTGCTGCGTGCTTCAAAAGTAGCCCACGCTACGTGAGGGGTAATCAAACAATTTTTTGCATGAAGCAACGGGTTATCTGCAGACGGAGGTTCGGTGGATAATACATCCAATGCAGCTCCGGCAATTATTCCTTTATTTAGAGCTTCTGCCAGATCGGTCTCATTGATAAGGCCGCCTCTGCTGGTGTTGATCAAAAAGGCACTGCGCTTCATTATCCTGAGTAATTCTTTGTTTACAAATTGTATATTCTTTTCATTCAGAGGGCAGTGTAAGCTTATGATGTCCGCTTCACGAAAACAGGTTTTTTCATCCACAAATGACACGCCTTCCATTTGGTCTCTTTCAGGATGTTTGTGAGAGGCGATAACCTTCATGCCAAAGGCAATCGCTATGTTGGCTACCGCTTTTCCTATCTGTCCAAAACCAATAATACCGAGCGTTTTATCCTGCAACTCCATGATCGGTTTCAGATGATAACTAAAATCTTTGCTTTTGATCCAATCGCCGTTTCGTACGCTTTCTGCATACAAGGCCGTATGATTAGCGAGTTCAAGTATCAACGCAAAAGTGAGTTGCGCAACAGAAACGGTGCTGTAGGAGGGGACATTGGTTACTACAATATTTCTTCGATGGGCGGCAGCGAGGTCGATGATATTATAACCGGTCGCCATTACGCCAATGTATTTCAATTTTGGTGCACTGTCGATCAATTCTTTGTTCAATACCGCCTTATTGGTCAGCACCATGTCAGCCTCAGCTATTCGTTCTTCCGTTTCTTTTTGCGATGATCTCTCATATATTTTTGTTTCTCCAAGTTGCTCGAGGTTTTTCCAGGTTAAATCTCCCGGGTTCATTGCAAATCCATCTAATACTACTATTTTCATGATCTTTTATTTTTTTTCAACTCATTTTTTTTTTAGTGCCAGCAAATCCCCTAATTCCATAGCAGTGCGCTCAAGATCAGCCGCGGTATTTTTGATTGCCTCTTTTATAGAAACCGGTGCAAAACCAATTGGCAATACGGCACTAAAATAATGATGTAAATGTTTGCTGATTTTTAGCGGAACCTGCCCTGCTAAAAGGATGACAGGAATGTTATGTTGCCAGGCTTTTTCCGCAACACCATAAGGCCCTTTGCCGTCCAACGTCTGGCTGTCGAATTTTCCCTCGGCGGTAATTAAAAGGTCTGCGGTTTTTAATTCATTTTCAAATCCTATAATGTCCAGATAATAAAAAATACCGTTTAGTAATTTTGCATTGGTGAATGCGGCCATGCCGGCGGCTACTCCGCCTGCACTTCCACCATATTTGAACGAATCCATATCAATTCCTACCTCTTTTTTGACAATTTTATTCAATTGATAAAGGCATCTTTCGAGCAAAGCGACTTCTTTTTGATCTGCTCCTTTTTGTGGTCCAAATATCGCCGCAGCACCATTTTTCCCAAGTAATTTATTCGTGACATCGCACAAGAGAATGATCTCACAATCTTTTAAGCGCGGGTCAATTGAGCTGACATCTATCTGGTTTAATGCTAATAATCCTTTTGGTAATTCCTTTATTTTATTTCCATATTTATCTAAAAAGTTTACTCCCAATTCGTTCAGCAAACCGGTTCCTCCATCTACGGTGGCGCTGCCTCCAACCGCCAGCATTATTTTTTTGGCGCCTTTGTTCAAAGCAGATTTGATTAATTCGCCTGTGCCACGCGTGTTGGATTTCAGAGGGTTTAATTTTCCGGGATTCAGTAATTTTAAACCGGATGCATCAGCTAATTCAATGATCGCAGTTTTGGATGTACTCAGCCATCCGTAAGAGGCTTCTATTTTTTTGCCCAACGGATCATGCACCAAAGCTTTCATCGTTTTCGCGGATAATTTTTTTGAGATCAATCGGGCAGTTCCGTCGCCGCCATCGGCAATGGGAATTAATTGTAAGGTGCAGGAAAGTTGGCTTTTTTTCAATCCTTTTGCAATACACAGCGCAGCTTCGACTGCTGTAAGACTTCCTTTAAAAGCATTTGGAGCGATAACAATTCGCATAAGCAATCACCGTAAATTTTGAAGAAAGGAGAATAATAAGAAGCTGTAAGGTATAAAGCGAAAAGCTTTACATTACAGCACAAGAAATACTACTCATTAAAATCCCCAGTCTTTCATTGTTTTTAAATCAATGGCAGCACACTCAAGCGGTGTTTTGTCCTGGTATTCTTCCTGCTCAATAATAAAATATTTTGTTCCGGTTTTGCGTGCATAATCAATCACTTCTTTTACAGGGATCACGCCTTTTGAGAGGATAGTACTTTCATATAAATTGCCATTTTTTTCGGGCGAATCTTTTTTTATTTCATTTTTTACATGCATCAATAAAAATCTGCCGGGATACTTCTTTAAATAATTCATCGGCCTGCCACCAGGTTCCCACATATTGCCAATATCCATTTGCTGTGCCACCAGGTTTTTGTCTGTTAGCTGAAGAATAAGCTCATATAACTGCGTACCATCCAGGCTATGATTGAATTCATAACTTTCATTGTGAAAGGCAAAATGAATACCTGACTTTTTACAAAGCATGCCGGTTTTATTAAACATATCCATGTAGTGGTTGAAGTCATTCCTGTTTTGACAAAGGCTTTCATCAACGCCGGGACTGATGACATATTTCATTCCTACTGCTGCGGCGTCTTCTATCGTTTTTTTCCATTCATCAGTAAAATCGTTGGTACTTTTATCCCATTGTTTTGAACCAAGAAAGCTATGCCCACTTTGCATTTTCAAACCAGTATCGTTTAATAGTTTTTTGAAATCGCCTGGAGAATATCCATAAAATTTACCGTTGTAATACCCTGCATGTTCTACATATTGATAACCCATTGCCGCAAGTTTTTTCAAGGTGCCGGCCGGGTCTTTTTTCATGTCATCTCTTACCGAATACAATTGAATGCCAACAATAACAGCGTTTTTTTCTTTGAGAAATGCAGGAAGCAGGGAAGCACCTGCAAGCGTAAGGCTGCTGTTTTTAATAAACGAGCGACGGGAAATGTTCATAAAATTGATTTAGGCGTAAAAAAAGGAGTACTAAAAATAATCATTAGTTATTATTTGCAGTGATAAAATTTTCTGATTTTGTGTTGTTACGCAAGCGACAGATGTGCCAGTAAACGAATAAACACATTGATTTTCTTTTTTACACTGTTTTTCTAAACACTTCTCATGACCCATACATACATGTGAAAAAATAATGATTATCTTCACCTTTAAAATCAAATCATATGCTTAATCAACCTTTTATTCAGGAATTAAAACACGAAGCTGCTGCTACCAAAAGAATGCTGGAACGCGTTCCCGAAGACAAATTTGACTGGAAACCGCATGAAAAATCAAAAACGCTGGGTCAGTTGGCCTCGCACATAGCTGAACTGCCTGGTTTTTTAAATTCCATTTTAATCATGGATGAAGTGGATTTTGCCAAAGGACAGTATAAAGCTTATAACACAAAAACACCTGAAGAACTGATGCAACTTTTTCAGGAAAAACTGGATGAAGTTTTACAAACCCTGCAAAATACTACCGATGAAAAAATGCACGCCAATTTTACGTTGCGTAGCGGCGATCACGTTATTGCTACTGTTCCCCGTATGATCGCTGTTCGTTCAATGGCTTTGAGTCATATTGTTCATCACCGGGGACAACTATCAGTTTACCTTCGGCTACTCGATATTCCGGTTCCCGGCATGTATGGTCCAAGTGCGGATGAAATGTAAATGTGGCGTTTTCTAAATGTCTATTGTTCTGATGAGGCGGGCGAGGACAACGGGCATGGGATAGTTGTCTAACGATTATAAATTGCCTTTATGAAAAAAGAGCATTTACCTGTAAAATATCGTTTCCATCATTTGGGAATTCCGTCGGAGGTTCAACGGCCAAATGAAAAATACAGTGAAAAGTTTAAAATGTTTACATCCGATAATGATGGAAAGTTCAGAATCCAATTTCACCGTTTTCAGGAAAATAGTCCGCTTCATCCTTTGATAAAATCACTTCCCCACGTTGCGTTGCAGGTAAATGATTTAGCCGGAGCGATCAAAGGTTGCGAAGTAATTTTAGGACCTTATGAGCCGGTCAAAGGATATAAAGTAGCGTTTATAAATGACAATGGAGTGCCTGTAGAACTGGTAGAAACAGGGTTGTCTGAGGAGGAACTTTGGGAACTTTCCAGGAAACAGGTGGATTTAAATACGGAAGGACTTTAAAGGCAAAGCCGAACGACGATAAATGTGGTGTTTCCTGAAATACCTATTGTTCTGATGTGAAGTGAACATCCGCCACGGAAAGTTCACCACTCACCATTCATCAGGGAAAAATCATCCTTTAAGTACTTTGTAAACGGCTCCTTTTTCACTGGAATCGCGTACCACATATCCCGATAGAAAAAGCTGGTTTTTCACCAAATTGCAGCCACAAATAAAAAATGAGCCCACGGGTTGGTTGACGATCTTAACCGGTAGCCTTTGCCAGTTGCCGTATTTGTCTTTGGAAAGAGCAAAGAGTTTGTCTTTCCAATCGGCAAAAACGTATTTATTTTTTAACTCCGGAATTTCATTTCCATAATAAAAATTTCCGCCGATAACACAAATACCTGTTTTATGTGAGTAGGCATTAACAGGAGCCACAAATGAGGTGGTATTTGCCTGGTTGCTATTTTTATACACACTGTCACCTTCCATAACCGGCCATCCATAGTTGGCTCCTTTTTTAACAAGATCAATTTCTTCCTGACTGTTCTGGCCTACATCCCCACCAAAAAGCAAACCTGTTTGCGGGTCAAAAGAAAAATGCCACAGCTTGCGGAATCCATAAGCCCATATTTCTGGCCTTGCATTTTTTATGTGTATAAAAGGATTATCGGCAGGAATGGAATAAGGAAGCTTGCTTACATCAATGCGAAGTAATTTGCCATTAAAATAGTGCAGATCCTGTGAGTGATAATGATACGTTGTATCTCCTGACTTATCATCTCCAACGGAAATGTAGAGATAACCGTCAGGCCCAAAAGCAATCTGGGCGCCATTACTTTGAACAGTAGCTCCTTTAAATTCTATTACCATTTGTTCTGACGCAAGATCAGCAAGGTCAGGATCGTTGCCTGAACAATTAAATTGGGAAACTACCAGTTTTGATTCGGGACTATGAGGCGTGACTGGTGGGTTATAGCATACGTAAAATTTGTGGTTACTTTCAAATTGCGGGTCAAATGCTACACTATATACCATACCTGTAAGTGAATTTTTTTCCTGCTTGCCTATTTTTTCATAAATATTAAAAAACGGCTTTGGAAGCAATACATCATTTTTAAGAATCCATATTTTCCCCTGGTTGTCTGTTATAAAAGACCTTCCGCTTTTATCGGCAGCCGTGTTCAATTCCACAGGAAGTTCGGGCACATCAGTAACTAACTGTAGTTTTACTTTTATGCTATCTGCTGCCACTTCCTTTTTGGCAGGAAGGTTCTTGTGAGAAACCGTGTTGCACGAGCAGATACAAAGAACAGCAACAATTGAGAAAAGAAAAGTTAGTTTCATTTTGTCTAATGTGAAAATTTGAAAATGCGAAAATTTGAAATGAGGAAGCAAGTTGTCAGTGAGTAAAGAGGATTGGATAGGGAAGATAGATGTTTCATTAAAAGTAAAAATATATTTTACGTCATTTTATGTTGACAAAGTGGAGGTCAAGGTTGAAAGTTGAAGGTTGAAAAACATAAGGAGCTAAGAGTTAAGGATATTCCTTTTTGAACTTAGGCTTTTTCTTCGCAAAAAGAATCAAAATACACGAAGGTGCACAAGAATACAGCAGGGGGACGACGATTCATATTCATCAACCTTTAAATAAATCTGAGACTTTCCTTCTCGCGTTTTTTGTACTTTTTATAATCGAACCTGTAGTAAAAAGCGCCTTTTTTAGAGCCAAGTTTTTCTTTGGTTGTTAGTTTTTTGAGTACGTCAAGCGCTTTTATTTTGCGTGAAAAATTACGTTTGTCAAAGGTGGTCTCATAAATTTCTTCATAAAGGTTTTGCAATTGGGGCAGTGTAAACCTGTCGGGCAATAACTCAAAACCGATTGGACGCGTAGCCGCAATCTGCTGCAGGCGCTGCTTTGCCATAATAATCATTTCTGAATGATCAAAAATCATTGGAGGAATGTCTCTTACATTAAACCATTTAGCGTTATTCTCCTGCAATAGCTGAGCCGAATTATTGATCTTTATGAGGGCAAAATAAGCAATAGAAATTACCCTTCCACCCGGATCTCGGTCTACTTCTCCAAAACAGTACAGTTGCTCCATATAAATATTCTGAAGTCCTGTAAGATTTTCGAGAATTCTGCCTGCTCCCTGGTCCAGGCTTTCATTCGATGCAATAAAACCGCCCATCAAAGACCATTCTCCCAATCCCGGTTCAAAGCTTCTTTTGATCAATAAAGCCTTCAGTTCTTTTCCGTCAAAACCAAAGATGATGCAATCTACCGCAATTAACATCCGGTCATGACCTTTATATTCATCTATGATTTGCATATTCGTAAAATGATCTTTAAACTTATTTTTTTGCCCGGAATTACTTGTGCATTAATCCTCATCCTCTACCTCGCCGGGTAATATGTTGTGGTCTTTATCATCCAGCGTGGAATGCTTCCCCGGCCAATGAAGGAAAAGAAAGAGCACTCCCAATACAATCAATAAAATTCCCCACCAAAGGCCTGCATGCAATCGTTCCAGGATAACATGTGTTGTTGTGGCAGGTGATGAAAAAGCGGGAATATTGGCGATCAAAATAATAATGCCATAAATGGTGAGGATGCCACCGACAAAAAACCATATTGACAATCCATGTTCTTTTTCCATAAAAATAGTTTTACCAGAAAATAATTTGTAAAATAATAAAGGCAACAAATACTACTACTGCCCAGAAAATGGGACGTTTCATTAATGGAAGATGTGCTTCTGTAGGCAACTCTGTGCATCCTCTTACCAATCCGACCAATTGCTCAACCGGCTTTGGTTTCGTTGCCAAACTCACAATAACGGTTACCAACACGCAAATGATCCACGACCAAAGAGCGCGATACATATCTTCTGCCATTGCTTTTGCATCTGTCGAACCGGTGATTACAGCCAGAGCCCGTGGATCCAATCGAACCCACGCCCACATGCCAATTGAAGCGAGTGTGCCGGCAAGCAATCCCCAAAAACCGCCGGCTGCCGTAGTTCTTTTCCATAACATACCAAGAATAACGGTGCCAAATAACGGAGCAATAAAAAAGCTGAATAAAGCCTGTACGTAATCCATGATGCTTGCCGCATTTTCCACGAGATAAGCAGTGCCAATACTGATAAGAACTCCAATAAAAGTAGCCCACCGGCCGATCTTTACATAATGTTTGTCCGTTGCTTCTTTTTTGGTGATGCTAAAATGAATCGGCCTGTAAATATCATAAGTCCAAACTGTAGAAAAAGCCGTGACATTGCCTGCCATTCCTGACATAAACCCGGCAATAAGCGCCGTGACACCCAATCCTAATAATCCGGGCCCTAAATAACGCGCCATCATTAAAGGAAGAATTTCATTATAACTTTGCGCTCCGGTTGCTGCTGCCTGGGCCTGCCCAACCAGTCCTGGCATAACAGCCAAACCAATCAAACCGGGCAAAATCACAATCAAGGGAACCAGCATTTTAAATCCTGAACCAATAATAGGGGCCATTTTTGCCGATCGCAAATCCTTTGCCGACAGCACACGTTGGACAACCAAAAAATCCGTTGTCCAGTATCCAAAAGAAATGATAAAGCCTAAGCCAAATACAATTCCGATCCACTGAATGCCCATTGGATTATCGCTGAAATGTCCCAACGAACGCCACATATGTGTGTAATCAACGCCGGGAAGATTTTGGTGAATTCTGGCTACCATTCCTTTCCAGCCGCCTACTTCTACCAGGCCAAGAATAGGCACCAGCAAGGCGCCTGCCCAGATCAGTACAAACTGCAACACTTCATTGAATATAGCAGAAAGCAATCCGCCCAACATCACATAAACCATCACCGTAATGGAAGAAACCCAAATGCTGAAATTCAAATCCCAGCCAAGAATCACTTTCAT
>DASTXM010000120.1:0-15300 GCA_035765495.1 Hanamia sp.
AATCAATGTAAATAACCAGGCTTATGTGGTAAGAGGCATCGGCCTGTTAAATGATATCAATGAGATAAAGAACATAATTGTTGAAAATGTGAACGGAATACCGGTTTTGGTAAAAGATATAGCAGACGTGGAAATTTCAAACTTACCAAGACTTGGTCATGTGGGAAGAAGCGATGGTTTGGTAGATTCGTCAGGGAAAAGAAAAATAACTGATGAGGATGATGTGGTAGAAGGAATTATCCTTATGCGAAAGGGTGAGAATCCCACCAATGTGATGAAGGCGTTAAAAGCGAAAATCCGGCAGCTTAATGAAGATGTTTTACCGCCAGATACGGATATTGTTCCCTATTATGACCGTGAAAACCTTATACATTATGCGACGCACACCGTATTGCACAACCTGGTAGAAGGTATCTTGCTGGTGACACTTGTAGTTTCATTATTCATGTTCAACTGGCGAACGACGCTCATCGTTTCGATCGTAATTCCACTGGCATTGTTATTTGCTTTTATCTGTTTACGGTTAATGGGGATGTCGGCTAATCTTTTGTCGCTTGGAGCCGTTGACTTCGGGATCATTATCGATGGAGCAGTCGTCATGGTTGAAGGCATATTTGTGGCCCTTGATCACAAGGCGGCAAACATGGGAATGGAGCGCTTTAACAAGGTGATCAAACTGGGGTTAATAAAAAACATAGGTGCTGAACTGGGTAAGGCCATCTTTTTTTCGAAACTCATCATTATTGCAGCGCTGCTTCCCATATTTTCTTTTCAGAAAGTTGAGGGAAAACTTTTTTCGCCGCTTGCTTATACCTTAGGCTTTGCCTTATTGGGCGCTTTGATCATCACCTTAACACTGGTACCTGTATTGATCAGTTTATTGCTTCGAAAAAATATTCGTGAAAAGAAGAATCCTGTGGTTGATTTTCTTACAGGTTCGATGTTAAAGGGGTTTTCATTTACAACAAAACATAAGAACACATCACTTATTGTATCTATTGTTGTTATCGCACTTGGATTGTATTCATTTAAATTTTTGGGGTCAGAGTTTCTTCCCGAACTGGATGAAGGAGCAATATGGCTGCGCGTTCAACTTCCCTATAGCGTTTCACTAGATAAATCAGTGGAGGTAGCAAGGTTGGTCCGGCAAAAAATGATACATTTTCCGGAGGTACAGTACATAGTTTCCCAAACCGGCCGGCCTGATGATGGCACAGATGTCACCGGTTTTTATAATAACGAATTTGATGTGGTTCTTTATCCTGAATCGTCATGGAAGCCACATATAACGAAGGAACAGTTAATTGACAGTATGAACAGGGCATTATCTGTTATTCCTGGTGCTGATCTTAATTTTTCTCAACCCATTACCGATAATATTGAAGAAGCGGTTTCAGGAGTAAAAGGTTCTATTTCGGTAAAGATCTTTGGCGACTCACTTGATTACATGGAAGATGAAGCCAACCGGGTTTATGATATATTAAGAACCGTTCGTGGGATAGAGGATTTAGGCGTAATTAAAAATCTTGGTCAGCCTGAATTGGATATAGATCTTGACCAACAAAAAATGGCTTTGTACGGGGTTGCTACTGCCGATGCTGATGCAGTAATTGAAATGGCAATTGGAGGAAAGGCGGCATCGCAGTTGTACGAAGGAATTGAAAAGTTTGATATCAGGATCCGCGTGCCCGAAGAGTACCGAAAGTCGGAGGCAGACATAGCGAACCTGATGGTACCTTCAGAGAACGGATCCAAAGTCCCCATAAAGGAAATTGCCAATATTACGATGAAAACCGGTCCCTGCCTTATTTTCAGGGATGCCAACCAACGATATTCTGCGGTAAAATTTTCTGTCCGGGGCCGGGATATGGGCAGTGCCATCCAGGAAGCACAGCAAAAGGTCAATAAGGCCATCAAATTAAAAAACGGCTACAGGATGAGCTGGGAAGGAGACTTTGAAAACCAGCAGCGTGCCCAAAAAAGGCTTGAACAGGTAGTTCCGGTAAGTTTACTATTGATCTTTCTCTTATTGTTTTCAATGTTTGGCAACTTTAAAGATGCAGGACTGGTTTTCTTAAATGTCCCTTTTGCCATTGTTGGTGGCATCGCGGCCCTGTTTATCACGGGAACGAATTTCAGTATTTCTGCAGGGATTGGATTTATTGCCTTGTTTGGTATCTGTATTTTGTTTGGCGTGTTGCTGATAACGGAATTCAAACACAATCTTGAATTGCGAAGGAAGGGCCATCAACAATCCTTATATACTGCAATAAGAACGGGCGTAGCTGAAAGGGTGCGACCGGTAATGATGACCGCTTTAATGGCCGCTATTGGCTTACTTCCTGCGGCAATATCGCACGGGATAGGATCTGAAAGTTCGAGGCCTCTTGCAAGGGTGGTAATTGGCGGAATACTGTGTGCCATGGTTTTTTCCATACTGATCTTTCCTCACTTTTTCGCAAAAGCCTATCGCAAAATTGATATAAAGCATAATCCTAATGAAGACCAGAGTAAAGAACCTTTTGATGTGCAACAGAAATAAAAAAACCGGCCGAAAGTATTCATTGCTGTTGTTCGTTTGGATTATTTGCATTTATACGGTAAACGCACAACCCTTTCATGAACAGGGGTTTCTTACCGCTTCCTCCAATTTTAACAGGCAAAGATTTACAGTAGCAGTAGCAAGCGAGGCTGCAATTGGAGCCCTTACGACTTTCGGTTTACAATACCTCTGGTACAGGAAATACAACCATAGCCGCTTTCATTTTTTTAATGACAATGATGAATGGCTCCAGATGGATAAATTAGGACATGCTACCACAGCTTATAATATCTGTGCTATCCAGTACAATGTGATGCGGTGGGCGGGGGTAAAAAAAGTTGCCTCACTATGGACGGGGGTAGGTACGGCATTGGCCTTTATGTCGATGATAGAAATATCAGATGGTTTTTCTTCCAATTGGGGATTCTCTCCCGGTGACATGCTGGCAAATTCATCAGGAATAGGCTTATTTTCTGTACAACAATACACCTGGCAGCAGCAAAAGATATTTTTGCAATATTCTTATCATTCTACCCTCTTTCCAAATTATAACCCCGGTGAATTAGGAAGTGATCTTCCTGAACGTATGCTTAAGGATTATAACGGGCAGAGTTATTGGTTGTCATTCAGTGTATCATCTTTTCTTAAAACAAGCAGATTTCCAAACTGGGTGAACGCAGATATTGGATATGGTGCTACAGGTATGACTGCTGCCGTTACCAATCCAAGCGAAATAAACGGTCAAAAAATTCCTTCCTTTGATCGTGAACGAAAACTGTTTTTCAGCATTAGTCCAACCTTTACCGCCAATAACAATATTACTTATCCTTCATGGATAAATGTTTTTAAAGTTCCGGCGCCGGCACTGGAATATAATCTTTCGGAGCGCAAGATGAAGGTGGATGCCTTATATTATTAAAACCCTGGCCTTGTTTCACTTACCTGGCTTCGAGGGCCTCTACTCAATTTTACCCGACAAAAATTATTACGATAGTGAACAGAGAAATTTTGAAGATTTTTATTTCGAATCATTTCATCAGTATGTCCCCTTCAAGTCAAAAGCAACAATCCATCATCAATGAATTAACCAATAAACCAATTAACCACTCAACTACCCTCCCCCGGCAACGCGGTCACCACTCCTCCACCCGGATCAGTAATCACAATAATGAAACTTGTATCTACGTCCTCTCTCATACCTTAACTTTCACATCCTCACATTGACATCAGTCACAATCAAAGAATTTCAAAACACTTCCGTCTTCCATAAACTTCACTTCCGCTATATCGTCCTGGTCAATCGTATTTCCATTCAGAATATCCAAAGAATTTATGCCCAAAGCATTCTTTTCTGTTATTGTGGAAATGTGCCATTTTTTAATGTATGGATGATCATCCTCTTCACTGGCCTTATAAAAACCAATAATGATACAAGCGACAATGAAACCGCTCTTGAGTTTTACTTCAATTTTACGATTGTTGAGATGAAAATACCTATCGTACAAAAGTTTTGAAAAGTCTGTTTTCATTTTTACAACGTTGGTTGCATTACCTGCTCGCGTTTCAATTGCAGACTGGTGACCGGCTGATAAACCAACGGAATTTGCTCTACGGCTACATCACTTTTATCAAGTCCGAAAGCGGCTTCGTCACTTTGTCCCAAACGCTTCAGAAAAAAATAGGAATTGAGCAGCAAACCTTCACGTAGCGAAAATTCATTTTCGACAGAAAGAAATTTTTCAATTACCACAAATTTGAAATCCGGTTCACTGTTGTAGCGTGTTGAACCATCAGGGCGGGTATGTAAATTCAATTCTTTATTCCTGATCAGTTCACTCACAATTTTTTTAAAGTACAATTCCGTTCTTGGCTGAATTCGAAAACCTACATTGATATTCACTTTTATCACCTTATCATCCACCAGTTCTGAAACGTTGTAAGAGAGCGTGTAAGGTTCTTCCGTTCTGTTGATGTGCAAAAACCAATAAACATTAGCCCTCTTCGGCTTTTTGCCAAAAATTGATTTAATGATCTTCTCTTCAATATGATGCCTTTGATTCGCCTTGGTCAGGTAGATCAGTTGCGTGCAGTATTTAGGAACTTCTTCATCTTCGCTTAACACACGCAGTTGATTAGCATATTTTCCCAAATCTACAAACCGCGTGAGGCGGTTGGTAATTTTTCTTGCATAATACCAAACGTACATTGTGCTGAAGATACATAGCTCAAAGAAGAGAAACTTCCATCGCTCTTCTATTTTTGCCACATTCGCAATAAAGAACGAAATTTCTATGGTACCGAACAACACCAGTAAACCAAGAACCAGTATTTTTTTCCACTTCAATTTGTAAAGCAAAAAATGCATCAGCAGGAAGGTCGTCATCAGCATAGTGATCGTAATCCCAAAACCATAAGCGGCCTCCATGTTGGTGGAAGTTTGAAAATACAGGATCATCAAAATACAGCCTCCCCAAAGGATATTATTTACACTGGGAATATAGATCTGGCCCTTTAATTCGGTTGGTTGCCTCACAGCAATGCGGGGCCAGAAATTAAGGTTCATTGCCTCATTCACAAGGGTATAACTTCCACTGATCATGGCCTGGGAAGCTATTATGGTAGCAATGGTCGCAATAATGATCCCCGGTATTAAAAACCAGTGGGGCATTATTTGATAAAAAGGGTTACGCTCGCTCAATAACGCCCCCTTTCCAAGATTCATGATCCACGCTGCCTGCCCCATATAATTGAGCATCAAAGCGGTTTTTACACCTACCCATGTAATACGAATGTTGGCCCTCCCGCAATGGCCAAGGTCTGAGTATAACGCCTCAGCGCCGGTTGTCGCAAGAAACACTGCACCCAACAACCAAAACCCATGGGGATAATCCGCCAGGAAATGATAAGCGTATACCGGGCTAAGTGCTTTGAAAATAGCAGGATGTTGTATTATCTGTGTAATGCCAAGCGTAGCCAGCATCGTAAACCAAACCAGCATCGCAGGGCCAAAAGTACTTCCGACCTTGTGGGTGCCAAAGCGTTGAAAGAAAAACAAAAAAGATAAAATAATGATCACTACCGGTACAGTTGACAGGTGCTCCAGGCCTTTTACTATGGTCAAACCTTCAACTGCCGAAGCAACAGATATCGGCGGGGTGATAATACCATCGGCAAGCAAAGTTGTTGCCCCGAGAATGGTGGGAATGACCATGTATTTGCCATATCGCCTGACCAGCGCATACAACGAAAAAATTCCACCCTCGCCATGATTGTCCGCTTTTAAAGTGAGGTATATGTATTTAAAAGTGGTCTGAAAAGTGATGGTCCAAAACACACAGGAAATACCGCCGTAAACGAGAATCTGCGAAACAGGCCGGTCGCCTACAATAGCCTTTAATACGTACAACGGACTGGTACCTATGTCGCCATAAATTATGCCAAGCGCCACAAGGAGTGTTGTGGCTGTTATTTTGTTGCCGATTCCGTTTTTCATCTTTTCCATCATCATAAATTGATTATGCAAAAGTGAATGGTTTGATATAGTGGAAATATAAATCTGCTGCCGCTTTGCATAAAAGTTTTATAAAGAAAGTCGTACGAATATGAATACACTTATTTTTCTTCAACAAATTCTTTGACGGCAGCAAGCCAAAGGAATAAAACAAGGAGCGCCAGCATAAAAAGGCCAAAACTGTGTAGGGTTGGATGTACTGTCATAGTTGTCGGCTTGATAGTTTGAAGCGACAACGAAGTAACTCTTTATCGTATAAGCAAAAGATAAAAAGAAAGCCCGTGGCATAAAGATTTTATAAAGATCATTGAAAGCGGTAGCCTACGCCACTTTCGGTAACGATGTGTCTGGGATTGTCCGGGTTTTCCTCTATCTTTTTTCTCAGTGAACCAACAAATACCCGCAAATATTGTGTTTCAGTTTGATAACCAACTCCCCAGATTTCCTTCAGTATAAAGTGATGTGTCAGCACCCTTCCTTCATTTCGGGCAAACAGTGAAAGGATGTTGTATTCTGTAGAAGTAAGTTTCAATAATTCGCCGTTTTTTCTTACGCTTCTTGCTGCCAGGTCAATCTGCAGGTCACCGGCCTCCACAACAGTATTTTTATTGCTGGTCTCATTTCTGCGAATGGCCGATCTTATTCGCGCTAACAGTTCTGCAGTTCTGAAAGGCTTGGACAGGTAATCGGTTGCACCATTATCAAGTGCTTTTACAATATCGGTTTCACTGTTTTGTACCGATAGAATGATAATGGCTTTATTATACCACTCCCGGAGTTCTTTGAGTATTTCATGGCCACTTTTATCCGGCAATCCGATATCAAGCAATATAAGTTCAGGAGGATGAGAGGCAGCCTGTATCACACCTTCCCTGCCGGTTTCTGCCTGTAACACTTTATAACCGTTACTCTCCAAAGTTATCTCGAGCAGCTTGCGTATCTGTGGTTCGTCGTCTATTATCAATATCTCTGCTCTATTCATTTTTCAAGTTATTTAAGTAGGAGGTTTCTGCAGGAATTTCGACGGTAAATGTGGCGCCACCTGTTGTATTATTTCCCAAAGTCACCCTGCCCTTTTGGGCTTCTGCAAAACCTTTCACGATAGAAAGCCCCAAACCGCTGCCACCGGTTTTTGTATTGGGCAAACGGTAAAATTTATCAAACGCCAATGGTATTTCTGTTGCAGGAAAGCCGTTGCCGTTATCTGAAATAATGATTACGCATGATTCTGACTCGTGTTTTACTTCAATATCGATGCGGGAACCGGAAGGCGTATATTGAACGGCATTTTGTAACAGGTTGTATACAATCTCTTCGGTAAGACCCGCATCAATTTTAAACAAAGGAAGATTTTCATTTTGCTGAAAAACCAGTTGATGTGTATTGCATGGAAAAACTTTATAAATCACCCTGTGAACCAGTTCATTCATGTCGGTCCAGTCTGTAACCGGTCTCAGTGTTCCACTTTCGAGACGGCTCATGTTAAGTATATTTTCCACTTGCCTGTCGAGCCTGTCTGCCGCAATACCGATCTCCTTTAATAATTCCATTTGATTTTCGGCAGAAACTTTAGGGACATTTCCTTTCAACATATCCACCGAACCCAGTATGGTAGCAATAGGTGTGCGTAGTTCATGCGAAAGTGAGTTCAACAGTGTATTGTACAACCTCAATTCATTTTCCTTTTCTTCTTTGAATCTTGCTTTTTTCTCTGCTTCGCGGATCTTGAACGTGAGTACTGCATTCACCAGGGCTATTAAAAAATACAATAGAAACATAAGCACGTCTTCTGCATTGCCAATTTCAAACGTATACAAGGGTGGAATAAAAAAGAAATTCCAGATAATAGCGCTTAGAACCGCAGCCAGCAATACCGGCAAAATTTCAAACAACATTGCCACCACAGAAACAGTCATTAACAACAACAGCGCTACGATCTTGTAATCCAAAAGGTTTTTGAACGAAAAACATACAAGCGATACAATGACTACAGTTAGTGCACTTAAAAAATATTGAATTTTAGGAGATAATTTTCCCGTGCTGAAAAGTTTCACGTTCCTGCTTTTATTTACGATCATAAAAATAGGAATAAGGATATAAAGAATTTGTAAAGAGTAACCTGAATTTACAACCATTGTATGCTTCCTTAAAAGTTGTTGTTCTATTCATTTTTACTAAAAATTGTATCAGAACATTTAATATTCAAATTGTCATTCGACTTAATAAGATCCTTGACGACGCCACCAATTTGCCGGTATCTTTTATATTTGGATAGTAATGGTAAGTTGTGGTACAAATTCTTTTAAACCTTAGTAACTGTTCCATGAATAAAATTTTCTTTAAAGAGAGATTACTGCAGGGATTCATAATTCTTTTCCTACTCTTCTTTCCTCATTATGTTCCGCTGCCTTTCTATTCTTATGCGATTGTTTGCATGGTGGTTATGCTGATTTATTTAAAAACCAAGGGAAAAAACCTCGGTGATCTTGGGCTTAAAAGAGCTCTTACTTTCAAAGCAGTTGCTATTGGTCTCATTTCAGCATTACTTTGGATTGCATTCAACAAGTGGGTTTATCATCCTTTCATTACTCACTTTTTCGACGTTCCCGACTATACAGAATATGATTTTATCAGGAAGAAATTATCAAATCTCATTCTCACGATTATAGCTGCCTGGGTTGTTGGCGGCCTTTATGAAGAAATTGTTTTCAGGGGATTTATTCAAACCACGCTTCAACATTGGTTTCAAAAACAAAACCACCCGTTTTGGATCGCAGGCATTATCACAAGTATTTTATTTGGCTTGTACCATTGGCAGCAGGGGATTTTTGGAATGGTGCCTGCCTTCCTCGGAGGGTTACTCTGGACCTTTCTGTTATACCGGTATAAAGGAAATTTATGGTATCCAATTCTCTCCCACGCAATCTATGATACAGTAGCACTGATCCTCATTTATAATAATATTGTAATTTGAAAAATCTTATCTGATCCAATCACCAATCAAGCAATCAACCAATAAACCAATTAAACTAATAGTAAACCAATAAACCCAATATACCAATCAACCAGCCTCCCCCGGAAACGCCGTCACTACTCCCCCGCCCGGGTTAGTAATTACGGTAATAATCGTAGTATCAGCACCTTCTCTTGTATAACCAATAACAGCTCCCGTATCCATACTCCTTTGGAAATTCGAGGAACTGCAGGCGGGTGAAGTTTCAGCATGAAAAGCTTCACGGATGAAATGAACGATTTCAGGAATCGAAATAATAAACTTTCCACAACCGGGATGCCGGCTTATTTTGTAATAATGCTTTTCGAGTATATGTGCCAGTGAACTTACAGACAAATAATACGTTTTTCTCAACAGCTTATTTTTGTTATCCAAAGGCAATTGATACAACAATCTTCTTTCCATTTCCTGTAACCAACAATGTGTATCATTCAGAAGGAACAACAACCGCGACCACTCAGCTTCATTAAATGTTTCTGTTGTATTCATTTTGGTAAAGTTTTATCAGCTTCAGGGTTGCCAACCTTCGAAAGGTTGGCAACCCTTGACCCCAAATCGCTCTCTGTCATCCTGCCTGCCCGACCTTTGGCGGGAGGCTCTCGAAGGGTGAGCGTCATTGTCATCCTGCCTGCCCGATCTTTGGCGGGAGGCTCTCGAAGGGTGACAGTCGTCAATCGCTCTCTGTCATCCTGAGGCTCTCGAAGGGTGACAGTCGTGAATTGCATTCAGACCTATAAGGTTTTCATCGCAAATTCTTATTATTTTAAACCGGGCCTCAAAACCTTATAAGTCTTTCAAATGAATGCTCCTTAGTGCGCTTCGAGCCTTGGTGCGCAAAAAGTTTTCCCGCACCAACGGAAGACATTTTCACACGAAGACACAAAGAGCACGAAGATTCACGAAGGGAAATTTCTTTATGTCAGTCTTTGTCAGCACCTCAGATTCGCCTCGATTGCGCTGAAGTACACTTCAGACCTATAAGGTTTATATAACAAATTCTGCATCGCGTAAACAGATTCCCAAAAACCTATAGGTCTTTCAAACTGATTACCCTGTCAAAACTTTTCTTCCATTGCCACATCAGCTAATGGCTAATCAGCACATCAACCCCATTTTCACATTTTCAAATTCATTGGCACATCAGCTAATCGGCTAATCAGCACATCAACCCCATTTTCACATTTTCGAATTTTCACATTTTCACATTAACCACCCTATTCTTCATCCTCCCACCAATATGGTTCACTTCCCTCACGTTAATTAAATGGGTTGCCTCCACCAGTTTATTGAGAAGTAAAAAGACTCTTATACGTTCAAACTCCTCTCCGCCACTGTGTTCCGATAATGCATTTTCAACGGCTTCTGTCCACAGGTAAAGCCATCGATCCATATTTTGATAGCTGAAAACTTTCCTCAATGCCCGGTAGGGATTGCAATACTCTTCTATCGAAAGGTAACGCGGAAAGTCTTTCCAGTCAGATGAACTGACCAGGTGGCTCCGGTAATAGGTTTTATTGAAGGCATCGTTTTCTGAAACAGAAATCGGTGATGCTTTTATCTCTTGTAAAGAATGCGACACCCTGATAAGTGAACAAATGATTTTCATATACAGGATCACGTCACAGGGCGAACTCTTTTTAAAAAGCTTTTCGGCATCCGCATATTGCAAAACCTTCCGGATCATTTTCAGGTAGTAATATAGCTCTGCATGCACGTAAACCGCTGCCAGCACCTGCATAGGATCGATAATTATATCGTAATACCAGCATCGGGTTGCAAATGGATCTTCGTTTGTTTCCTTCTTCATAATGATAGTTTGTGGCGTTTATAAATTTGAAGGAGCACAAATTATTTAATGGCATTAACGTATCTCACTTTTCAATTTCGTAAATCACCGTATTTACTTTGTTTTTTACCGGCGTATTTTACGTACATTTAAAAATCAAAATATAATTGCTATTAACCCTTAAATTTGAACCATGACTAATACAGATGCTATGCAAAAGCAAATCCACCAGGGCCGCAACGTAAAACGCTTCCGTGAAATGCTGGGTATCAAACAGGAAGCCCTTGCCATGGAACTCGGCGACGACTGGAACCAGCAAAAGATCTCCCTGCTCGAACAAAAAGAAACCATAGACAACGGACTGCTGAAACAAGTATCTGCTGCTTTAAAAATACCTGCCGAAGCGATTGAGAATTTTGATGAGGATGCTGCGATAAATGTAATTGCCAATACTTTCAATAATCATGACCATTCTAATCCACAGTTTGCAAGTTTTATAAGTAACACTCCAACTTTCAATCCTCTTGAGAAAATGATTGAATTGTATGAACGCATGTTGCAACAGCAAAAAGAAATTATAGAGAAGTTGGAGAAGTTGTTGGAGAAGAAATTTTGAGATTCTAAGAATAGAAGGGGGATAATAATCTAAGAATAGCTGGGAAAATTTAGTTCACATATTTCCTAAAACTTCTTAGGAATTGAAAAATAAAATAACTCGAAAACAATTTTTGTAAAAAATCGAAAAATAGAACCCAGTTGCTGTTACTTATTTTTGAACAGCCTCCTTTTAGTAGGCCCTCAATATTATGCCATGGAAAAATAAAAGTGAGGTAATTGCCAAAATTATAGCTTAAAAAGCAACCAGAAAATAAGACTATCGCAGAAAAAAAAGTTAAGGAAAAAAAAAGCAGCCAACCTAAAGGGAGAAGCCAATTGATTCCGTGGTTATTTGAAAATTGATTTGTTTTTAAGATAAACCAATCTTGAAAATTTTTTCTCCAATGAAGCTGAGTCGAATAAAAAGTCATTTCCATTCGTTCAAATTGCAACTGACTGACTTTGTCCATATTTTTAAAGCAAACATTTTTAAATTGCCGGAACAATTCTCTGGAATATTCAGGCTTTACTTCTTTATAGGCTGCCATGTTGAAATTCCATTTTACATTTACTGGAATAATATTTTGTAGATGGCAATTGAAAATATGAACCTTTTTAAAACTTTGAAGATCTATATTATAGAGTTCGGCATTTCCAAAATATGAGTCCATAATATTAAATAAACTACCTTTTTTGTCTGAGCCACATTTAATATTTCGGAGATTTAACCATCCATCATTGTGAAGCCAAACAATTGAAATTTCATCGGCCTCTATTCTAGCCAAGTCTACACTATTAGTTGATTTATTTTTTAATTTATAAATGTTTATTTCCTTCCCTCGTAAATCGTTTAGCCTTACTGGGTTCTGAAGTAACTGTCCTGAAAATTGTATTTCAATTTTTTTAGTGAAAAAATCTTCTAAATGAATTGAACAAGCTTCAATTTCCTCAAATGTTATATGAATACTGTTCAACTCTACTTGATCGACATGCCATTGTTTGACATGTACTCTCCCCATAACTTTACGAAATTGTAAAATTAAGGTTTCAACATTTTTGAAGTCGTAAACATCAATGCGTTTCAAAAAATCATTATCCCATATTCGTATCGATTTAGCAGATATATAATAAATCATGAAAGGCTGAGAAAAAACACAATTGTTTACAATGAAGTCTTCTTCAATTTGACAATCGTGAAAATATATTTTGCCTTTAAAATTTGTGTTTAGAAACTCTATCCTTTTAAATGAGCAGCGCTGAAAGTTGTAATTTATTTCATTCGAGGTAGTAAAAGCGTTAATCACAACGATAGGAAAATCAAATGCGCTATCACTAAAGGATACATTAATATTCGTTCTGCAAGTTTCGACGAATTGCTGATAATTTATTTTTGTTTTGACTGCATTTGGGTTCATTAAGTTTCTAGGTTGTTTTGTAAAAATCTCCATATTGTTTTCGATATGACCAGTCCAAAACCGCGAAACCGCTTCATTGACGCTTTATTATTTTTACTTAACATTTGTCCTGTCTGCAAACTAATATGGTTAACAAAGCCGTGCCCCTCATCTCTTCTTCATTTGAAACGAGGAGATGATGAGGAGAGGATACTTATAATGGAATACCCTTTCGATTTACATTCTCAATCCAATTTCTTACAGTTCCCATAAACTCCCAAACATCTCCTGAAGTAGGTTTCAAATATCCAGCAACGTCTGGATTCTCCCCCATTTTTGAAAAAATATCAATAAGCCAATTTGAACCGTGGCCTGAGACATTGAGTTGCTTTAACCAACTTTCAAGTTCTCCTTTTCGAATTACAAAAACGCCATATTCATCTAACTGGTTAAAGAAATTCGAACTTGCTTCTTTGTCTTCACCTTTTAAAAGTTCGATCCCACCAGCTGTCTTCCAATTTTGACCAGTATTATTTAAAGTATCATAAAGGCTCTTCCGTTGATTCTGAAGTGGCTGGTGGTTAAGTGGCGGTATAAAAGCTCCTTCAAGAAGTTTTGTAAATACTTGTCCCCCTTCCTTTAAGACGTCAATGTCAACTATTCCTACAGTAGGAATGCCAAGTTCACGAAGAGGCTTAACTATTTCCCAAACTGTCTGTTTGTTTTGAGCATTAATAAATAGACAATTGTTAATACCTCTTCTATCATTTTCTGATAACAATCGTTCGTTTATTTCTTGATAAAATGATCTGTCGGAGTCAGATTCTGTTACTATTACTGATTCAAAGAATAATCCATTTAAAACACCTGTTGATCTTAGCAATGGATGACGCATTAAATGCAGTATTTTATCCTTGGGTAATATGCGAGATGTTGCAACTCCATTTTTATACGTAAGTCTAACAATATTTAAAGGAGCTCCGGACTGAATACAGCCCATCAAAAATGAAGAACTATGCGTTGCAACAAAAAGTCTTTTTTTAGAATTTCTTAATGATTTACCTATTTCCTTGCCAAGCTTGTTTGATAACGCAGGATGCAAAAAAGCTTCAGGCTCGTCTATCAAAATTATTTTCGGATCGCCGGCAAAAATAGTTGTAATAATGCCTGAAAATGCTTTTACTCCATCACTTGCTTCATTAATTAACAAGGCAGCTTTATGGAAGTCTATAGCTTCTTTTTCCCATCCTTTTTCTTCTCTTTCGGAAATTGGCTCTCTATCGGAAAGTCTCACTCTCAATGTGCCGATTTTTGTAGGATCAATGACATAGTATTTGCCAAAAGCTTCAAAAATTACTCGACTTACTTCTTTTCGCAATGAATTGTCAATGAATAGATGAGCAATATGGTTGTTGGCTGTCGTTTGTAAATCACCTGCATTCTGCTCTTGCAATAAATTTAGCCGGTTTGTACCATCCAGCCGCAAGGTGTAGAGATTTAGAAAACTAGCATACCACCCCTGTCTTTGATTCGGGTTTTGCGCTTCATTAATAAGCCCTTGTTTATGAAATATAATTCTAACAGCTTGATTATTCTGAGCACTTACTTTTGCTAACACAATATGATTGCGATCGATGTTTTCATTAAGGTGTGGTGTTTGTTCAATTTTTGTTATTTCAGATTCAATTTCCTCTTTCGTTAAATTGGAAAAAGTAACACTCTCAAGAATTAGATTGTTCATGTTGGCTTGAGTGCTTCTACAATAATTTTCAAGTTCAAGTAACATTCTACTTTTGCCAGAATTATTCGGCCCCACAAAAATCGTTATAGGTGTTAAATCGATTTCAAGATTTGATTGGCCTTGTGATGACCCTGATTTTAGCGTTATTTTATCTATCATTTATATATTTTATTTACTAGACCAGCCTCAAACCCGCGATAAACAAATGGATTGCTATCTGAGTTATACTCTTTGCTTAACCGAAGCCAAAGAGCAGATAGGTTCCCATTAATAGTTGCTAATCTATCAAGAGATTGTTCAATAAATTGTTCCGAATAAATTGTGAACTTCATTCCTTCTTTTCCGGATTCATGTTTATCAACGTAAGTAACTCTAAATTCAGATAGATCGTCTGGTTCATTAACAAAGTCGCCTTTGCAATGTGACATGTCATTTCTAATTCTCCTAAACTCTTCTAAACCATCAAAATCTTTTTTAAACTCCAGGTAATAAGTCGGCTTATACTTTTTTATATCTGAAATAACGTTATTTATTTTTGCCGCCATTTTCATTTCTTCAAATTGTCCAGCCCTTTCATGATTATTTGGGTCAGGGTTGCAAAACATAATGATATTTAATAAGCAATATTCGATATCACACGCCATCATTAAATACCTACCTCGAATTTCAATTTCTTTTTTTGTTTCAGCCCCCGTTTAACTGGACATTTTTTTCAA
>DASTXM010000121.1:0-47082 GCA_035765495.1 Hanamia sp.
ATCCGAAAACCATCTTGTTTTTCGGCTGCTTCATATATTCTCTTGACTGTTACACTCATAACTATTCCTTGAAAAAGTTATAGATAGTAAACAAACTTTAATCGCAGATTTATTTTCAGATCTCTTTTATCTGCCTGATCATTTGGTTGGTAAATCCCCATTCGTTATCATACCATGCCATCACTTTACACAAATCACCATCAACCACCCGCGTCATTTCTGCATCAACAACAGAAGCATAAGCACTTTGGATAATATCAGAAGAAACCAGTGGTTCGTCAGAAACCAACAGCACTTCCTTGTACCGATCTGTTTGCGCTTCTTCCTTCAATATATTGTTGATCTCTTCAGGTGTAGTTGGCCTGTCGGATATAAAAGTAATATCAGAAATAGATCCAACAACAACGGGAGTTCTCACTGATACCCCATCAAATTTTCCCTGGTATTGCGGCAACGCTTTGGCAGTCGCAATCGCGGCTCCGGTGGTGGCAGGAACCAGGTTCATTGCACCCGCGCGCCCCATTCTTAATTTTTTCCTGGAGGGGCCATCAACAATTCCCTGCGAAGCGGTGTAAGCATGGGTTGTATTTAAAATTGCTTTTTTTATACCAATCCTTCTTCCCAGGATCTCCATTATCGGGCTGATATTGTTGGTGGTGCAACTGGCGCAGGAAAAAATCGCGACTTTACCCTCCTTTGTATTTACACCATGAACAATTGTAGGCGTATCAACACTTTTTGTCGGACCTGAGATCACCACGTGTTTTGCACCTGCATATAAATGCTTTTCTGCATCTTCGCGATTGGTAAAAAGCCCTGTGCTCTCAATCACCACATCCACCTGGTTATCTTTCCATGGCAGCTGCGCTGGGTCTTTTATTGAAAGATAAAGAATCGATTTGTCGCCAACCTTTAATTTTCCTTCTTCATAAGAAACATTTTTTGAATAAGTACGATAAACCGTATCATGCTTTAAAAGATAAGCGGCGTTTTCAATAGTCATCAAATCGTTCACTGCTACCACTTCAAGGTCGGGGATGTCCATTATAACTTTTAATGCGGCACGGCCGATGCGGCCAAAACCGTTAATTGCAATTCTTTTCATTTATTCTTAAATTCTTTTTGTCATTTGGAAAATCGGCTTTATGCCATTTGCTTTTTTCTTTTTGATTCGATCGCTTTTATCAATGAATCATATGATTTATTGAACTTTTGCACACCTTCTTCTTCAAGTTTTTGGGTCACTTCATCGATATCAATACCATTTTGCTTTAACTGATCCAGGACATTACGTGCATGAATGAGATTGTTTTCCAAATGATCTTCAACTTTACCATGATCGCGGAACGCATCAATTGTTTCGAGCGGTAAAGTATTTATCGTATCCGGACCGATCAAAGCTTCCACATATTTCACGTCACTGAATGAAGGATCTTTGGTGCTTGTGCTTGCCCACAAAACTTTTTGCTTTTTGGCTCCTTGTGCTTCCAATTTTCTGAAACGATCACCAAAAAACACTTCTTTATATTTTTCATAAGCCACCTTTGCAGAAGCAATCGCCACTTCGCCAACCAGGCTATCTAGTTTTTTTCCTTTTAAAACAGGATCAAGCATTACATCAATCCGGCTGAGAAAAAAGCTGGCAACAGAAGCGATGTGGTCGATCGGCTGATTATTTTTCAAGCGGTCTTCAAGACCGGAAATATAAGCATCGGTAACTTCAAGGTAGCGCGGAATGCCAAAGAGCAAAGTAACATTGATATTGATCCCTTCACTGATGCATTTGCGAATAGCCCCAAGTCCTTCTTTCGTTCCGGGAATTTTAATCATTACATTTTTCCTGTTAACCGTTTTCCATAATTCTCTTGCCTGTGCGATCGTTCCTTCTGTATCATTTGCTAAATGTGGTGATACCTCAAGACTTACAAAACCATCGGTTCCTTTCGCTTCATCAAAAACCGGTTTGAGAATATCGGCAGCTCTTTGAATGTCGCTTGTCGCAAATCCAAAAAATATTTCCTCATTGCTTTTATCCTGGCCGGATAATTTTTTGATATCCTGGTCATAATCAGAACTGCTTTCAACCGCCTTTTGAAAAATAGAAGGATTGCTTGTAATTCCAGACAATCCATCATCATCTATCAACTTCTGAAGTTTGCCGCTGTTCATTAATTCGCGGTCAAAAAAATCAAGCCAGATGCTTTGGCCATGATCATGAATTTCTTTTAACTTGTTCATCATTAATTTTTTTAAAAATTCAGGGATGCAATAAAAACCTCAAAGGATATGCCACGCTTGGGTTAAATTTATGAAATAAAAAACACAGTTATTTATTCGTTTACCGGCAGACTCATCTTCCTTCTAAAGCTTTTAAAAAAGGTTTTCCTGCTTCTTTTTCTGCCATAATATAATGAAAAGATGCCAAAAATTCGTTTGAAACAGGCCTAACCATAAGTAGAGACAACGCTGCAGAAGCTAAACATAGTGTACACCAGGAATGCAGAAGAAAAGCTTGCATGATCAACAAAAACAAACTGACCAATGCCATTATGGCAATTGTGAAGGAATAAAGGAAAACAACCCAGGGTTTTGACTTCCATCTATCTTGTTTTCCTATCGATACCAAAATAATATCACATAAATATCCAAACGCGCCTAAGAGTCCGTCAGGGATCGGCAGTGAGCGGGAAAAAGTAGAATTTAAAATTTGGTTTGTTCCATTTCCAAAAAAAGGTTCCGGGACTTTGTTGAAAACGCCTAATTCATAGAACCCCAGGTACAACGCGATAATAAACCCGCAAATGGCCATTATTAATAGTGGTTTTCTTTCCCCCCATAAAGAAGGATTTGAGTGAAAGCCGCCGGTCGTGTTTTTTTGCGGGTTCATTTTTCTTCGTTCTTTGCAAGGGGAACTTTATAATTTTTATTTTCCCAATGATTGGCTTCTTTCCAATAAAAAGTAAAATAAACTTCCTCACCCTTTGCATTCTTCAAATCAATATCCACATAATGGATTCCAAGATCAGTGTCCTTTGTATCGGTATTGTTGGTTGTATGCCATTTGTCTGTTGACCAATGAACTGACGCTGCTGCTTCAACTTCAATCCTCAAATTTTTTCGAACGGGAACTTGTTTGCACGGCCAGCTAAACCGCCAAACGACAAACTCGCACTTAGTGTTGTTTTTTATATATCGTTCAGTGGTATGCGGCGACATATCAAATATTTTCTTTTCCTTTATCGAATTGCACAATTTGATGTATTCTGAATGTGCCCAAACCAAAGGCATTGCCGAACCGGAGTGTTGTCCAAAGTATAAACCCTTTTCAGGAATATCATCGGTATCCCAAATTTGCTCTGGAATTAGCCCGTTATTTGAAAAACGGTCCATAGATTTCAATATTTCTTTTGCTCCTTCAATATTTCCCGCAGCAATTTCGTAATGTGCCCTTTCTCCTGCAAGCAATGGCCAGGCTCTTCCAATTCCATAACCATTTTGAGGAAAGGGATTTCCATTTTTATCTTCACCATATCCGTCATTGGGGTAGCGGTGCCAGCAAGGGCCGTTTGGTGTATCCACTTTCAATTTGGCATCAATCACCTTTACCGTGTTTACGATTTTTGGATCGTCCGCTTTTCGTAAGCCAAAACGAACCAGGGCAAGTGCGTCAACGCAAACCAATTCATACAAATGCATTTTGCCGTTTTCTTCATTCCGGTTTTGCAAATAGATAACATTATTCTTCACTGTCTCGGCGTCTTCCAAGGTTGGATTGATTCGCATATAATATCCATCAACCCCCACTTCTTTTGAAAGTGGTGTATCAGTAACATAAGTCCATTTTTCAATTTGTTCATTCCAATAATCAGCAGTTTCCCTGCAATACCTCGCCATCTCTTTGCGTCCATCCAATTCAGCAAGATGCGCACCTGCCAGCAAAGCTGTAACTTCCGAAGCTAATGTAAATGCAGTGAGGCCTCCTTCTTCTTCCCATCGATCTTGTTCCGTAGCCGGACCATGAAGAATCATAAATGAAATAGCTTTTTTAATGCCCGGCCAGTATCTTTTCAGTCGATCGGTATCCAACTGGTTGTTTTGATGACATTTTTCTACCAGAATAATAGGCAGAGCGATTTCATCCATTTGTACTGCTGTCCAATGAGGAATTCCGTCCAGCCACATATTTTGGCTCCATTTTCCGTCGTCCTCCTGTGTTGTCATCAAGTAATTAAGAATCTGTATTAATTCGTCTTTTGAATTGAGTGCAAGAAAGCCGCCCGAACTTTCTACAAGGTCGCGTGGCCAAACCAGGTGGTATCCGGCCATATCTTTATCACCTTTTGTTTGCCCCCAGGGAATAGAAAGACTTGCAACCACTCCCCCAGGAAATGATTTTGACTTGTGAAGATTAAGCACAGTAGCGCTGGCGCGGAAATTCTTTCCAATTGTGTTCCTGTCTGATTTAACACTGGTCAATTTTTTTTGGAACTGCTTCCATTCACTTATATAATGTTGGCGTGCGGTTTCGTATCCGTCAAGCAAACTTCCCCACGCATGATGACCTGCATCTTCAGCCTTTGTTCCAAAACTAATTGCTATTACAAAATCAGCAGCCTTGGAGATGTGTATTTCTGCAGTCAAAGTAATGTTTCCATCAGGCGCATGCTTATACTCCCATTGCATTTCCTTGTGCTGCTCCAGATCAGCATATCCGTCGGAAGTGCCAACGTATCCTGCTGACCTTTTAATAAAATCTGAATAGAAACAGCAAACTGCCATAGTAATACCTTGCCTGTATGCAAAGAGCATCGGGATTCCTTTGTAATCTCCAACCCAGCCGGTATTTCCGTGGCCCTTGTCATTCAGGTGAGGATGAAGAACCATGAATAGCTTGAATTTATCACCCTTCTTTTTTGCTTTGAATTTTATTTTCTGCAAAACCGTATCACGGCAGGGGTCGGTTATAATTTCCTTTTCTAATGTATACCGCCCTTGTTTGCACGTATTGGTTATCTTATACCCCGGTATTCCTTCATCGAACCATTTTATTGAATGATTTGTATCATCAAATTCCTTTGAGAGAAATTCGTTTCCATCTGTTACCACAAACTGCATATCCTTCATACAAGCTATATCTTCCCTCGGAAAATAGATCTCGTCCATAATACCATTGCCAATTGTGAAGGTAACTTTAGAAGATTCACTAAATCCTTTACCAATGCCCGATTTCGCACTAGATGTCCAATGTGGCAATACGCCAGGCTTGCCAGGAGCGGTAGAATTTGCATCCATAATTTTATATTTTAATCAAAGGAATTCCAGACTCTTTATCTATTTCCCTTTTCAAGTAGAGTGGTGATTCATTCAGGATTATTTCGAGGGTTGGATGCACGATTCCCTTAATTAAATGTCCGCCGTAAGCTGTTCCATCTTCCCGTGCCAATGTAATGTGGGCATGCACTTTATATTCACCATTAAAAAGAGAAATATCACCTGTAAGGGACAAAACTTCCAATTGCTCATTGAATTCTGTTTTCTTATAGTCTTTTATGGAGAAATCAAAAAAACCTACAGTAGTTTGGCTAAAAGCGCCAATTGCAGTGAATTGAGAAGCAGATAACTTCATTTTTTTTGCAAAAGCCAACAATTGCTCTTTTGCTTCTTCACCACTATCCAGGATGATTGCATAGGTCTTTTGTTTGTCGTCGTTGAGCAATTTATATTTCATGTTTATTTGTTCGTTTACAGTGTCTTTTTCTTTAAAATTTTATTTTCACCTCTTCCTGTTCGTTAATTCGAATTGGTTTTGTTTCCCGACAGGAGCACGGATGTAAAAACGCCTGCAGCAATTGCACCGATGATCCCATAAGTCAATTTTTTGTGAGTTGCCATCCATGTTTCGGGGCTTATGTAAGTTGCTTCCTTATCAAAAGTTCCATGAGCACCACGATCACCGGGCAAAGGGTGCCATAAATTGTTTTCCCTGTCGGGAGATTCCGGCTCGTCTGTTTGCTGACCACTGTAACCGGTTTTTGCCAGGTAATCATCCAAAAAGCCCGGCGCAACTTTGTTGCCCCAAATCGTCTTTACTGTCGGATAACCAACATAAAGTTCTCTTTCAGGATGCTGTGCAATGCTTACTACTGCTTTAGCTGCAACCTCCGGTTCAAATATTTTGCCCATCGGTTTCGGTTTGTTTTTAAGGTAGCTTTTTACCCATCCAAATTGAGGAGTATTCATAGCAGGCAATTGAACCATGCTCAGTTTCACGTTGCTTTCTTCTTTAATAAGCTCGCTTCTCAAGGATTCAAAAAATCCGTGTATTGCGTGCTTGGCGCCACAATAAGCGGATTGTAAAGGAATGCCACGATAAGCCAAAGCAGAGCCAATCAAAATGATGGTTCCTTTATTGCGCGGCAGCATTCTTTTTAATGCCGCAGATGTGCCATACACCTGGCCGAGGTAAGTTACATCGGTAACATGTTCAAAATCTTTCGGTTCTATTTTTTTGAAAGGACCGAAAACACTGATCATCGCATTATTGATCCAAACATCAATTGAACCAAAGAATTCTTCTATCCTTTGTGCTGCGTTTTCCACTGCTTCTGCATCAGAAACATCACATTGGGCAATATATGGATGCCCACCCAATTCTTCCACTTCGTCATTCGCTGCTTTGAGCCCATCAATTCCTCTTGCTATCAGGCCAATGTTAGCTCCATGTTTTGCAAATTCGCGGGCCATCGCTCTTCCTAAACCTGCAGAAGCGCCAGTTATTACGACTGTTTTTTCTATAAAGTCTTTTTTCATTTTTTAATTTTTTGTGATTCAATTAGTCTCTTCATTCCTTAATCTTCATTCATGATCGCATCAAAAACCAAACCAGTGCCGAGCGCATAAATTCCATGAAACATTGCGTCTTTTGCAATTGTCATCGGTGATTCATGTGTAATTGGAGGCGCCACTCTCAATGAGGGAAGCATAACAAGTTCCATTGTCCAAACCGCAGCAAAATGTGCAGTTGTGGCAGCTGTTCCCTTTATTCCAAACAGACTGAGGAGTCCACGCATCAATCCAAGACCTGTTCCATAAACCCAATGAACACGTGAAGACAATTCTTTTGTTTTGCTTTCAGAAACGGGTTTTATATCCAGCGCTTCACGAACAGCAGTTGCGGGCGTATCACTTCCTTTCCTACCCGTAATTTCCATATCAATTCTTTGACAAACGGTCATAGCAATTGTCCCTGCTAGCCCTGCTATCAACCCTACGCCTATTGCCGTACCCAACTGCGCCATTGCTGTTTGATCATTTTTATTTTTCATTTGCCTGCTTTTTGTTTTTTAATAATAATATGCCTACTGCTACCAGCGAAGTCACAGCTAAAAATCCAACAACTCTTTTTACAGTTAAAGCAGTTGAATGCAACTTCATTCCATCAACATATTTTTTTTCGGGAAAATTTGTTTGTCTACTGGTTGACTCAGCTTCCCCATTTTCGTGCAACGCCATTTGTAGTACTTGAGCTGTATGCATCCCTTTGCGGTTAGTCAATTGTTCGATTTGTTCACGGCAACTGTAGCCATCCGTAATAATTATGGTGCTTTTTCCGGCATTTTTTACTGCTGGCAAAAGGACTCTTTCCGCTGCTTTCACGGAAATATCATAATGATCCCCGGTTTCGTAACCAAAATAACCCGCTAATCCACAGCAGCCAGAATCCAAAACCTGGTAATCGAGTTTCATTTCATCAAATACTTTTTCTTCAGCATCCATTTTAATAATTGACTTGTGGTGGCAATGGCCATGAACAACCGCTTTTCTTTCCAAAACAGGGATTTTGAAATCTTTTGCCTTCTTTTCAAGGAATTCAGACAAAGTGAACGTTTGGCATTTCAATCTTTTGGCATCCTCGTTAGCCAAAAGAAGGTCACACATTTCATCCCTGAAAACTGAAATACAACTTGGTTCCAAGCCCACAACCGGCGTACCTGCATGGATTTCCTCACGCAATTCAGAAAGAATTTGTAACAACATTTTCTTTGCCATATCCAACATTCCGAAGTCATATAAGGGCCGGCCGCAACAAAGGATTTGTTTGGGAATGATCACTTGGAAGCCCGCTGCTTCAAGCACTTCTTTTCCGGCTACCAATGTTTCGGGTTTGAAAAAATTATTGAACGTATCCACCCAAAGGATAACCTTTGTTCTGCCAACGTTCTTTTTTTCCTGTTTACCAAACCAATTTCTGAATGTTTGCTGTGCGAACTTCGGTATCGTTCTTTTTTGAGTAACGCCTGCGGCAAATTTGGCCACCGATCTAAGCACAGGTGCATGTGTAAGAAAATTGACCACTCCTGGCATGACTGAGGCAAGACGAGACCACCAATAGATCCAGCCAAAAGCATAAGCACTTCTTGGTCTCATTTTCTCTTTATAATAATGCGAAAGAAATTCCGATTTCAACGTTGCCACATCTACATTTACGGGACAATCGCCCTTGCATCCCTTGCAAGCGAGGCACAGATCCAGTGATTCCTTCACCTCCTCCTGTTTCCATCCTTTTGTCAAAACATCGCCTTGCAACATTTCAAACAGCATATGGGCACGGCCTCTTGTGGAATGTTCTTCTTCCCTGGTGACCATATAGCTCGGGCACATCGTTCCTCCATCATGGCGTCGACAGTTTCCTACACCAACACACCTGAGGACTGCCCGGGGAAAGCTTCCTTTGTTGTCATCGTTCAGGAAATGAAAATGGGTTTTTAGTGATGGGGGATTATAAGAAGGGCCTAATCTCAGATCAGATAATTGGCCGTAAGTGTCAATAATTTTTCCGGGATTCATGAGCCATTGCGGATCCCAAATTGCCTTGAATTCATGGAAAGCCTGCATGATCTCTTTGCCAAACATGATTTCCAAAAGGTCGCCTCTTGTTTGTCCATCGCCATGTTCACCCGACAGGGATCCACCATAACTTACCACGAGATGGGAAGCTTCTACAGTAAATTTTTTATATTTCTGAATCCCTTCATCTGTCATCAAATCGAATCCCACGCGACAGTGAACGCAACCCTGTCCAAGGTGTCCATACAAAGAAGGATGATAATCATATTTGTTGAATAAAGCGCGAAGGTCTTTTAAATAATCACCCACCTTTTCCGGTGGGACGGCCGAATCTTCCCATCCTGGTGCGCCATCTGGTTCACCCGGAACGAAGGCCGTAGCCCCCAATCCATCTTCTCTTATTTGCCATAGTTTTTGCTCCTGGTCAGGATCATCAAAGAGTTTCATGTCCGGCGGATTCTTTTCCTTTCTTAGCTCTTCCATCAGGGCCTTGCACTTGTTATCGGAATCATTTTTATCTTTCCCACCAAACTCACAAAGTAACCAGCCGCCACCTTTTGGAAGCAGAGGAATATTACTCACATCGAGGCCCTTCTTTCTCATAAATTCCAAAAGCATATCATCAAAACCTTCCAAACCGATAGGTTTATGTTTCATCACTTTTGGGCATGCATGGCCCGCTGCATAGATATCGGGAAAACCCAACACAAGGAGTGACCTTGCGTCTGGGTCAGGCATTAGTTTCATGTTAGCCTCCAGAATAATTACACATGTTCCTTCGGAACCAACCAATGCCTGGGCTACATTAAATCCATTTTCAGGTAGCAAAGCGGGCAAATCATAGCCTGAAACCCTTCGGGGAATTTTTGGAAATTTCTTCCTTATCTCATCGGCGTATTTGTCGCGCAGGTTTTTTAATTTCTGATAAATTTCTCCTCTTCTTCCACCTTCCCGGATGATTTTTTCCAGTTCTTGTTCCGAAGTAGGACCGACTTTCATCTTAATCCCATCATAAGTAAGAATAGTCATTGATTCTGTATTATCCGACATCCTTGCTCCATAACCATAAAACTGTGACATTACAGAATGAACTCCGCATGAATTATTTCCGAGCATTCCTCCAATTGAACAGTGACTGTGTGTCGCGGGGTCAGGCCCAAAAGTGAGATTGGCTTGTCTTGCCGTTGTCCCGCGCATTTCGTCCAATACAATCCCTGGTTGCACCAGAACCGTCTTTTTCTCTTTATCAATATGTAAAACCTTCTTGTAGTATTTCGTCATATCCATCACCACTGCTACATTACAACAAGCGCCGGTAAGGCTTGTACCTCCACCCCTCGACAAAATCGGCGCATGATATTTCCTGCATATTGACACTGTGTTGATTATATCATCTTCAGTTTTAGGAAGGACAACACCAATAGGAATCTGCCTGTAATTTGAAGCGTCGGTTGCATACAACGCTTTGGTTCCATCATCAAAGCGCACTTCGCCCTTTATGACCGATTGTAATTCTTTTTCAAGCGCCTTCGCATCTACACTCTTTGAATATTTTGTTTCATAGCTCAACGACTTCCTTTCTTCTATTTCCGCGATAGATTCAGCTTGTTTTACCATAATCTTGATTTTTAAAAATTCAACAGAAATAATTCTGTCTTTTGTTTAAACTTTATATTTTTCCGCTTCCTTGTATTTGAATTCAATACCAAGGCCGGGTCTGCTCATATCTGGAAATAATTTTCCATCAACAGGTTTTGGAACCCCATCGAACAGCATATTTTCTATTCTTACATGGTCATAAAAATATTCGCCGGTATAAAATGATTTAAGCGACATGGCAGCTTGCATATGAAGAGTAGGCGCACAATGAGAAGAAAAAGGCAACTGGTGTGCTTCGCAATTATTACCCGCTTTTAAAAAACTTGAAATCCCGCCACAACGTGTCGCATCGGCCTGCAAAACATCAACAGCAGCGCTGTTCATCATTTCCTGGAAATAAGGAAGATTATATCCATACTCGCCTGCAGCGATTTGCATGGCCGGCGGCGCTTCTTTTCTTATAAATTTTAATCCTTCAAGATTATCCGCGGCAACCGGTTCTTCAAACCAGGTAACATCATAATTCGCAAACTGCCAGGCTAATTTTAATGCTTGTCTTGCAGTATAAGCTCCATTCGCATCTACAAATAATTCGGTGTTCTTGCCAATTGCTTCCCGTGCTTTTTTTACCCGTTCAACATCCTTGTCCGGTTCACGACCGATTTTCATTTTCACCTGCTTTAAACCCTGTCCGGCCCACCCACCCAATTGTTTTTGCAATCTGTCAATCGAATAGGAAGTGAAACCGCCGCTGCCATAAATTTGAAAGCCATCATGAAATTTTCCGAGTAACGAAACAAGCGGGAGATTCAAAAGTTTTGCTTTTAAATCCCACAAGGCATTATCCACTGCAGAAATAGCCATGGCAATGATCCCTGAATTTCCATTGTTGCGCACGCTGTGAACCATCGCTTCGCAAATCAAGGGAATATCAAAAGCATTTTTTCCTTCTACAATTTGTTTCAGCTTTTTTGAGATAAAATAAGCAGAAGCATCATTGGCATATGAGTAGCCAATGCCCTTTTGATTGCCAGCTGAAATTTCGACAAGGATTAACGTTGTGCTATCCCATTTAATGGTTCCATCAGATTCAGGACTATCAGTTGGGATGGTGTATGCAGCTACATTCAGCTGCTTAATATTTACAACGTCTGATTCCATTTATTAATGAAATACACTTTCTTTTACATTGTTCCATGTTTGCCTTACAATACCAGCTTCATCCGGATCTCCCTTCAATAAAGTCTTACTGTATTTTACCATCATATCGAAAGAAATATGTGGCGGAATAGTTGGTACATCCGGATCAGTAATCACTTCCAAAACAGCCGGCCTGTCTGCACTCAGAACTACATCCCAGGCAGCAGAAAGATCATCGGGGTTGTCAACACGAACGCCTTTCAAACCAAGTAACTCAGCATATTGGGCGTAAGGAAAATCAGGTACATCCTGTGAACCGGGGAATTTGGGATCACCTGCCAGCACTCTTTGCTCCCAGCTCACCTGGTTCAAATCATTGTTGTGCAAAACCATTATTACAAGCCTCGGATCCTTCCATCTTTTCCAATATTTAGAGATGGTGATCAAACCATTGTTGCCCATCATTTGCATAGCACCGTCACCAACCAGCGCGATTGAAACTCTTTCGGGATAAGCGAATTTTGCTGCAATTGCATAAGGAACACCCGGGCACATAGTAGCAAGATTACCCGATAGAGAAGCCATCATTCCTTCTTTGATTATTAGATTCCTTGCAAACCAGTTGGCTGATGAACCTGAGTCAGACGAAAGAATACAGTTTTCCGGAAGTTTAGGAGAAAGTTCCCAAAAAACTCTTTGTGGATTTACCGGATTTGCTTCATCCATTGCACGCGCTTCAATTACTTCCCACCAATCCTTTATGTCATCTTCAATTTTGTTGCGCCATGAGCGATCCTTCTTGTATTTAAGAAAAGGAATAAGTGCTCTTAAAGTCTCTTTACTGTCACCCAACAAATTTATTTCCATCGGGTAGCGCAGGCTCAACATTCTTCCGTCAATATCGACCTGAACACCTCTTGCCTGGCCAACTTCCGGCAAAAATTCTGAATAAGGAAAGCTGCTTCCAACCATCAGCAACGTATCGCAATCCGTCATCATTTCCCAACTTGGCTTGGTTCCCAAAAGACCAATTGCACCGGTAACATAAGGAAGATCATCAGAAACAACGGCTCTTCCCAACAAAGCTTTTGCCACGCCGGCGCCAAGCAATTCAGCCACTTCCTTCACTTCCTCAGAGGCATTCAATGCGCCTGCACCAACGAGCATTGCCACTTTTTCGCCTTCGTTCAACAAATCTGCAGTCCTTTTCAATTCTGATTCTGAAGGAACGATGTGTTCCCTTGGAAAACCTATTCCGGTATGAATTGCATTATGTTTACGCGGCGGTGTTTTTGCATCCAATTCCTGTACATCATTTGGAACAATAATACAGGTGACTGTTCTCCTTGCTCTTGCAATTCTAATGGCCCTGTCAACCAGTTGCTGCGCTTGTTCCGGCGTAGTCAATGTGTGCACATAATCTTTTGCCACATCTTTGTACAAACTCATCAGGTCAACCTCCTGCTGGTAATCTCCGCCGAGGGCCATCCTTGATGATTGGCCAACAATCGCAACTACAGATTGATGATCCATTTTTGCATCATACAATCCATTCAAAAGATGAATCGCTCCGGGCCCAGAAGTAGCCATACATACGCCTACTTCACCAGTAAATTTTGAATGGGCACAAGCCATAAACGACGCATCTTCTTCATGGCGAACCTGCACAAAATCAATTTTATCTTTTGCCCGGTCGAGTGCACCGATGAGACCGCCAATACCGTCTCCGGGAAACCCAAAAATGCGGGTAATGCCCCATTCATGCAACCGGTCTAAAATAAAATCACTAACTAATTTGGCCATAAGAATAAAATTTGAAGAGTAGAAAAAAACTGGAAAGGAACTGTTGGATCAGAGAATAACATTGAAGAAGTCGCAATTCCTTTTTCGTCGTTGGTGCAACAAACACTATGCCTTAAGAAAATGGCCATCTAAGCAAACATTCGCCACAAAAGCCTTTATTAACGGGATATGCAGAGATTAGCGCATGAGATTGAACAGCTTTTAAGCAAATTCATTAAGAAAGTTTTAGAGGTAAAGTTTCCTCATCGAACGGTTAAAGTGTAAAATATTCAGCAAATCATAAGCAAGACTTTTCAGTGTAATTGCCCGATTAATTCAATCAAGCTGGAAAAGCACTTATGGATTTTCTCACTGTTATTTATGAAAGCGCTAAATGTTTTTTAGAAAAGTATTCCTATAAAAAATTACAGTAAAAAAACAATTGCAGGCAATTTTTAATTCATAATGGCAGCTTTGGCTTTTACTAAGGCATACTCTTTGAGAAGTGCCTCCATTATTGACTTCCTGAATTTTTTAAGAGATAAGGCGGAAAGTTTTATTACTAATATTCCCGCCTTCCTTTCCGTTTTGCCGAAAGGCTAAAGCATAAATTTTTAAATACGACCGGATCAATGTTGAAATCAACTTTCTATTTGAAACAACTCTTTTTATTGCAATCGGTCGAAAACCCAGCCTCGCAGGAAGCTGATAAGATCAACACACTTTTTAATTATTTCAACATAGCTGCGGCAGCAATGCTTTTGTTGGTTGGTTTCTTAATTGCGTATATCTGTATCCGTTACAGACAAAAAAAAGGAGAAAGTTCAGAGCCTGTTCAACCCAGGCCAAACAAATGGCTGGAAGCGTTAATGATAGGTGGTCCTTTTTTATTGCTCGTTTTTTTCTTTTCTCAAACACTCTCGGTCATGCATTCAGTTACCCCTTCTGAAAAGGCAATAGCAAGAACCCCGGACGTGATCATCACCGGTCATCAATGGTGGTGGCAAGTGGAATATCCAGGTGCGAAAGTTTTAACTGCCAATGAAGTTCATCTTCCTGTCAAAACACCTTTACTGCTCGAAATGCGCTCTGCCGACGTGATCCACGATTGGTGGGTGCCGGAACTTGGCAACAAAATGGATCTCATTCCGTCCAAAAAAAATTACTTGTCATTAAACATAAATAAGCCGGGTGTTTACATAGGTGCCTGCAGTGAATTTTGCGGCGCTCAGCATGCCTGGATGCGTATAAGAGTGATAGCACAAACACCTGCAGATTTCAAAAAATGGCTTGCTGAAAATGAAAAAGATGCAAACCAGCCAACAGACTCTTTAGCAATAACCGGTGCTCATTTATTTCAAACAAAAACCTGCGCGAATTGTCATCGTATCCAGGGAACGGCAGCAACTGCAACTGCGGGACCGGACCTTACCCACCTTGCCGAACGCAATGAACTATTAACAGGTTTGCTTTCAAACAACAAAGAAAATTTATTCAAATGGGTAGATAATCCGCAGCAAATAAAACCAGGTGCACACATGCCGGATTTTAAATTTAAAAAAGATACAGTTGATGCCATTGTGCATTACCTCCTTGAATTAAAATAATGAGAGAATCAATACAAATACCCGAACCATCAACGCACTTCCCCGGGCTGGGAGTAAGTACTGACCAGGGTTTGCTTCAATGGATATCCACTGTCGATCACAAAATGATTGGTATAATGTACCTGTTGATGGGTTCGTTATTTTTTTTAGTCGGTGGTGTAGAAGCTTTATTGATGAGAATACAATTGGCGCTACCGGGGAATCATTTTTTGGGACCGGAAACATACAACCAGTTTTTCACCATGCATGGTACAACTATGGTTTTTTTGGTGGCAATGCCTGCCATTTTAGGTTTTTCAGTTTACTTCAGTCCTTTGATGATAGGCGCAAACGAAATGGCTTTCCCGAGAATGAACTCGTTCAGTCTTTGGATCAGTTTTTTTGGAGGCTGTCTTTTGTACTTTAGTTTTTTATCAGGCGGCGCACCTGATGTGGGCTGGTTTAATTATGCACCACTTAACGAAAAGAATTTTTCGATCAGCCATGGGATTGATTATTATTCCCTGGGTTTATTGCTCTCGGGAATCGGAAGTGTAAGTACTGCTATCAATCTTATCGTAACAATTTTGAACTACAGGGTAAAAGGTCTTGCACTGAACAGGCTACCGTTATTCGTATGGATGGTATTGGTAAATTCTTTTTTGATCATCGCGGCCTTCCCTTCCTTAAATGCAGCACTGGCAATGCTACTTCTCGACCGGCAGTTTCATGCTCATTTTTTCAACACTATAAATGGCGGCTCGGCTCTTCTTTGGCAACATTTATTTTGGATCTTTGGTCATCCGGAAGTTTATATAGTTATCCTTCCTGCTTTTGGAATTCTTTCAGAAGTGTTCCAGGTTTTTTCACGCAAGCCGATCTTCGGATATTCTTTCGTGGCCGCTTCAACAGTTGCGATTGCTTTGCTTGCTTTTGGCGTTTGGGCGCATCATATGTTTGCAGTTGGAATGGGAAATACAGTTAATGCTTTCTTTTCAGCTGGCAGCATGCTGATTGGCATCCCAACCGGCGTAAAAATTTTTAACTGGCTTGCAACAATGTATGGCGGCAAAATCCAGTTCACTACCTCAATGCTTTTTGCAATAGCATTCCTCTTTGAATTTACGATCGGAGGTTTAACCGGAATTGCCTTTTCAATCGTACCAATCGATTGGCAATTGACTGACACATACTTTGTTGTGGCTCATCTTCATTATGTTTTTATCGGGGGCGCTTTCTTCGGACTTTTTGCCGGACTTTTTTATTGGTTCCCAAAAATGACAGGTAAAAAATTGGATGAAAAATCAGGACGCTGGTTTTTCTGGTTGTTCGTAATTGGCTTCAATGGAACATTTTTCGTGCAACATATTTTAGGAATGATTGGGATGCCGAGAAGAGTGTATACTTATCCAAATCTTCCCTGGTATACCATCTTGAATTTTATTTCTACTGTTGGCGCTTTTATGATGGGCGCTTCGATATTGCTTCTTTACTATCTCATTTTCAAAAGCAGGAAAAGTGGAAAAGAAGCCGGCAACGACCCATGGGACAGCTTTACGCTTGAGTGGCAAACAACCTCTCCACCTCCTTTAAAAAATTTTGATGAAGTTCCTGTTGTCAATAGTCCGCGCCCTTTGTGGGAAATAAAATATGGAAATGAATTTTCAAAAAACAAAAGCAATGGAAAAGGATAATAAAACAATGATGAAACTGGTAGTGGTGACAGAAGCATTTTTTTTTATTTCGCTGATAATGGCTTTTGTTTATATGGCTTACAATTCCGGATTTGAGCCTTATGAATTAAAAGCATTAGACATTAGAACTTCAGGAATTTTCACAGTTTTTCTATTGAGCAGCAGCTTTACTTTCTGGCGGGCAGAAAAAAATTATGAGCGTGGAAAGATCAGGAATTTAAAATTATGGCTTGTTGCAACGATAGTCCTTGGAACCGTGTTTTTGTTTGGCCAGGGAAAGGAGTATTGGCGATTGATCCAGGAAAATATCACATTGCATGGTAGTGTTTTCGGAACAAGTTTTTATACCCTGACCGGTTTTCATGGGTTTCACGTTTTTGTGGGACTAATCATATTAATAATCATTCTGATCATGGCTTTTTTGGGCGATTTTAATAGCAAAGATTCCAATGTTGTAAGCTCGGTTGGCATTTACTGGCATTTTGTAGATATAGTTTGGATCTTCGTTTTCACAGTGGTGTATGTGCTTCCAAAATTTACAAACATTTAAACTGATCCTCATGAACGCACTTCTTTCATACTGGAGTTTTGATCCCCTCATCATTTTGTTCATAATATTAAATTGCCTCCTTTATTTGTTTACTGTTCGATTTAAGATAGCATCAAAAGCATATTATTTTTTAGGGGCCATTTTATTGATCCTTCTTTGCGAGACTTCACCTCTGAATTTCCTGGGTGAAAATTATTTGTTCAGTGCACACATGCTATCGCACATGCTCATCGTTCTTCTCGCCGGTCCGCTTATTGTTGCTTCTTTGCCTGCTGAAAACAGGTTTCAAAAACAGCTCATTTTCTTTTCGAATAAAATTGCCCGAGCACCAATTATTGCCTGGCTTTGCGGCGTTGCTAACATGTGGTTTTGGCATATTCCATCCATCTTCAATCGCCTGTTCATGATGAATGGATCAGCTTCCGCGCTGATGTTCCTGCATTTCCTGATTTTGTTATTGGCCGGGATGCTTTTTAGTTGGCCAATCATTAATCCTTACAAAAAATCGAGGCTCAAACCTCTGGCAGCTGTAATTTATCTTTCAACCGCATGTGTATTTTGTTCCTTACTTGGATTGATCATTACGTTTTCTCACATTGGCACTTATACTCCTTATCTCAATATTACAGACCGTTTTGGATTTCTTCCTTTAATAAGAAACAAATGGAATATTTCTGTATCAGTTGATCAACAAATGGCTGGTTTGATCATGTGGGTGCCCGGATGTTTTATCTACCTCTCTGCATCAATGGTTTTGTTGATCAAATGGTTTGGTGGGAAAGAAGAAGCGCCGACGATTGAAGGATTAATTAAGGTTTAGAGAAAAAGTTAGTGGGTTTAGAAGTTTAGGATTTAGAAAGTTTAAAAATTATGGAAACAAAAAAAATTGAGACTGTAAAGGCAAAACCTGAAAAACTGCCCAAGCCAACATATTGGCCGTTCTTCCTGGCGCTAGGATTAACCTTTATAGCTTGGGGATTATTAACGACGTGGTATTTTTCTGTGGCAGGACTAATCGTATTTGTTGTTTCACTTATTGGGTGGATAAATATTTTGCGACATGAATGAAGAATCAGAAAAAGAAATAAGCAGGCGAAGATTTTTTGTGAAATTAAGCTTAAGCCTGGCCGGAATCAGCGCTGCAGTTGCTGCCATTCCTGTTTTGAGCGCGCTGCTTGCACCTCTCCTGGAACATGTTCCACGCGAATGGCGAACAGTTGGAAATGTAAACGATTTTGAGATCGGGTCCACTAAACTCGTCCAGTTTGTAAATGCCGATCCCAAACCATATGCAGGTGTTACTGCAAATTCAGGAGCATGGCTTCGCAGAATTGATAATGAAAAGTTCATTGCCTTTGCGGTCAACTGCACACATTTAGGCTGCCCGGTAAGATGGGAAAAAAATGCAAACCTTTTTATGTGTCCCTGTCACGGTGGAGTTTATTATTCTGATGGAACTGTGGCTGCGGGACCACCACCACGACCATTAACAAAATATGAAGTAAGAATTTCAAATGGCAAAGTGCAAATTAAAACAGCGCCGATTCCGCTAACCACAATCGGTGCAAAACACGCAACATGAGCAAATTTTTAAAAAATTTATGGAATTGGTTTGAAGACAGGACGGGAGTGGCCAAAAATGTTTTGCCTATTTTGAAACATCCCGTTCCTCCGGGAGCTAAATGGAGTTATGTATTTGGCAGCGCCACACTATTCTGTTTCATGTTGCAGGTTATAACAGGCGTTGCTTTGGCTTTGCTTTATCAACCTTCGTCCAACAGCGCTTATCAATCTCTTGAATTCATAACCAACAAGGCAAAATTTGGAAATGTTCTCCGTGGCATGCATTATTTTGGAGCCTCGGGGATGATCATTCTTGTAGGCATTCATATGATAAGAACTTACATTACTGCATCCTACAAATTTCCCCGGGAGATGAATTGGATCAGTGGTGTTTTTCTTTTGTTGTTTACCATTTTTATGGGATTTACCGGGCAATTATTGCGATGGGATGCAAGTGGTGTTTGGTCTTCTGTTGTTGCTGCCGAACAATTAAGCCGTACACCTATTATTGGCAAATACCTGGCCCGGTTACTGATGGGTGGGGATACGGTAGGAGGACAAAGTCTTAGCCGTTTTTTTGCTTATCACGTCTTTATATTTCCCGCACTTATTTTCATTTTTGTCGGCTTTCATTTGTACCTGGTAATTCAAAATGGGATTTCCGAACCACCCAAACAAGGAAAATTGATCGATCCGAAGACTTATCGAAAATGGTACAATAATATGTTGAAAGAAAAAGGTGTTCCTTTTTGGCCAAATGCTGCGTGGCGTGATACTATTTTCGGCACTTTTGTGATTTTTGCTATAATTGGTTTAGCGATATTTTTCGGGCCACCTGCACTTACCAATCAACCAGATCCATCTATCGTACAAACTTCACCGACGCCCGATTGGTACATGATCCCATTCTTTGCCCTCTTTGCCTTGATGCCGCATAAAATGGAGTCTATTGCAATGATTATCGGGCCAATATTGACGATTGCTCTACTATTTTCGATTCCTTTTATTTCAAACCGCGGAGAACGAAGTCCATTGAAACGCCCGTGGGCAATGTTCGGGGTTATTTGTGTAGTTGTATTTGTGCTCAGTTTGCTGCATATTGGCATTAATGCACCATGGTCGCCACATTTTTCTACCAAACAATTACCCTTGAATGCTATTAAAGATCCTTCACCCGATTCAACTGTTATGCAGGGCGTGCAACTTTTTTATAACAAGGGTTGCGAATTTTGCCACACTATTAATCATTATGGAGGTAAAGCCGGTCCCGACTTAACCACCATTGGAAATCGTTTGTCGCAGGAAGCTTTGAAGATCCGGATCGTGAACGGAGGAACAAATATGCCTTCTTACGGAGGTATTCTTTCGAAAGACGAACTGAATAAATTGGTTTCTTTTCTATCCACGCAAAAGTGAAAACAGTGAACGCACTTTTATAACTGCTTTTTATTTCCCGTTGACAAAGGCACAACTTTTGCGTGAAAATCCGCCAAAGGGAATCACCAGGCAAATTTTTCAATTATTCCTTCCCGATTTTACGTCATCCTGATTTTCGAATCAATCTTTTTAAAAAATAAATTTCTGATGCCGGAATCCAACAAAGATCCAGACAATAATCATTTAACCTTTTCAAAAAAAGTGTGGATCGTTGGTGGCATTTTTTCGCTTATTATTATTATCCTTCTTTTATTTAAAGCGATTTTCAGCGTTCTGTTGTTGACACTTGCGGCAATTTTAATCGCTGTTTATTTTCGCGGCTGTGCATCTATTATTCATAGAAATTTACATTGGCCCAAGAAACTTTGCACCTTCCTTTCCGTGGTGGTAAACCTACTTTTACTCATTGGATTTTTTTGGTTTGTGGGTGCACAATTACAGCAACAAATTTCTCAACTTTCAGACACGTTGCCCAAAACTGTTCAACACGTGAAAGAGCAAATGGATAATTCAAAGCTTGGAAGTAAAGTTTTAGACTTTTTAAATAAATCGGGTAGTTCTTTAAAAATGGAGGAAATTGGAAAGAAGTTTTTTTCGAGCAGCTTCGGCATTTTAAGCGATTTATACATCTTGCTTTTGTTGTCTATTTTTTTTACTGCAGATCCCGTATTATATAAAAAAGGAATTGTTCATTTATTGCCGGTAAAAGCAAAAGAGCGCGGCGCAAAACTTCTTGATGCATTGGTAATCGTTTTGAAAAAATGGCTTAAAGGTCAAATAATCGGATTTTTTGTGATCTCTGTTTTAACGGGAATTGGCTTGTGGATTACGGGAATGCCATTAGTTCTAACACTTGCTCTTATTGCGGGCGTTCTCAACTTCATTCCAAATTTTGGACCTATAATCGCTTTGGTTCCCGGTGTTTTGCTTGCGCTAATGCAAGGACCCACAACCGCAATTATTGTTGCCTGCATTTACACATTTGTCCAAATTATACAGAGCGCTGTTACCCAACCTTTGATTCAACAAAAAATGGTTAGCATCCCTCCTGCACTTACAATTTTAGCCCAGGTGGCCTTTGGAACGCTTGGCGGTTTTTGGGGTGTTTTGATGGCAACGCCCATCGTAGCGATTTTAATCAAAGTTGTAAATAGTTTGTACGTTGAACAGCAGCCTCGGCACAAATACGAGGTTAATTAACCAACGCAGTAAACGAACAAATTCAACCAAATTTTATTTAGGTCGCGTTGTTTCAAATGATGGAATAACAATTGCATCAAGTCATTAAAATTTCTAATTCAATTAATGGCAAAATCAAGAACCTCTATATATGCGGCCCTGATCTCGAATACTGCAATCGGTATTATTAAATTTGTGGCTGCGTTTTTCAGTGGCAGTTCTGCAATGCTCTCAGAAGGAATTCATAGTATCGTGGACAGTTGTAATGAGCTCTTACTTTTATTTGGAATCAAGCGAAGCAAAAGGCCTGCCGACCAACAGCATCCTTTTGGTTATGGCCAGGATTTGTATTTCTGGTCGCTCATCGTTTCTATCCTGGTTTTTGGACTGGGTGGCGGCATGTCGGTTTATGAAGGGATCAATCATATTTTGACTCCTCTGCCCATGGAAGACGCTTTATGGAATTATGTGGTTTTGGGAAGCGCTCTTGTCTTTGAAGCGATTTCTTTTTACATCGCCGCAAGAGATTTCAGAAAGGAGCCAGGTACCAAAGGTCATTTTTGGAAAAAATTAAGAATGAGCAAAGATCCCGGATTTTTCATTGTACTCTATGAAAGCATTGGAGACCTTGCTGGTTTGGTCATTGCCTTTGGAGGTGTTGTTTTGTCAAAATATTTTAATAACCCGGTACTTGATGGTGTGGCTTCCATAATGATCGGTCTTGTTCTTACCATAATTGCCATCTTTATGATTGTTGAAAGTCGTAATTTATTGATTGGAGAAAGTGCAGATTTGCAGTTGGTGCAACAAACCGCAGATATTATCCGTAACGATCCCCAGGTTTTTGAGGTGCAGCGGCCTTTAACCGTGCAACTTTCACCAGATGAGGTGTTTCTTGCTCTAAACCTCCAGTTCAGGAAAGAACTTACGGGTTCGCAAATTGTAGACAGTATCAACCGGCTTGAGAAGGCAATTCGCCAAAAATTCCCTCAAATCAAACAAATTTACCTGGAAGCGCAGAACCTTTCGAAAAAGAAAAGTGATTGAAATATAAAAATTAATATATAATTATCGTTATAGAAGAAATATTTTGTGGAATTTTACTGACAGAAGTACCTGAGAGTGCCTGCTTTCAATTAAAGTTCTTTCTTAATGACCATTTATTAGTAATTTTTAAAAATCCATTTTATGAAACGCAGTATCAAAAGTCTTGAAGATTTTTCTTTAAAAGCCACGGATGGTGAAATAGGTGAAGTAAAAGAGTTTTATTTCGATGATCAAACCTGGACCATTCGCTACCTTGTTGTGAGCACCGGCAGTTGGCTTTCAGAACGTAAAGTGCTTATTTCGCCAAAAGCTTTATTGAAACCCGATTGGGACAATGAAACCTTTCCCGTAAATCTTACAAAAGATCAGATCAAAAACAGTCCTGACATCGATACCGACAAGCCTGTTTCGCGCCAGCATGAAGAAGAATTAAATGCCTATTATTCATGGGATCCATACTGGGGCGGCGAACCACATGGCGCCGGAATATTTGGTGCAATGCCAAGCGAATTGTACGAAAGCGAGATTGGTGAGCAGGAAAATGTCGAAATGGGGGAAGACTTTAACCAAGGAAATAATGATCCCCACCTTCAGAGCACAAATGCAATAAAAGGTTATAAAATCCATGCTACCGACGGTGAAATAGGTGAAGTAGTAGATTATATTGTGGATGACAACGGCTGGAAAATTGATTACCTGGTGGTAGATACCGGCGATTGGCTCAACAGCAAAAAAGTACTATTGCCAACCAACTGGATCAGCCAGGTAAAATGGGAAAACGAAATCGTAATCGTAAATGTAACAACAGAACAAGTTGAAAACGGCCCTGATTACAATTCTTCAGAACCGGTAAATGAAATAGAAGAGAAAAAAATTTATGATTATTACGGAAGGCGCAAGTGATTTCGGGAATCTTTTTCAAGAATAAATAGAACAAAATGAAGGCGTTGATCATTGTTGACGTGCAGAATGATTTTTTACCTGGAGGAACCCTGGCAGTTGATAAAGGCGACCTGGTAATTCCAACCATCAACCAATTGCAGGAAAATTTTGAGCTGGTTGTCGCAACACAAGACTGGCATCCGGCAGAACACAAGAGTTTTGCATCGCAACATGAAGGTCACTCGGTTTTTGAAGAGATCAATCTCAATGGTTTGCCGCAAGTGCTTTGGCCGGATCATTGCGTTCAGGAAACGAAAGGTGCCGCGTTTTCATCACAACTTGACCAAAAAAGAATAGAAGCCATTTCGAGAAAAGGAATGGAAATAAACATTGACAGCTACAGTGGCTTTTTTGACAATGGCAGAAAAAAGGCAACTGGTTTAGGCGCTTATTTGAAAGGCCGTGGAGTTACTTCTGTTTTTGTTGCGGGACTCGCAGCAGATTATTGTGTTTATTTCACGGCACTTGATGCGCTCGAACTGGGTTTTGAATCTTCCATCATTACTGATGCAACAAAAGCCATTGATCAAAATGAACTGGTTAAAAAGCTTCAACATTTTTCTTCAAAAGGAGGAAAAGAAATAACAAGCTATCAGATTATTGCATAATAAAAAAGTAATTTAAACCCTGTTTTACTACCTTTTTTTACAAAAGAAAATTTTTACTTAAAACTTCGTTTACTGCTTGCCGTTATACGGCAAATTTTATGATTTTACTCATAAACCTTTCGTGCTCATGTTCGTAATTTTGCCGTTCAAAAATTGAGAATTGAATACAGAAAAAAACGATATAAAATCTCTTGATGACATTAAATTTTTGGTAGATACTTTTTATGATAAAGTGAGAGAAGACAAGCTGATCGGGCCAATATTTGATGAAAAAATACAAAACAGATGGCCACAGCATCTTGCCAAAATGTACACTTTCTGGCAAACAGTTTTGCTTGAAGACCATACTTATTTTGGTAGCCCTTTTCCCCCACACGCCAATCTTCCAGTTCAAAAAGAACATTTTGAAAGATGGCTTTCACTTTTTTCAGAAACAGTGTATGAATTATTTCAAGGACCCACAGCGAACGAAGCAATGTGGCGCGCCAATAAAATGGCTGAAATGTTTCAAATCAAGATTAACTATTTCAAGAATAATTCTTCCAAAAGTTTAATCTGATCATTTCTCAATTTGAGCAAAAGCCTTCAGGTATTTATCAATATAATCCTGCTTCGATTTTAATTTGTATTGCATAATGAAGCGAGGATGTTCCAGGGCAATTATCTTTTTAAAGAATCCAAACTCGTCATTTACTTTCCTGAAAAACTTTTCATTTTTGCCGGTTCCAAATAAAAAACAAATATTTGTTTCAACACCGAAACTTATTTGCTTTTTAATATTTGAAATAATAAAATCATAAACATTCTGTGTCAATTCACGGCTGTCGTAATAATTATAATTCACTTCTTTGCCTTTACCATTCAAAATTGTAAAGCCAAGCGGGCAAAGCGATTGAATATAAAAATCTCTATAAAATTTCTCGACACTGCCATAGGCATGAATTACATCGTAGACAAAAGTGGCAGAAGGTTCATGCGTAGATTTCCCCGGAAATGACAAGCCACATTCACTTTCCAGCCGCTTTGTATCGGTAAAGGGAACGCCTGTTACGCCTGCACCGAATCTGCCCGGATTTATTCCAAAAATGATGTGTCGCTTGTGATGATCGTCGTAAAATTTTTTATAAAAAGCGGAAGAAATCTTTAATGCTTCTTTGTTCTCTTTAAAAGGATTCATGATCCTGATCTTGTCAGGCAGCGATCCATTAAAAGAAACATTTTTATTGAAAGTGATTATTTTTTCCGCGAAAGTTTTCATGCTTTTTTTCAGCTCCAAATACCTGTCATTATTTTGAAATTGCTTTCACCCATTTTATCAATTCGCTCACCGGCGTATATTCTTTGTAAGAAACCATCAACTTTCCATTTTTGTTGAAAAGCGCTGTAAATGGTGTATGTTCCAGCTTGTAATAATTTTTTAAAAAGAAAACCGGCTCTTCAATTCCCACTTTAATGTTCGGATATTTATTGGTTTGAAAATGATTGATAAACCAGCGCACGTCATCGGGTGATTCAAAAGTTGGCATCAGGATCTGCACATTTTTGAATGCATTTATCTGTGGCAACAGTTCTTTCATTAAAGTACGACAATGTTCACAATCTGGTGCAAAATAGATCAGCAAAACCGGTTCTTTATGCGAAAGTTGTGAAGTAGAAAGAGTACTTCCGTCCATAAGTTTTAATTTGAAATCCGGCAAAGTCTGACCAAAAACTTTATTACCCGCAAACGATAAGAGCAGGACAAATAAAGGCAGATAAAAAACAATGGATTTTTTCATAGGAACACTTTTACAGCAAAGGGACAAAAAACCGCTTTTTTTATTTTATAGTTTTTTAATCTTGATATTCCTGAACCAAACGTCGCCACCATGATCCTGCAAGGCAATTTTACCTTCTTTAAAAGTGGCAAATGCAGGCATGTCTTTGAATTTGCTGATGGCTACCATTTCTTTCCAGTGCTGATCCCAAAGCGTGGTTGAAAGTGTATGTTGCCCGTTCATGTAAAAATCTAGTTTACCGTCTTTGCATTTGATTTCAACTTTGTTCCATTGGCCAAGCGGATTGGCCACTTCTTTGGATGCCATCAAATCATATAAATCCCCGGCGCGGTGCGTATAATATTTGCCGTCAGGATGGCCAAGGCGGATAGGAGAGCCATTGTCGAGAATTTGCATTTCTATACCTGTAACATATGTTTCATTATATTTAGCCGGATCTTCGTGCACGTAAAAAATAATGCCGCTGTTTCCTTTTTCTGAAATTTTCCAATCCAGCATCAGGTCAAAATTTTTATACTCATCGTTTGTAACCAAATCACCACTTTGTTTGTTGGCTGTTGACTGATCAAGGTGGAGCACACCATTTTCAACTTTCCAAACATTGCCGGCAGTTTTCATTCCGTAAGTATGCCAGCCGTTGGTTGTTTTACCGTCGAATAAGGTGATCCACCCATCATTTGTTTTTTGTGTTTTATGATCCTGCATCGAATGATTCTTAAATGAAGTAAAGCCAATAAAAATGGCAGTTGCGGTTAACAGTAATTTGTACATTGATTTTTTTTAAAAATGAAAAAAATTATTATAAGCCTAAAACTTTCTTGTTAAGGTCTTTGTTGGGAGCAGTTCCTGCAAAGTCATCAAATGCTTTTTCGGTAACATGAATGATATGATTTTTGATAAATTCTGCTCCTTCCCGCGCACCATCTTCTGAATTTTTTAAGGCACATTCCCATTCCAAAACGGCCCATCCGGGATAGTCGTAAGCCGCAAGTTTACTGAAGATGGCTTTAAAATTTACCTGCCCATCCCCGGTAGAACGAAAACGACCTGCACGATTGATCCAACTTTGATAACCGCCATAAACACCTTGTTTACCAGTTGGATTAAACTCAGCATCTTTCACATGAAATGCTCGAATTCTTTCATGATAAAAATCTATGTATTCCAAATAATTCAATGCCTGCAAAACGAAGTGAGAAGGATCATAAAGAAGGCAGGCTCTTTTATGAAAATTCACATGTTCCAAAAACATTTCATAAGAGGCACCATCGTGAAGATCTTCGCCCGGATGAATTTCATAACAAACATCCACGCCACATTTATCGAATTCGTTCAGGATTGGAAGCCAGCGCCTGGCCAATTCATTAAAACCATCTTCTACCAATCCTTCCGGGCGTTGAGGCCATGGATAAACATTAGGCCACAACAGCGCTCCGCTAAAAGTAGCATGAGCACTCAAACCTAAATTTTGCGATGCCTTTGCCGCATATTTCAATTGCTGCACTGCCCACTCCTGCCTTGCTTTAGGATTGTTTCGAAATTGTTCCGGAGCAAAGGCGTCAAAGAGCGCATCATACGCTGGATTTACGGCAACCAATTGTCCCTGCAGATGCGTAGAAAGTTCTGTGATGTCCAATCCAAAACTATTTACTTTTCCTTTCAGTTCATCAGCGTATGTTTTGCTTTCAGCAGCTTTTTTTACATCAATAAATCTCTCATCATTTGTAGGCAGTTGCACGCCAACAAAACCTTTGTCCTTTGCCCATTGGCAAATACTTTCTAAACTATTGAATGGCGGTTCATCACCAATAAACTGTGCTATAAAAATTCCGGGACCTTTGATTGTTTTCATTTCTGTTCAATTCGTTTTAATAGTTATAAATTCTTTGTTTGCCAGTAAACAAACTTTTAAATAACATTTTTATTTTGTTTCAAATATTTATTCATCATCATTCTTCTTATCATCAACCTTTATACCGGCGCGCCTTTTCAATTCCGAAATAGGCATAGAAATGATGCGCCCCATTTTCTTATCGCCCCTGTAAGTAACTACTTTCAACATCACTGCATCTTCCGGTGGTGATAGTGGTTGTGTATAAACCGGGTAATAATTATCGGGGAATGAATTGTCGAAACTGTAATGGATCTGGAGATCTTTGATCTCGGTGCTCAAGGTAATTTTCAGGTTGCCATTTTCATCTTTACTTGCTTCAAAGATAGGATCGAACATGCTTGGTGCATACTTAATGTGCGCTTCATCTAACCTTGGCAATTGTTTTTCTACACGGGAAGAAAAATCATCCCAGTTTTTCTTTGCCTTTGGCGTCCACACATCTTCGGCAATTGCCATTGCCCGCGGCCAGATCATGTATTCCAAATGACGCATGTTGTAAACCTGCTCTGTCCATAAATTTCCCTGTCCGCCCAAAATATATTTTGCATCAACGCTATCCGGAACCGGTTCAAATTCATAAGCCTTCCTCAATCTCAATGTAGCATAAACATGAGGTTCGATGATAGGATCGCCATTCATATAATCAAGATAAGCGTAGGTTGTGGGGCTCATCACCACATCATGATGCATTTTAGCTGCTGCAATTCCTCCTTCCATTCCACGCCAACTCATTACGGTTGCACTTGGCGCTAAGCCACCTTGTAATATTTCATCCCAACCCATAAATTTTTTGCCTTTTGATTCAACAATCTTTTCCAATCTCTTTTCAAAATAACTTTGAACCTGGTCCATATTTGTCAACCCTTCTTTTTTCATCAAAGCCTGTACATCCGCACTTTTTTCCCAGAAATTTTTCGGGCACTCGTCACCACCACAGTGGATGTAAGGGAAAGGAAATAGTTCAGCAACCTGTGTCATTACTTTATCCAAAAATTCATAGACTTTTGGATTGGCCGGACAAAGTGTATTATCCACCAAGGCGATTGGAGGTTGGCCATGAGACCAATCCATGATCGGCTCACCTGAACGAACGCGATATTTGTCGGCACCTTCGGTGCAAGACAAATCAGGATAAGAAACAACGGCAGCCAAACTGTGGCCCGGAACATCGATTTCCGGTAAAATATTTACAAAATGATCTGCCGCATATTTAACAATTTCACGAATGTCATCCTGTGTATAATATCCGCCGTAATCCAATGGTTCATCGGGTTTCGGCGGAGAAAAAGTTCCGAAATAGCCGACTTTGTTTACGCGCTTTGAACCAACTTCTGTCAAACGTGGCAAACCTTTTATTTCAATTCTCCAGCCCTCGTCATCTGTGAGGTGAAGGTGCAACAAATTATATTTGTATTCAACCATCTGGTCGATGAATTCTTCGACTTGCTTTTTTGTGAAAAAGTGACGGCTCACATCGAGCATCAAACCGCGCCATCCAAAACGAGGATAATCGGTTACCTGGCAAACCGGCACATCCCATTTTACATTTTTCGCCACCGAACTATCATTGATTTGTTTTGGAAAGATCTGGTAGAGGGTTTGCATTCCATAAAACAAACCGGCAGGTTTGTTAGCAGAAATGGAAACTTCATGAGGAGTAACATTCAAATGATAACCTTCGTTGCCGATGGTTGCATCTTTGATCAAAGACAAATTAATTCCGGTAGTTGCCTTTTTCGTACTAACGATAACGGGTACACTAAAACCAGTGGCTCGTTTTAATTTTTCAGCAATATAATTTCCCACTCTTTTTGCGTCCGTGTTCGAAGTCATTACGTGAATTGCAGTGCCGGATGTGAGCAAAAAATTTCCTGTTCCGGATGAAACTGAGACGGGCTCAGGTATCAGCATTTCTGCCACTTTATTTTGCTGAGCAAAAACAGAAACCGAAATAAAAAATAAGAATGAAATGAAGAAGCTTTTTCTCATGAAATGTTTTTTAACGTGAAAAGAGAATTAGGGAATGAAGATAAAAAATTCGGGGCAGCTAATAAACAAAAATTATTTTTTAATCTTTAATCCAAGAGGTAAAATTGTTCTGCCATAAACTTCATTTAACAAAGCACCAACACCTGCATAAATTGCAGAAGCGCCACAAACAATTCCTTCGTAACCCGTAAATATTTTTATGGAATCGCTGGCGCCAGATTCACCATAAGCCAATAAGAAGTACAGGATGGCGAGAGTAGCAAAAACGAATTGCAGCGCCTTACTGTTTCTGAGCGTTCCGAAAAAAAGTAAAGTCGTGAAAATTCCCCAGATGATTAAATAGGCGGTCATTGCGGAAGCAGAAGCCGCGGGCACCCAGCCAAATTTTGGAATAACAATCAATGCTACCAGTGTGAGCCAGAATGAGCCGTAAGAAACAAAGGCGACAAAGCCAAAAGTGTTGTTCTTTTTACATTCCATAATGCCGGCAATAATTTGAGCGATGCCGCCATAAAAAATGCCCATGCCGAGAATCATTGAATTCATTTCAAAAATGCCTGCATTGTGCAGGTTAAGTAAAACAGTTGTGAGTCCGAATGCCAAAAGTCCAAGTGGAGCGGGATTTGCAGACGTGTCTTTGATGACAACAGTTGTTGGTTCCATATCAAGCGATTTTAAATTTGCGATTAAAATACTATAATTAATTTTAATCAAACAAAAATTATCGTTTGTACTGAATGGTATTTTTTCAAATTGAAATATTTTTTGACTTCAAATTTTAAAGGTATGAATACAGAACAAATTGCAAACCGGCTTGCTGAACTTTGTAGAAAAGGTGATTTTGAATCCGCACAAAAAGAGCTTTTTGCTGAAGACGCTGTAAGTATCGAACCGGAAGCTTCAGCAGGTTTTGAAAAAGTAACAAAAGGTTTAGCTGCAATTGCCGAAAAAAGGAAAACGTTTTTCTGAAATGCTTGAAAATGTGCATAGCATTGCAGTTTCTGAGCCGGTTGTGGGAGGAAATGCATTTGCGATTTCGTTGAATATGGATGTAACGATGAAGGGACAAGACCGCTCTTCTTTGTCAGAGATTTGTGTTTATAAAGTGGGAGGTGAGAAAATAATTTCAGAGCAGTTCTTTATGTAAAATAATTTTCAATATAATTTGTTGCTTTACTGAATCGCTCATCATAGTCTCCTGAAATTTCACACCAGGGAACATGTTGGTTCACCAAAATATCTTTGTAAAAGCAATATATTTTCTTGCGCACTTTCAAATCAGGATATTCACGCAAATCATCTTTGGTCCAGGGGAGGTCGACATCACAAAGCAAATACAAATCGTAATTTCTTTCGGCAATGCGGTTCAATATCCAATTATTGCATCTATTAAATACAAACTCCGACCAGACTTTCATGACATACATATCAGTGTCGATGAACAAATGCCGGAAGGGAATGGATGAATGCTCATGGCTTATTTTTTCCAGCGCCTCTTGCTCCAATTCAATTTGGCCGGCGGCAATATCAATCAGATCTTCATAAGCATATTCTGGTCCATGCTTTTCCAAATATTCACGTGCATATTCACGAACCCATATTGTTTGGAAATTCGCCGCAAGCTTTTCGCAAAGCGTACTTTTGCCTGTTGATTCCGGGCCGATGACGACGATTTTTTTTATCGATTTCACTTAGCTGCCTCCCGCTTTTTTTTCAGATGTTCATTTGCCTTTTTCTTCCACTCACATAATCCTGAAAAAGCCAGGATTAAAAGTATCACATAATAAACACTTGTAAAAACATAATGCTTTACAAAATATAAAGGAATAGACGCGCAGTTGGTAGCGATCCACCAATACCAGCTTTCAACCTTCTTGCGTGCCATCAGCCACATTCCTGTAAATGCAGTGGAACTTGCAAAAGCATCGGCCCAGGGAATTGCGCCGGGCGCAAAATCCTTTTTCAAATAACTCAGGGCGAAAAATATTGCGCCATAAAATGAAGCGAAGAATATTATTTCTCCGATCCATTCTCTTTTGGTGCTGTAAAGAATGTTCACCACATGTTCTTCTTGCTTATTCCTTTTGGCCCACAAGATCCAGCCGTAAATGCTCATAATCGTGTAATAAAGATTCACGCTGGCTTCACCGAGCAAACTTCCTTTGAAACTAATGTAAATGTAAAAGATGGTATTGATGAGCCCGGTTGGATAAACCCAAATGTTTTCTTTTTTGGAAAACCACACGCTCACAATTCCTGAAAACACAGCAATGTATTCGAGCCACGTGGTTTGTTTCATTCCTTCAACAAAAGCGCTATAAATTTCAGGTAAATTCAAATGAATTTTTACCGCCAAAAGTAATGTTATAAACGGACAGGGTAGTAAACAAATAAATATGAAGTAAACTTCTTTTGCCTGCTGTCGAAAACAAAAAAGCACCTTTTCAAGGTGCACTTATTAACAAATATTATTTTCAAATTTTACCTGGAAGTAGCCACAACTTCTTTCACCTCGGGGATCATTCTCTTCATCATGCCTTCAATGCCGGCTTTTAAAGTGATCATTGATGAAGGACAACCGCTGCAACTTCCCTGCATCATCAGGTTAACCGTTCCATCTTCATAACTCAAAAACTGGATGGCGCCGCCGTCCATTTCTACAGCGGGTTTTACATAATTTTCTAACAATTCTTTTATTCTTTTTACAACATCACCATCATTCACATGAATTTCGTTTGTGCTTTCAGGTTTTCTGGCAGCCAATTCTTCTTCATTGATGATCACATTTCCTTCTTCGAGGTATTCTTTTAAAAATTGCTTTACTGAAGGAATCACATCCTGCCAATCTTCCAAATCATCAGTCTTTGTCAAGGTCACAAAATTGCTGGCGATAAAAACCGATTTCACGAAGGGGAAAGAAAACAATTGCATGGCCAGCGGAGATGCAGATGCACTTTCTTCATTTTTAAAATCAACACTTTTTCCCGGGTATAAAAGTTTATTGGCCACAAACTTCATGGTTTCAGGATTGGGCGTCATTTCGGTATAAATACTAACAACAGTGTTACCGGTTTTGATCATAATGCGTTTTATTTAGACATACAAAGGTAAACATTAAACATCAAAATCTGTTTTTGAACTTGTTAAGTAATTGAAAGATTTAAGGAAAGTTCAGTGGGCAGATTTGCACAAAAAATCAGTCCTGTTTAAGATCTTTTGCAGCCTCTTTGTCCAAAAACCAGTGTAATTCGCCCTTTTGTGGCGAGATCAATTGAGATGGAAATACCGATGGCTGATAAGGCCCTTCAAGCACTTTTTGCAGAGTCGCCGCTTTTTTTTCTCCATCAACCATGAAAGCAATTTCACGGGATTTGTTAACGATGCCAGGCATCAAAGTGATACGATACATTTCCTGTTGCTCATTGTAAACAGCCTTTACCGGTTCGGATTGATCCTGCAAAATAAGTGAATGAGGAAACAAGGAAAGTGTGTGCCCGTCATCACCCATACCAAGCAAAACAAGATCGAAAGTGAAATCTTTATTGTCAAAAAAAGTTTGGAGCAATTCTGCGTATTCTTTAGCAGCCAAATTTGGTTCAACATCTGTTCTCATGATATGAATCTGTTCTTTTGGAAGATCCACATGATTCAATAACGTATCAAAAGCCATTTTTGCATTGTTTCTTTCATCATCAAAAGGAACAACTCTTTCATCTCCCCAAAAAACATAAACGCGTTTCCAGTCAACCTGGTTTTTATATTTTCCAGATGCGAGTTTCTTGTACAATATTTTTGGAGTGCTTCCACCTGAAAGAACGATTGAAAAGTATTGACGAAGCTGCAATGTTGCCTTTGCCTGGTTGCAGATCCATTCTGCGAGATTATCGCTCAATAATTCTTTATTTTCAAAAATGTGCAAAACCATTTTTAATTCTGTTTTGAAGGATGGGAGATCCAGTTATGTCCGTCCCGGGCGATCAAGGCTTCGGCATCTTCGGGCCCCCACGAATCAGGTGAATAATTAGGAAACCTCAAAGGTTTACGAGCCTCCCACACTTCAAGAATCGGCATCACAATTTTCCATGCGGCTTCCACCTGGTCGGCTCGCATAAATAAAGTTGCATCTCCATCCATTACGTCATACAACAATGTTTCATATGCTTCAGGTTCTTCACCTTTATAAGCGTCTTCATAATTAAAAATCATATTTACAGGGTTCAGGATCATGGCCTGGCCGGGGCGTTTTGCCTGGAAAGTAAGGCAAATATCCATTTCGGGTGAAATGCCTATTGATAAACGGTTTGGTCTCCAGGTTTCTGTTGCTTCTTTTGGAAAAGCAAAATCCGGCGCGGGTTTAAATTGGATGGTCAGCTCTGTTGACTTTTCATGAAGGCGTTTGCCGGTACGCACATAAAATGGAACACCTTCCCAGCGCCAGTTGTCAATATAAAACTTAACCGCAGCAAAAGTTTCAGTTGTTGATTGTGGATCCGTTCCATCTTCTTCTTTATAACCTGGCACTTTTTCTCCCTGCATCCAGCCGGCGCCATATTGACCACGAGCTGCATAATCCTGTACTTCATCTTTGGGAATACGACGAATTGCATTGAGCACATCTACTTTTTTGTTCCTGATCTCGTGGGCATTAAAAGAAACGGGAGGTTCCATACCGATCATGCAAACCAATTGCAGAATATGATTTTGGATCATGTCGCGAAGTGCACCGGAATGTTCGTAATATCCGCCACGCCCTTCAACGCCCACTGTTTCCGCCGCCGTTATTTGAACATGATCGATGTAATGCCTGTTCCACAAGGGTTCAAACAAAGCATTTGCAAAACGGAGTGCCAAAATATTTTGAACTGTTTCTTTTCCAAGATAGTGATCGATGCGGTAGATCTGGTCTTCATCAAAATGTTCCAAAAGCATTTGGTTCATTTCAACTGCACTTTTCAGGTCATGACCAAAAGGTTTTTCAACCACGATGCGCGTGCATTTTCTGTCCTTACAAATATCCAGCTTGCCAATATTCTTTACAATAGGCGGAACCAGTTGAGGCGCCACTGCCATATAAAAAATCACATTGGGATGATCGCCTGCTGCCGCTTCTTTTTCTTTGGCGATCTTCGTTAATTTTTCATATTCTTTTGCATTGGTTGCGTCCATTTGCAAATAACAAACGTGTTTGGAAAACTCTTTCCAATTTCCGTTCGTATCTTTTATCCTCGAAAACTGATCGATCCCCTTCTTCAAATGTTCTTTATAAGCTTCATCAGAATATTCTGAACGACCAATTCCAACAATACTGAAATGATCGGGCATTGCATTGTCAAGGAAAAGATTGTACAAGGCCGGATTTAGTTTGCGGTAATTAAGATCGCCGCTTCCTCCAAAAATGAAAAGTACAGTAGGAGGTAATTTTTTATAGTCTAACATCTTCTTGTTTTAATTAATAATTATTTTGTGAGTGATTCCCAAACGGTATGAAAAATTCCTTCCTGGTCCACTCTTTCATAAGTGTGGGCGCCAAAGAAATCACGCTGCGCCTGGATGAGATTGGTGGGCAAAAAATTACGCCGGTAGGCATTAAAATAATTGAGTGAAGCCATCATTCCGACAGAAGGATAATTGTGCAAAGCTGCCACGGAAATTACTTGTTGAATCGCATTTTCTTTTTCAACCAAAATTTTTGCAATCGTTTCATCGAGCAACAAATTTTTTAAATCCTTATTGCTGTAACATTTTTTGAATAGATCGAGCATCGCCGAACGGATGATGCAGCCTCCGCGCCAAACGCTTACTACTTCCGGCAACGGGATATCCATATTTAATTCTGTCGAAGCAACGGTTAGCATAGCCAATCCCTGTGCATAGCTAATGATGGTTGCAAAATGAAAAGCACCACGAAGTTGGCTGATGAATTCTTTCTTATCAACATCGATCACTTCGGGAACAGTTTTATAAATCGCAGATGCTTTTTCCCTTTCTTCAATTAAAGAAGAAAGATTGCGCATCATCACTGCTGAATCGATTGTGGGGATCGGCATTGGAAGATTAAGCCCTTCCAGCGAAGTCCATTTTCCGGTTCCTTTTGCACCTGCCCTGTCAAGGATTTTGTCTAATAAAAAGAAATGAAGTTTTTCATCTTTTTTCTGGAAAATAATCGCTGTGATCTCCAACAAAAATGAAGAAAGTTCACCGGTATTCCATTCAGCAAACACCTCGTGCAATTCGTCATTACTCATTTCCAGTCCATGATGCATGATGTCATAGCATTCGCTAATTAATTCCATTATCGCATACTCAATACCGTTATGAACCATTTTTACATAATGGCCTGCCGCATTTTTTCCGAGGTAACCAACACAAGGTTCGCCATTCACTTTTGCTGCAACGGCTTTTAGAATTGGCGCAACTTCATTGTATGCTTCTTCATCTCCTCCAGGCATTATGCTCGGACCTCTTCGCGCACCTTCTTCACCACCTGAAATCCCGATTCCCATGAAATGAAATCCGGATTCCTTTAATTCGATGATCCGGCTTAAGGTATCTGTGTAATGAGAATTTCCACCATCAATGATAATATCTCCTTTTTCCAAAAGAGGTTTCAGCTCGGCAATTACACTGTCTACCGGTTTCCCTGCCGGAACGAGCATCATTATCTTGCGGGGCACTTTTAGAAGTGAGATCATTTCTTCAAGTGAGTTCACGCCTTTTACTGTAGTGCCTTTTGTGGCAGAAGCTTCAAAGGCAACGGTCTTCTCAGGGTTTTTATCATATCCAATCACTGAAAAACCATGGTCGGCCATATTCAGCAACAAATTACTTCCCATCGTTCCTAAACCAACCATTCCAAAGTCGTACAAATTTTCCTTCATAACTAAAGTATTAGAGTTTGTAAAATTAACGAAAATGGATTTGAAGGTTTGAAATACAAGCGCGGTGCAAGATTAAGAGAAATCTTAGCAATTTGTAAAACAACAGGAATCGTAACTTTGCGGCATGAAAAAGAAATTCATCATATATTCAATATTTTTAGTTGTATTACTCACCGCTTTTTATATTTCGCTTTCATTTACCAAGGGATATTTTGATGTAAAGCTTCCGGTGCTCAGTTATGTACAAAATTTTTCTTTTACCGATCAGAATGGTCAGCCGGTTACACAAAATAGTGTTGATGGTAAAGTTTATCTAACCAATTATTTTTTCACCACCTGCAAAGGGATTTGCCCAAAGATGAATTTTAATCTGAAAGGTGTTTACGATAAGTTTAAAGACAATAAGGATTTTGCCATTATTTCCCACAGTTCCATGCCGGAAACTGATTCTGTTCCGCAGTTGAAAAATTACGAAGAAAAGATGCTGCCGAATGATCACAACAATCCGGCAAAGTGGTATTTTGTAACAGGAAGCAAAGATTCATTGTATAAAATGGCGCGGCAGAGCTACCTGTTGGATAATGATAAAAATAACAGCGTTAATATTCACGAAGCTTTTATTCACACACAATTTGTGGCCCTGGTGGATAAGAAAGAAAGAGTGCGCGGAATCTATGACGCACTCAAACCAGACGAACTTGCACAGCTCGAAAAAGACCTCAACAAATTATTAGAAGGGAAGGATTCTTAGTAAACGAAGAAATTTCGGATTTTTATTTTCTTGCTTTTATAAATTTCACAATATCTTCCACCAATCTGTTATCCAAAGGCATCGTTCCATCTGTATAAGATTGATTTTCGTTGACACAAACTGGTCCTGCATTTTTTAAAGTATGCGACATATTTGGAATAATATCTAACGTACTTTTTTTATTGGCTTCATACAAATTTTTCGCATCTAATTCCTTTACCTGGATATCGCATCCGCCTTGCAAAATGAGAATTGGACAATTCAACTTTTTAATTTCTTTTTGAGGGGAATATTTGAGCCAGGAAATCAAATAGGGCTGAATCGATTTGCGAAATAACGCATCTAATTGCGGCGGAGCATTATTTACTTGTTGACCGTTTTTGAGTTGAGTAAAAATCTGCGGAATTTGCTGTTTTACTGAATCGGGCAAAGGCTGCTTTTGCATTTGTTCTTCCAAAACTTCATCGATTGGCCTTCCTGCACCGGCAACAGAAATATATCCTTTTACTTTTCTCTTTTCAGAAGCAAGCATACCCATCAACGAACCTTCACTGTGACCAATAAAATAAATATTTTTGAAACCAAGCGTATCATTTAAATAATCAAAGATTTTGTCGGCATCTTTTACATAATCATCAAAAACCAAATCACTTTCCTTCATTCCATCATAAGCACTTTTTGCAATGCCGCGTTTGTCATATCTGAAAGTTGCAATATTTTGTGAATCCAAACTCTGCGCCAACATCCTGTATTCATTGGTGGCCGGACTTACCGTGCTGTTGCCATTCCTGTCTGTCGGACCGGAACCCGCAATAATTATTGCTACAGGTTGTTGATTATTCTTTGATAAAAGCGTTCCGTATAATTTGCTTCCGGCGGCAGAAGTAATCACAACTTCCTTTTCATCCGGAAGAGGAGCCGGTTCATTTTGCGTTTGTTCATTAACGTTAGTTCTTGCAAAATTCAACGGGAGCGTGTGACCTTGTTGTGTCCACACTCCGGTAATAGAATCCTCACCAACAAATTTTCCTTCATAAGAACCGTTAATCATTTTTATTTCTACATGAAGACTATCATCAGTAGCACCTACAGAACTATAAGGTAATCCATTTGCATTTTGCTTTGGACTGTCCCAGTTTCCCGAAATTGCGCCGGCGCTATTCTTATTAAAATGAAATACAATTGGAAGTTGCATTCCATTCACTTCGATATTTCCTTTCCAGTTGCCAAGGATTTTTTGTGCTTTTAGATTTGGTAATAGCAAAATCAAAAAAGAACCAATAAGAATTAGCTTTTTCATTTTTTTGAAACAAAGCTATTTAAACTAAAAGTAATGAGTGGTAAGGGTTGCAATTACCCGGTGGTAAGATTTCTAAAAACTTCTTCGAGGCTTTTTTGTTGTGTTCTTAAAGAAAGAATGTCAAGGTTGTTTTGAAGACTAAATTCAAGCAATACTTTTTTAAGGCTCTCGGGGTCGGAAGTTTGCAACAAATATTGGTTGCTATTTTCCTCAACCGATTCTACTGAAGGAAGCTTTTTTAATAAATCAATATTGGTCTTGCTGCCAAATTCTACAGCAACCAGGTGAGTATTTTTATTGGAAGATTGAAGACTTTGCAAAGTATCATCCGCCACAACTTTTCCTTTGCTTATGATGATAACGCGATCACAAACACTCTCCACTTCCTGCAAAATATGTGATGAAAAAAGAACAGTTTTGTTTTTGCCCAGATCCTTTATCAATTGGCGTATTTCAACGATTTGATTCGGATCGAGGCCACTTGTCGGTTCATCTAAAATCAAAATCTTAGGATCGTGGAGAAGAGCTGCTGCTAGCCCTACTCTCTGTTTGTAGCCCTTGCTCAGTTGCCCGGTTTTTTTATTTCTTTCGGGCGAAAGACCGGTCACGGTAATCACTTCTTCAATTCGTTTTTTTACACCGGATGTTAATTGATGAATTCCCGCGATGAACTGAAGATATTCCACCATATACATTTCGTAGTAAAGCGGGTTTCCTTCAGGTAAATAGCCAATTTGTTTTTTTGCTTCAACAGGATTTGTGCTTACGTTTATGCCATTTACAATTGCACTTCCTCCGTCTGCGTCCAGGTAGCCGGTGATGATCTTCATAGTCGTTGATTTTCCTGCACCATTCGGGCCTAAAAATCCTACGATCTCGTTATCGGCAGCAGTAAATGAAATATCATCAACTGCTTTTTGATTGCCATAAATTTTTGTGAGATTAGAAACGACGATCGACATAAGAACAAATGTAAAACAAAATTGATGCTGCAACTGCAGGACAGTAAATCAACAAATCCCCGAACTTTTTCTTTTCACAAAAAAGAAACATTCCTGTCAAAAAATGTTTCTTCTTTATAAATTACTTCGTCGCGGTTTGGCTGTTTTGTGTCCATTTCGACAGCTCCGGACAAGAAGCATAATCACTTGAAATGTTGATGTAATAATCAGGCATTTTATTAGCAAACCAATCGTCCAGCGCTTTAGCCTTTTTTTCTTCCAGCGCATGTGCAGCCACTTTATCATAATCGTCTTTCAGGTTTTCGCGATGCGGCTGGGTCTTTGAAATTATTTCAACAATTCTAACAGCTGTCTTGCCTGTTGCCGGATCCGGGTAAACCATAGGTTCAGAAAACTTGCCGACTTGTAAATCTTTTAACTTCAGAACTAAAGAAGAATCTAACTGGTCAATAGAAAGAAAAGTAGTTTGCCCGTCAGGTCCGGTGATTAATCCACCTGTATATTTGCTGGCATCGTCCTCGCTAAATTTCGAAACAGCTTCGCCGAATTGCATTTTGCCTTCCTGTAGAAGATTTCTAATTGAATCAAGTTTATCTTTTGTTTGATTAATTTCTACAGAACTCACCTGCGGCACTTTTAAGATATGTCTTATCGTTGCATCATCGCCCCGGCGGCTTACCATCTGAATAATGTGATATCCAAATTGCGATTTGAAAACATTTGAGATCTGCCCGTCTTTCAGGCTAAAAGCTTTTGCGAGGAAAACAGGATCAATTTGTGTTTCGTTCCTGTTGATCTCCATCTGGCCGCCTTTATCCCTCGTGCCGGGATCATCAGAAAATATTGAAGCAAGCACTTCAAATTTCTTACTTCCATTTTCCACTTCCTTCTTGTATTCTTTCAACTGATCAATTGCATAATTTTCAAGATCACGACTTGGTTTTGGATAAATTACGATCTGTCCAACTTCCAGTTTTGATTCATAAAAATGAAGGCTGTCTTTTGGAATTTTGTTGTAATAAGCCTCCACCTCTTCCGGGGTGATACGCACATTTCCTTCAATCTTATCTCGTTCTGCTGCAGCTAATTTTTGGTCGCGAATTACCGGTCTCATCTCTTCTTTTAATTGAAAAACAGTTTTTCCTGCCACCTGTTCCAACATTTCTTTTGAACCATATGCATTGATGTAATACCTGATCCTGTTGTCAATCTCTCCATCTACATCTTCATCTGAAACAGGAAGGGAATCTCTTTCGGCCTGCAAAACCAAAGCTTTCATTGCTACTGCCTGCTGCAACAAAATGCAAGAAGCGTTTGGCGGAATATCAACGTTCTGCCGCTGCATATCGGCAATGCTGTTTTCAATATCACTGCGAAGGATTATCTTATCTCCCACAGTAGCAACAATCTTATCGGCCAGTACTTTTTTTGTTTGCGCAAAAGAAGCGATACCGGCTAACAGGAATATTAAAGTGAACAAACTTTTTTTCATCAGAAACTATTGTATTTGAACAAGAGTGAATTGATTTATTGTTTTTTAAATCAAGCCACCAAAAATACATCCCTAAATGTTGGATTATTTTTTTGGGAAGTTAAAAGTTGAACCACATTTGTTAAAGAAATGCAATCGGTAAAAACTTAGAGTGTTCTTTTTACTTCAATTTCTTCAAATGCTTCCACCATATCTCCAACTTTTAAATCGTTGTAATTTTTTAGGGTAAGGCCGCACTCCATATTGTTATTTACTTCTTTCACATCGTCTTTAAAGCGCTTAAGGCTTCCCAATTCACCCGTATGAATGATAATGCCATCACGAACCAGGCGTACACGGTTGTTTCTTGCCACTTTCCCTTCTACCACCATACAACCTGCAACCGTAGCCTTATCGAACTTGTAGGTTTCTTTGATCTCGGCAATACCCAAAACTTTTTCCTGTATCTTAGGTTCAAGCATACCTTCCATGGCGCTTTTCACTTCATCGATCGCATCGTAAATAATTGAGTAAGTTTTTATTTCCACACCTTCCTGTTCAGCAAGCCTGGAAGCTTGCAAAGATGGACGAACATTAAAACCAATGATAACGGCATCAGAAGCAGTAGCGAGCATAACGTCCGTTTCTGTTATCTGCCCAACGCCCTGGTGAATAATGCTTACTGCAATTTCTTCTGTACTCAATTTTTGAAGAGAATCACTCAACGCCTCAACAGATCCATCCACATCGGCACGGATAAGCAAGTTCAACTGTTTGAAATTACCCAATGCAAGGCGACGACCAATTTCATCAAGTGTGATGTGCTTCCTTGCACGTATTCCTTGTTCACGAAGAATTTGTGCTCGCCGGTTGGCAATATCTTTTGCTTCAGATTCATCCTGGTAAACTTTGAAAGTCTCACCGGCCTGGGGCGCTCCGTTCAGCCCAAGAATTAAGACAGGAGTTGATGGAGGAGCAGAAGTGACACGTTGGTTTCTTTCATTGAACATCGCTTTTACGCGACCGTAATATTGACCGGAAACCAATAAATCGCCTTGTTCAAGGGTTCCGTTTTGAACAAGGATCGTTGCTACATACCCGCGTCCTTTGTCAAGCGAAGCTTCAATCACTGAACCGCTTGCAGGTTTTTTGGGATTTGCTTTTAATTCAAGCAGATCTGATTCAAGTAAAACTTTATCGAGGAGATCATCTACGTGCAACCCGCTCTTGGCGCTTATTTCCTGGCTTTGGTATTTACCGCCCCAATCTTCAACAAGAATATTCATGCCTGCCAGTTGTTCTTTGATTTTTTCTGGATTGGCTCCTTCTTTATCAATCTTATTCAAAGCAAATACCATAGGAACTTCCGCTGCCTGTGCGTGAGAAATGGCTTCTTTTGTCTGTGGCATCACCGCATCATCTGCTGCAACTACAATTACAGCTATGTCAGTGACTTTCGCACCACGGGCACGCATGGCAGTAAACGCTTCGTGACCCGGTGTATCCAGGAAAGTGATCGCACGTCCGTCTTTTACTTTTACTTCATAAGCACCGATGTGCTGGGTAATTCCTCCAGCTTCACCGGCAATCACATTTGCATGTCGAATATAATCGAGCAAGGAAGTTTTACCATGGTCAACATGTCCCATGATTGTAACGATTGGTGCGCGTGGAACAAGGTCTTCTTCATTATCCTCTTCTTCTTCCTCCTCGCCATCCTGCTGGTTATCTACATCTATAAATTCTACTTCGTAGTTGAATTCGCTTGCTACCAATTCGATAACATCTGCTTCCAGCCTTTGATTTATGGAAACCATAATCCCAAGACTCATACACTTGCTTATCACATCAGCAAAGCTTACATCCATCAGGTTGGCAAACTCGCTTACAGAAATAAATTCAGTAACCTGCAACTTGTTATCATTTGCTTCTTCGCCTATTGCTTCTGCAGCTTCTTCTCTTTTTTGTTTACGGTATTTTGCTTTGAGGCTCTTTCCTCTTCCTCCGGCGCCTGCAAGTTTGGCCTGTGTTTCTTTAATCTTATCCTGAATCTCTTTTTGGTCGATCTCTTTTTCTTCACGTCTTGGAGCAGGTGCATTCCTGTTAAATCTACCGCCACCAGGCCTGTTAGGTCCATGTTGTCTTTGACCATTGGGAAATGGAGGGTGAGCTCCCGGCCCTTTTTTATCAACAATAATGCGTTTACGTTTACGCCTTTCATCTGGTTTTGGACGGGTATCGTTATTAGAAGGAAGTTCAATCTTTCCCATGATCTTGGGACCTTCCAGTTTCACAGCCTTAATATTACTGATAACCGGAGCTTCCTTTTCTGGTTCGGCAACCGGTCCCTTTGGTAATTCTTTCTCTTTTTCTTCTTCTTCCTTAGCTATTACACCTTTGACTTTTGCCTTCCCTGGTTTCTTTTTAGCTTCTTTTTTAGGCCTAACTGAAGAATCGATCGTACTTAAATCAATCTTGTCCACAATTTTCAAACCCTCAACTTCAGGCACTTGAATATTTTCAATATCGGCTGTTGGCGCAGGCTCTACCGGAACTTCATCGGTACTTTCTTTCTTCTTTTCTTTAGTAAGTTCAGCCGCACCAACTTCTTCTTTCGGAGGAATTTCCTCTGTCTTTTCTGCTATGATCGGTTCTGTAATTTCTTCCCCTTTTTGCTCTTCAACAGGTTTTTCTTCTTTAGCAGCTTTTACCGGTTCTTTTTTATTAAAAGAAAGATCTTGTTCATCTTTTCTCTTCTTGTTTTCAGAAGGTGTATTCTTTGGAAGATCTATTTGCTCTGCTTTTTGTTTGGCTACTTTATCCGGCTGAAATTCTACCTGAAGGACACGGTACATTTCTGCGGAAATTTTAGATGACGGCTTTAGATCGCTTGCTTCAAATCCTTTAGACACAAGAAAGTCTGTCAAGGTACCTGTACCTATGTTAAACTCTTTGGCCGCAGCCATCAACCGTGGTGTATTTATTTCTGACATTAATATTTCCTACTTCTAAAGAAGTAATTTTTTATTTTAAATTTTATAGTAAACAAACAAATTCATCAAAAATTTGTTCGCTATTATTCGTCTGAAAATTCTTCGTTCAAGATCTTCTTCACTTCAGCGATTGTTTCTTTTTCCAGGTCAGTCCGGCGTTCCAATTCTTCATCAGACAACTCCAACACGCTTTTCGCTGTATCGCATCCAATTTTTTTCAATTCGTCGATCACCCATGTTTCCAATTCGTCTGTAAATTCATCCAGGTCAACATCGTATTCTTCCTCTTCACCTTCATTATCGCGGAACACATCAATTTCCAATCCTGTCAGTTCGCAAGCTAATTTAATGTTTACACCTCTACGACCAATGGCAAGTGAAACCTGGTCGGGTTTCAAATAAACACTTGCGTGTTTGGCTTCCATGTCCACATCCATGCTGGTGATCTTTGCAGGAGTAAGCGAACGTTGAATCAGCAACTGGATGTTATTGGTCCAGTTGATCACATCAATATTTTCATTTTTTAATTCGCGAACGATGCCATGAATACGGCTTCCCTTCATTCCCACGCATGCACCAACCGGATCTATTCGATCATCAAAACTCTCAACAGCCACTTTTGCTCTTTCCCCGGGATCACGAACAATCTTTTTAATTACGATAAGCCCATCGAAAATTTCGGGAACTTCAATTTCGAGCAACTTGGCAAGGAATGAATTATCAGTTCTGGAAACAATAATAACCGCCTGGTTATTTTTTAATTCAACATTTTTTACAACTGCTCTTACCGTTTCTCCTTTTTTGAAATAATCAGAAGGGATCTGCTCTGATTTTGGAAGTAGCATTTCGTTTCCTTCTTCATCTAGCAACAGAATTTCTTTTTTCCAAACCTGATAAACTTCGCCGGTTACAATCTCGCCAATTCTGTCTTCATATTTTTTGATGAGGATATTTTTCTTAAGATCATTTATACGGCTGGCAAGGGTTTGTTTACCTGCAAGTATCGCTCTTCTGCCAAATTCTTTTTGAATGTCTACTTCTTCATACAACTCTTCCCCAACCTGGTAATCGGGTTCGATTTTTATCGCGTCTTTATATTCTACCTCCGTGAGTGTATTGTATAAGTCGTCATCTTCAACGATTGTACGGCGCCTGAAAATCTCAAGGTCGCCTTTTTGGTCGTTAACGATCACGTCAAAATTCTCATCAGAGCCGTATTTTTTACGGATCAATGTTTTGAAGACATCTTCCATTACTTTCATTAAAGTAGGTCTGTCTATGTTTTCAGCGTCTTTGAATTCCTGGAAGGATTCAATTAAATTGATACTTGCCATTTTGTTATATTAAAAAGTTATCAGCACGGTTGTGTGCTTTATCTGATTAAATAAAATTGTTGTTGTTTGTTTTGTCATCTTATTTCCTTTTCCTGTTTTTTGTTCTATTTTGATTTCGTCTTCATTTACATCTGTAAGAGTTCCTTCTTTTTTCGTTCCGTCAGTAAGAATTACCTCAACATTCCGGCCGATATTTTTCTTGTATTGTCGTAAAAGTTGAAGGGGCCTGTCAACCCCGAAAGAAGAAACTTCAAGTGAAAAATTTGCATCTCCAAATACCATGTTATCGTCAATAAACTTATAAAGAGCTTTGTTAATTCTTGTGCAATCATCAATCGTTAAACCTTTGTCGCCATCAAGCAAGACTGTAACTTTGTTTCCTGGGGCGATATTTACCTCTACCAGGAACAAATCCGATGAATCACCAATGAAATCTTTTACAAATTCGCCTATCTTTTCAGATTCCGTAGAAGTAGCCATGTATCTTACTCTTTTGAAAAAAGAAGAAGGGAACGCTTCCGTTCCCTTTCACTGATCTTTTACAAATGCAAAGATACGTCAATTAGAAATTACACTCCAAATTATGTTTTGTAAATTCCATTCCTTAACAAATCTTTCAGTGGCAAATTGAAGCACTTGGTCATTCAATTGAATCAAATCGTTTATTTTTGTTGAATGAAATTTTTTGAAACAGCCGCAGAGATTTTCCTCCTTTATTTGTTGTACAAACTCATTTTCGATTTTATCATTCCTGTTTATGAATCTTCCAAAAAGATCAAGAAGCAGTTTGGCGAAATGCAGGAAAAGATGCAGAACGATATGAGAAGTTATCAAAACCAACAAAAAGCACAACAAACGCAGCAAGCTACCCAGCAGCAAAAAGCTACTTCAAAAGAAGGCGATTATATTGATTTTGAAGAAATAAAAAAGTAACTGCTACAAATCCAAATACTCAATTCTTTTATCAGGCGTAAGCCAAATAGTTTGCAAGCCCGCTTTAATTGCACCTTCGATATTGTTTTTTGAATCATCAATGAAAAGAGTATTCTTTGCTTCAATTTGCAAGTCTTGTAAGACCCATTCATAACACTCCTGATCCGGTTTCCTCTTTCCAATTTGAAAAGAATAAAAAGCTTTATTAAAAAATTGTTCAAACGATTTTTCTCTTTCTTTTTGGTGATAGATCTCGTAAAATGAAACCAGGTGAATGTTGTTTGTATTACTCAAAAGATATAGCCGGTAATGATCTCGTATTTCGTCTAAGAAGTTTAAGCTTTCCTCGCGAAACGAAAGCAGCATAGCATTCCACGCTTTCCTGATCTCTCCGGGCGAAAGTTGTAAACTGGTCACACGATTAAATTCCCTGTAAAATTGTTCGTCTGTAATTGCGCCAGTTTCCAGTTTTTGAAAAAGTTTGTCAGCAGTTGCTTGTGAATACATTTCGTCAAAATGCTCAACGCCCAACTTTTCAAACGCGATTCGTGTAAGGTTGTAATCTATGTCTAATAAAACGCCTCCAAGGTCAAAGATTATGTTTTCGATTTTTTGCATCTTCAAAGAAAAATAATTCTGCTGACTTCCTGAATTTTTCTATTTTTGCAGACCTTAAAATTATCCTAAAAGGTAATAGGGCCTATAGCTCAGTTGGTTAGAGCACCTGACTCATAATCAGGTGGTCCCAGGTTCAAATCCTGGTGGGCCCACGCAAGAAGGACAAGGGTTTCAAGAGATTGAGACCTTTTTTATTTTAGGTAGATT
>DASTXM010000122.1:0-13709 GCA_035765495.1 Hanamia sp.
AAGGGGGAATAGAAAGTCTTACTTACGAATTGGCAGCGTTATATGGGCCAAGTGAGATACGTGTCGTAGCTGTAAGTCCCGGAAACATAGAGACTAATTTAAGTAATGACTATAGGGATGAGGAAGGTAATAATTTGAGTGAAAAGATGAAGGATCATGTGAATGATAAAACACCTTTAGGGAGAGCAGGGCGCCCGGAAGAAATAGCCAATGTTTGTTATTGGCTCTCGTCTCCGGAAGCTTCATTTATTACCGGTACTAATATATTGGCCGATGGTGGTTTTTTGCACAATTTCAATTCCTATAACATTAAAAAAATGCAATTCCCCAAACAATTTTGAACATGAAAGGAATTTGGAAATACAGTGATCTGCTTCCTTCTGTTAAAGAAGAAGCACAGATCACATTAGGAGAAGGTAATACACCGCTAATAAGGTCAAGGCAACTGGGATCCCACCTTGGTCTTGAAAATCTGTTTTTTAAACTTGAAATGGTTAATCCGTCCGGCTCTTACAAGGATAGGTTTGCAGCAGCCGCTGTAGCGAATTTGCTTCAAAACGACATTAAATTTTGCATAGCCACCTCCAGTGGAAACACAGGAGCTGCCCTTGCAGCATATTGTGCAGCAAGTGGAATAAAATGCTATCTGGCGATCGTAGATGGAGCACCTTCAGGAAAGTTACAGCAGATGAAAGTTTACGGAGCGGAAACCTTGATGATCAAAAATTTTGGAATAGATGCGCAGGTTACTAATGATGTGATGAATGGATTAGAAGTAACTGCGGCAAAATATGGAGGTGCAGTTCAGATCAGTGCTTTCAAATTCAGCCCGTTGGGAATGGCTGGGGTCCAAACGATTTCTTATGAAATAGCAGAAGAATTTCCGTCATTTTCGGGCAATTTGTTTTCACCTGCCGGTGGAGGTGGATTAGCATTAGCCATAGCAAAGGGGTTTGATAGATGGGGGGCAGATAATGACACATTTAATATTCCGAAAGTTCATTGTGTGCAACCCATTGGCAATAACACAATTTCTGGCCCTCTGAGGAATGGGAAGGTAAAAGCAGCGGCCGTTGCCCAATGCACGAGCAGTATCAGCGGGCTCCAGGTTCCCAATATCATTGATGGAAATGAAACTTTGTTGGCATGCAGAGCAACAGGAGGAAACGGTTATTTGGTAACTGATGATCTTGTGTATGAAAGTCAACAAAACCTTGCATTAAAAGAAGGAATTTTTTGTGAGCCAGCAGGTGCTGTAGCGCTTGCAGGGTTAGTTCAGGCCTTAAAAAATGGAGAAATTAATAAAAAAGATCCGATCATATGCCTGGTTACTGGTCATGGATTTAAAGATCCTGTTTCTGCAGTCAAAATATCGGAAAAATTCAGCGGACAGTATTTTGAAAAAGTGAAAGATACGTTCCGCTATTTAGAAACGCGAATTAAAAATTAAAAATAAAAATCTGATGAAAGAAAAGTTTAAAGGTTTATGGCCTGCAATGTTCACTCCTGTTGATGATAGTGGTAAGCCTGCTTATGCAGAAATAGAAAAATTGGTTGAGTTATTTATTTTGCAACAAATGGACGGCTTGTACATTCTTGGATCCACGGGTCAGGGAATCCTGTTCACTGAGGAGCAACGTAAAAAGGTTACCGAAGTGGTAACGAAAATCTCCGGCGGCAGGATTCCTATAATTGCACATGTTGGTGCTCTTACTACGGAAGAATCTATCCGGTTAGCCCAACATGCTGAAAAAAATGGTGTCGATGGAATTTCTTCTGTACCGCCCATTTACTATTCAGGAAATGCAGATTCTGCCATTGAGCACTATAAAAGGATTTCCGCAGCAGTTAACCTGCCATTTTTCCCTTACCAGTTGGGGGATAATTCCATTCCAGGAGATATCCATTCCTTTATAAATAAACTGCTCAAAATTCCTAACGTTTCAGGGATGAAATTAACGACTAATCAATTATTGGATATTAGTAGTATTCATAACCAGGCGGGGAGTCACCTAAGGCTTTTCAGCGGTTCAGATGAACTATTTTGTCATGCAACGCTGTGCGGAACCGTCGGAGCTATCGGTACGTTTTATAATATCTGGGGTGTAGAGTGCAAATTTGTTATGTCAGAATTTATGAATGGAAATTATAAGCTGGGAAAAACGTTCATGCTATCCTTTCAAAAAGTTATTCAACAGGTATTACCCAATGCATGGCCTTTTTTCCGAAAAGCAATGCTATTAAAACACCATATTGATATTGGCCACACAAAAGCTCCATTGGGGAATACCCAAAAAGAATGGAAGAACGATGAAGTACATCAAATTATAGAAAAAATTGAATCTGTTGCAGGACTAAATATCCAGGTATAGAAAAAAATAAATAATAGAAGTAAATTATGGAAACCAACAAGGTAATTACGGGTAAGAACGTTCCACAAAGTTCTTTACCTTTTTCACCGGCAATTCAATCAGGGAATTATGTATTTATTTCCGGGCAAGCTTCCGTAAATGATGATGGGAAAATAGTTACGGGGACTTTTGAGGAAGAATGCAGAAGGTCATTTGGGAATTTAAAAAGAATCCTGCAAGCTTGCGGAGCGGACTTTAAAGATGTTGTTCAGGTTCGCAATTACGTGGGCAAGCAGGAATATTTGGAAGCGTTCAACAACATTTATAAAGAATTTTTTACAGAGCCATATCCGGCAAGAACAACACTAATAGGCTGTCTGGGAGATCTTCTCAAATTTGAGGTAGATGCGATAGCAGTGCTAAATAAATAATCATGGCATTTAGAATAGCGTTATTGGGAATTTATCATGAGTCCAATACTTTTTTGAGTCAGCCAACAACACTTACCGATTTCGAAAAGGGGCATTGGTTGTTTGGAGCGGACATCATTAGTGAATATAAAGATGCATATCACGAAGTGGGCGGAATGATTGAAGGATTGGAGGATGAAGAAATTGTTCTGCTTCCCGTTATGTTTGCTGAAGCAACACCTGGTGGAACCATAACTTCAGATACCTATTTTGTTTTACTGGAAGAGATGATCGCCTGTTTGGAAAAAATTCTGCCTGTGGACGGCTGCCTTGTTGTTCCTCATGGAGCTGGAGTAAGTGAACAGTTTCCTGATATGGATGGTCACTGGTTAAGTGTGGTAAGAGAAAAAGTAGGAAAGAATGTTCCTATAATAGGTACAATTGATCCTCATGCCAACGTAAGCAATTTAATGACTTCATCCACTGATGCTCTTATTGCCTATAAAACGAATCCTCATATTGATCAGAGGCAGGTCGGGAAGGAAGCAGCGTTGCTGCTTCTCCGTTATCTAAAAAATGAGGTAACGCCATTACAAATATTATTTCAGCTTCCTCTGATTATAAGTATTGAACAACAATATACAGGGAAAGACCCGTGCAAAAGTTTGTACAACTATGTAGCAAGCTTAAGTAAGGAAAAAGATATTCTTTCTATTAGCATGGTACTAGGCTTTCCCTATGCGGATGTCAAAGAAATGAGAAGTTCAGTAATAGTGGTTACTGATAATAATAAAAATCAAGCATTGTCAGTAGGAGAAAAAATAGAGGAGTATATTATCGAAAGGAAACAAAATTTTGTCGGAGAGAAAATGGATATTAACGCTGTTCTGCCTATAATTGATAGGAGTAAAAAGCCAGTCCTTTTGCTCGATATGGGAGATAATGTCGGGGGAGGTTCTTCTGGAAACAGTACTTACTTGTTTGAGCAGCTTGAAAACTACCAGAACTGTAATTTTTTCATTTGTTTATTTGATCCTGAGGCAGTGAAGCAGTCTTCTGCCTATGAGCCTGGCAATTATTTTACTATTCAACTGACCAATTTTGAAGGACGTCATCTTTTGGTTCCTGTAATGCTTGTTGAAAAAGGAGATGGGAAGTTTAAAGAAACAGACCCGAGGCATGGAGGGCAGGTAAATTATGACATGGGAAAAATATCAGTACTATTAACTCAAAATGGGAATACCGTCATGGTGATGTCTTTGAGGATTCCACCGTTTAGTTTAAAGCAACTCACTACCTTTCATATTAAGCCCGAAACTTTTGATGTAATCATTGCCAAAGGAGTAAATGCTCCGATCGCAGCGTATGAAACAGTATGTAATACGATCATACAGGTAAATACACCGGGAGTAACTGCGGCCGATATGACGGTTTTTAAATATAAGAACAGGCCGGTACCTTTATTTCCATTTGAAAGTTAAAAGTATGTTTAACGAAATAAACCAGGATTATTATACGGTAGAAGAAATAGCTTCCCTTCCCTTTTATACAGAAGGTCCTGCAGCAGACGCAGAGGGAAATATATTCTTTACGAACCTTGCAGGGGGAAGCATTCTTAAGATGGGATCAGGAAATAAAATAACAGAATGGGCTTCCTGCGACTATCCTAATGGCCAGATTATTTTACAAAATGGTGATCACCTTGTCTGTGATGTAAAGCTTAAAGCTGTTAGAAGATTTGATCATAAGGGTAGATTTATCAAAAATGAAATTGAAAAGTATTGCTCGGGTAAAGAATTTACGTCGCCGAATGACCTGGTAACTGACAAGGAAGGAAATCTGTACTTTACTGATTCTGTCAGGGACAAAGGTAAAATTTGCTATCTCAGCGCTTCGGGTGAACAAAGTATCTTTTTAGAGGGACTCGATTACCCTAACGGAATCATATTTTCGCATGACGAAAGGTGGCTTTATGTTGCAGAAAGTTACAAGAATAGGATTTTAAAAATTGAAATGGAAAGACGCAATGTTGCTGCTGTTTCTGTTTTTGCCGAATTACCTTCTCATCCGTCGGGAAAAAAAGAAAATAATTTACCGGATGGTTTAGCGATAGATGAAGATGGAAATATATGGGTGGCACATTACGGCTCACAAGCAATACATAAATTATCGCCACAAGGACTTTTGTTGTCATCAATTGATGTAAAGATGCCTTTAACAAGCAATTTATGCTTTGTCAATTCTCATACTATTATAGTAACAGGTGGTTATGGTGAACCCGGGCCTGGAGGAGTTTATAAGATTTATTTAAAATGAATTTGCGATTAAAATTATCATGCTAATGAAATATTCAGAATTACATGGCTATAAGATATCGGAACTGACCCTGGGAACTGTCGCTCTGGGAATGACTTATGGAATTTCTAATAGTAATAGTAAGCCACAGAAAGAAAATAGTTTGGCTGTTATCTCTTTAGCATTAAATGAGGGAATTAACACTTTAGATACTGCCAGAACGTACGGTGAAGCGGAACAGGTAATCGGTGAGTTTTTGGAAAAGAACAACGGCGGTCAATTTATAAATGTAGTCAGCAAATTTAAAATCAGTCCTGAAAATTTAAATAACAAGGATAAGGCGCGTAAAGAAATTTTTAATAGCATACGGACCTCAACGCGTTATTTACGTGTTGGGGTTTTGCCAATGGCATTATTTCATATGAATCGAAATTTGCCGATGGATGAGGTGCTCGAGATATTACCTTCAATAATAGCAGATTTGAAATATGAGCGAATGATTGATCTGGCTGGTGTATCTATAGATCATCCTGATGAAGCAAAATTCTTTTTGGATAATATGCAATTTGAGGTGGCCCAGGTGCCGGTAAACCTATTTGACCGAAGGATAATAGACAGTGGCATGCTAACAAGAATGCATGCAGAAGGGAAAATAGTGTTTGCACGAAGCGTATTTCTTCAGGGTTTATTTTTTATGAACCCTCATAAATTAAATGGGAATGTTAGAGAAGGCGCCTTTTATATAGAACAGTTACAAGAAATTGCAGCGGATGCTAAGGTAAGCATTGCAGAACTGGCTTTTTCTTTTGTAAAAGGGTTGAAAGCTGTTACAAGTATTGTTTTTGGTGCAGTGAATCAACAGCAGATTAGGGAAAATATCAAATTATTAGAAGCCGGTGGTATGAATGAAGAATTGAGGGGATTAATAGAATCACGTTTTAATGAGATTCCGGAACAATTGATAACACCGGCTCTCTGGTCAGTAATTTAAGAATACAATTATGAAGATGTTCAGACTTAATGGTAAAATAGCCATTGTTACCGGAGGAGCCGGTTATTTTGGAAAACCTATCAGTGCAGCGCTTGCAGAAGCAGGCGCACAGGTAATTATTGGCTCCAGGGATAAAAAAAATTTCCAATCTTATGCAGATGATTTAAAGTCAAAGGGGTGGCACGCAGAAGGAATGTTGCTTGATCTTTCCAATGAAATTTCGATAGAGAAATTTGTAAAAAAAGTACACCAGAAGTTCGGATCCGTGGATATTCTTGTAAATAATGCAGTGACGAGGCAAGGAATGAAAGATCTTGAAAATTTGAATAAGGCAGATATTGAAAATTCACAATTGGTGAACACTACCGGTCTAATGATGTTAACGAAGCATGTAGTGAAAATTATGCGACAACAAAAATCTGGGAATATTATTAATATCAGTTCTATACAAGGAACGGTGGGACCCAATTTTCCGGTTTATGGAAATACAGGTATGTCTAGTCCGGTAAATTATACATATGAGAAATGGGGCATGGTTGGATTTACCAAGTGGCTTGCCAATTACTATGGAAAATTTAATATCAGGGCTAATTGTATCAGTCCGGGAGGATATGGCCCTGGCATTGTCAAAGATAAGGCCAAAGAAGAATTTATCGAGAATTATAAAAGATTGACACCACTTGGAAGATTTGCAGGCGATGACGATATTAAAGGACCTGTTATTTTCCTGGCATCTGAAGCATCCTCATTTATTACCGGACAGAACCTAATGGTGGATGGTGGTTGGACCAATTGGTGAAAACATCGCAAAGCTTAAACTCCGCAGTTATGAAATTTAAAATAATACCTGTAAACTCTAACCTTCCTTCCGGGGCATGGTTGGTTGTAATATTTTTGGCTGTAGGAGGGTGCCTGAATTACCTTGACAGGATTATGATCACTACCATGAGACCTTCTATTATGAGTGCAATTCCCATGACGGAAGCGCAGTTTGGTCTTCTTACTTCTGTTTTTTTGTGGGTTTATGGAATTCTTAGCCCCTTTGCAGGGTTTTTGGCAGACAAGGTTAATCGTAGCAGTATTATTATTGGCAGTGTATTTCTATGGTCGGCAGTAACCTGGATGACTGGTTATTCCACCACCTTTGGGGAATTACTAACAACAAGAATACTGATGGGTTGTAGTGAAGCGTGCTTTATTCCTGCAGCACTTGCACTTATCGTAGATTATCATCGCGGTACTACCCAGTCCAGAGCCACGGGAATATTAATGGTTGGTATTATGGTAGGATCCGGCCTCGGCTTTATTGGCGGCTGGGTTGCTGAAAAACATACCTGGAGTACGGTTTTTATCCTGCTTGGAATAGTAGGCATTGTCTTTTCAATCCTACTTGCTTTCACACTGAAGGATATACCCAAAAAAGAGCAATCAGGCAAAGAAACGGATAAAAAAAAGATAAACTTTTTTCTCGCAATTAAATCGCTCTTTAAACTCAGGTCTTTCATCCTGATATTTATTGCCTGGGGATTAATGGGAATAGTAGCCTGGCTTGTGGTAGGCTGGCTGCCTACGTATTTTCTGGAAAAGTTCAAATTAACTGAAGGAATTGCTGGTTTTTACGCCACTGGTTATTTCTATCCTGCAGCTATGGCCGGTTTACTTTTGGGAGGATACTGGGCCGATCGTTGGAGTCGCAGTAATCCACGGGCGCGAATTCTGGTGCAGGTAATTGGTATTGCAATAGCAGCCCCTGCCATCTTTATTGCAACTGAAACGAGAACTCTCCCTTTGGCGATAGGAATGTTTATGGTATATGCCTTATTCAAATCATTCATTGATACGAATATGATGCCGGCATTATGTCTTGTGGTTGATCCAACCTATCGTGCTACTGCTTATGGAGTATTAAATTTTGTTGCCTGCATTATTGGAGGCGCCGGGCTTTATGCAGGAGGAGTATTACGCGATCTGAATATTGGGTTAACGTCAATATACCAATTTGCTGCATTCATTATGATTATAGGAATGGTTCTTCTTTGGTTGGTGAAGCCACAGCTAAATTTATTAAACGAACAAGATTCATAATGCAAAAGTTTAAGTGATGAACAATGGTAATAAATCTCCAAGTGCTATTGGATTAGGTTGTGTAACATTTGGTCGCGAGATTGACAAGAATGCTTCATTTGAAATGATGAATTTTGCCGCTTCAGCAGGTATAAGTCTATTTGATACTTCTCCATCTTATGCGAATGGGTTTTCAGAAGAAATTGTGGGATCCTGGCTTTCAAATTATCCTTCAAATTCACGAAAGATTGCTGTCTCAACTAAAATCCAGCCTCCTTTTGATCGCGGCAGTATTTCAGAATCCGTTGATCAAAGTCTTCGGCGCCTAAAAATTAATACAATTGATATACTTTTTCTGCACCGGTGGGATGTCACTGTAGAAACTCCTGCTACCTTAAAATTCCTTGATGACTTACTAAAATCCGGCAAAGTTCGTATGCTAGGGGCAAGTAATTTCAACACCAGCCAGCTTGAAAGAATCATTGGGTTACAAAAAAAACATGGGTTATATACTTTAAAATTCCTTCAGAATAATAATAACCTTGTGATAAGAGATGTTAATCTGCAGTTGGAAAAGTTTTGTCTGAGCAATGATATTAAAATAATAACCTACAGTCCGCTTGGTGCAGGATTTTTAACTGGTAAATACAAAAGCGGAGTAAAAGAAGGAACCCGTTTTTCAGTGATCAAAGGGCACCAGGATATTTATTTTAATGAAACTTCTTTTAAAAGGCTGGAGCAACTTGAGAATCTTTCTTTTCGAACGGGCTATAAGGCCTCCTACCTTGCACTTGCGTGGGCACTGCATCGTCCAAATATTGCTTCAGTATTAGTTGGGGGCCGCACAACAGAACAACTTGAGCAAGCATTATCAGCTCTTGATTTTAATAATGCAGATATTTTAAATGAACTTGAACTAATAAAATAAAAAGAAAAATAATGAATTATTCTCAATCTTCGCAATTGCTTGAAAGAGCAAAAAAGGTTCTGGCTGGTGGTGTATCATCTGAATTTAGGAAATACAGTTATCCGCATGCGTTGTTTTATAGCCATGGAAAAGGAAGCCGCATCTGGGATGTAGACGGTAATGAGTTTCTCGATTTTAGTCTCAGTCAGGGCCCCTTGATTTTAGGACATTCAAATCCGTTTCTATTGAAATCGGTTGAAGAATATTCGGAAAAGGGACAGCTTTTTGCAGGGCAGCACATAAAAGAAATTGAATTAGCGGAGAAACTCAATGAGCTTATTCCCTCTGCTGAATTAATGCGCTTTTGTCTGGATGGTTCAGAAGCAGTTCAAACGGCCTTAAGAGTTTCTCGTGCAGTGACAGGAAGAAAAAAATTCTTACGTTTTGAGGGGCACTATCATGGCTGGATGGATAATGTCAGTTGGGGGATCTCAACACCTTCTGAAGAAGCTCTTGGCAGCAGGGAAAATCCAAATGTATTCCCGTGGACAAAAGGGTTACCTGAGCATACAGAAGAACAATTTATACTTTTGCCCTGGAATGATCTTTCGCTTGTCAAAAAGACAGTTGCAGCCCGGTATGAGGAAATTGCGGCTATTATAACGGAGCCGATCATGTGTAATAACGGATGTATTCTTCCCGAAAAGGGATTTCTCCAAGGGCTGCGTGAGTTATGTAACGAATACGGAATAGCATTAATTTTTGACGAAGTAATAACAGGATTCAGAATTGGTCTTGGCGGGGCTCAGAAGTACTTTGGAATTACTCCTGATATCTCAGTTTTCGCTAAAGCAATGGCAAGCGGTTACCCAATAAGCGCTGTTGTGGGCAAACGGAAATGGATGAAGGTAGTTGAGGAATCCCAAGTTATTCAGGCGGGCACTATGAACACAAGTAATCCGACTGTTGCTGCTGGATTGGCTACTATCGAAACACTCCAGAAGGAAAATCCATATGAACGATTGTTCTTCTTGGGTAAAAAGCTAATGGAAGGGATTTGGGAGGCCGCAAAAGCAACCAAGCAGAATTTACTGGTTCAGGGCCCAGGGCCGATGTTCAATACGTCCTTTACAAATAAAAAATCCGTGAAAGATTATCGGGATACACTCTCTGGTGATAAAGACAAACTAAAAAAATTTATTTCAGGAATGCAAGAGGAGAATATACGCATTATCGGTAGGGGCCTTTGGTATATAAGCACTGCACATACTGAAAAGGATATTCTCTACACCATTGAAAAGGCTCATAAAGTTTTGCGCAATATATGATGTGGTTTGTTTTAAGGGAAAGTAGTTGAAGGTTTTTGGAATGGCAGCTTATAATAGGACAAGTATCCATACTGTCCGTAAGTATATTCTTTGGCTCAATACGCTCCTGTAAGCGAATTCCTGCCTGGCAGATGCGGTAAAAACTTACACCTACTTCTTCCAAGATTATATTTGATCGAACAGATTACCCAAATCAATAACTGAAAGCCAAGAGTTTTGACGGATGTAGCGAGTAATTACCCAACAAATATGACATGATGAACTGGATGATGAACAGAACACGAAAAATTCAAAGAAGTATTCGAAGTACAGTTCTTATACAAAAATTGAAGGGCATTAGATGAGATTTTAGAAACTGTTCCTACCTCCTTAGCGTACTTTGAAATAGTCAACCTATCGCTTTTTGTTTACCACTAATTGTCCTTCAATAACTACATTCTGAAAAATTTCTGCTGTTGGATTTCTTTGTTTTTCAATAAGATCAAATAATATTTCTGTAGCTTTTTTTGCTTGTTCATAAGGAAATTGTTCTACCGATGCAAGTGGAGGAAATTCAAGATAATTGGTGATGGGAAGATTGGCATAGCTTACAAAACAAATGTCTTTATTGATCTTCAGTTTTGCTTTTCGTGCATACTGAATCGCATCCAAGGCCACATAGTCATTGATCGTTACAATTGCTGTTGGCCTTCGTTTTAATTGCAGCAACTGCTTCATCACTTCATACGTTTTTTGCTGTGTCAAATCAGTAGAAATGACTAAAGAAGGATCAATTTTTATTCTTTTCTTTTTCAATACATCAAAATAAGCCTTCGTTCTTTCAGTGGATGATTTCATTTCTTCGGGACCGTTAATCACTCCGATTCTTTTGTGCCCATTTTTGATCAAAAATTCAATGGCTTGTTTGGTGCCGGAAGAGATATCTGAAGAAACTTTGTGTACGTCTGGCAGATCGGGAACACGGTCAAAGAATACTACTGGGATATTGTATCGTCCCATTTTCATCAGGTGATCGTAATCGTGAGTATGTTTTGAAATCGAAATGATCAACCCATCTACACGTTGATTTTTCATAGCGTTAATGATTTGTTTTTCCTGCTCTACTTCGTCGTGCGACTGCCCAATAAGCACACTGTATCTATTTTGTTTTGCAACATCTTCAATTCCATTGATTGCCAGAGAAAAAAATTCTTCTTTCAGATTTGGAAGAATGACTCCAATTATATTCGTCTTTTGCTGCTTGAATAATAGTGCTGTCTGGTTAGGCTCATAGTTCAATTCCTTAGCCAACTTATGAACCTGTGCAGTAGTGCGCAAACCGATGCTCGGATGGTTGTGCAGTGCTCTTGAAACGGTTGACACGGAAAAGTTCAAACGGCGTGCAATTTCTTTTAGAGTAGCAATTTTATTTTCCATAAAAAGCAGTGTTGCGGCAAGTTACATTAAAAGCTTTAAAACGAGTTGACAGTTTAATCACAAGTAAGAAAACGAAACATAGACAATCGATTGCATAAATTTTTCAATAAGGATGTTTGAAAATAACGAAACCGTTTGTGTTATGTCACCACAATGTGATTGGGGAAAGAGTTAACTACCATATTAAAGCAGTTACTATAGTGAATCGGATTTCTTTTATTGAAGAAAGAATTAACGTGGTTAACCTTACAAAATTCCTTTTTTCAACTTTAATGATTGAATAATACTCATTCATTAAATCCTTTTTGAACAATTAAATTATTTCTTTTTTGTGCTTTGTAAAAAGTGAGTTACCGCATCTCTTATCATTTTTTTTAAAATTGAACAACCGATTGCATTAATAATTCAATCGATTGCGTAAACAAAGCCATTTTCCTTGATTGAATTGTCCAAAAAAAATTATCACCTTTACTGAATAGGCAGGAAGGGTAGAATAATTTTAAGATTATGTGTGTTATAGTTTGGGATACCACTTCTAGTATCCCTTTTTAATAAAAGAATCTCTACATTATGTTTTCAAAAATTATCGCATTTCTATTGATCCTCTTTTTTTGGGATAGCATATTTGCAACTTCTGGTACGTTTCCCATAGATCCTTTAGTACGAGTTAATAAAACTGGGTTTTTAAAACAAGCGGTTGAAGGAAAAGGCAAAATAAAGGAAAGTGTAAAGCTCAGGTCAAACAGAATCAGTTGTGAAGTCAATCAAGCAAAAGCTTGGTTTCCAGTAGAATGGAAAATTCGAGACACTGGCGATATTACGATTCAACTGAAAGGTATCTCAAAAACAGGGACGGTGTTTCGAAATATAAGCACTTTAGATTTGAAAAGGGGTGCTATTAGCACTTTAAAGGCTGAAAAAATCTCCCACAAAAAAGAGTCTGTAACTCAGCAGATTGAACCAATTATCAGTGCAAAAAAAATAAACCCCACTACGATAGATCTATATCTTGCTGATAATCACCACATGCTTATTGATTTCTATGGAGATAATATTTTCAGGGTTTTTCAGGACAATTCCGGTGGAATAATGAGAGCTCCTGAAGCAAAGCCTGGAGCGAAAATACTCGTCGATACTCCCAGGAGGCAGGTTTCAACATTGAAATTGGATGATGAAAACGGTTTCATTACCATCACTACTGCAAAGGTCTCTGTTCAGTTTGACAAAAAAACGTCACTTATGAAGGTGGTAAACCTTAAAACGAATAAAGTAGTTGTTGAAGAAGTTGCTCCGGTGGAATTTGATCCAAAGAAAGTAGTGATTACTTTAAAAGAAAATCCGGATGAATATTTTTATGGTGGAGGTGTGCAGAACGGACGATTTTCCCATAAAGGAACTGCGATAGCCATTGAAAATCAAAATAGCTGGACTGACGGCGGTGTGGCCTCGCCGGCTCCTTTTTACTGGAGTACCAATGGGTACGCTATTATGTTTTATACTTTCAAAAAAGGAAATTATGATTTTGGTTCCAAAGAAAAGGGCGTTGTAAAGCTATCTCATGAAACGGATTATTTGGATGTGTTTTATATGATTGATGATGGAGCAGTAAGCCTTTTGAACGATTATTATCAATTGACCGGAAACCCCGTACTGCTGCCTAAATTTGGTTTTTATGAGGGACACCTGAATGCGTATAACAGGGATTACTGGAAAGAAGATTCGACTGGAATTTTATTTGAAGATGGCAAACGATATAAAGAAAGTCAAAAAGATAAGGGAGGAATCAAAGAATCATTGAACGGCGAAAAAAACAATTATCAGTTTTCTGCGCGTGCTGTGATAGACCGGTATAAAAAACAGGATATGCCTTTGGGATGGTTGTTGCCTAATGATGGATATGGCGCAGGTTATGGACAAACATCAACGCTTGACAGCAATATTCAAAAT
>DASTXM010000123.1:0-8952 GCA_035765495.1 Hanamia sp.
TCCGCTGTCGGATTCATAAAATACAGACGAAATGCGGCAAGGAAATTTTTCTCCCGATTTTTTGATGCAACTCAATTCTGCTTTCGCAATTCCTTTTTCTTTTCTTTCTTCTATAAATTCAATGAAGGCTTCATCCTCCCTGTCAAAAAGATCAAGTGCCCTGACGTTCCTGATGTCTTCTTTTGTTAACTGGAAAAGCTTCAAAAATTTTTCATTAAACCGGATCACTTTGTCTCTCCCGTTTCCGATATACATGGGATGAAAAGCATTTTCAAAAACAGCATCATATAATTGCTGCGTGGTAATAAATTCTGTTTTTTCCTTGTAAGAAAAGAGGCCAGGCTGTTCACTTTGCCACCGGTTGGATTGCGATGGCAGTATTACTGAATGGTTCATGGTTGTGTTTTTTATAGGGTTGAACTATAAAATGCAATTACCATGCTATAATGAGCCAATAATTTTATTTTAACACCAGGAGATAATATCCTGGTGTTATTTTTCAAGCTTCACCCGCCTCAATTCCAACAGGTTAAGTCCATTGGGAACAAAGTTTTTCACATAAGGATGAACGAGCCAGATAACCATATCATACCACAGCGGAACTACTGGCGCATCGTTCATCGCGACCTGGTCGGCCTGCTGGTAAAGTTTATACCTTATTGAATCATTCCGTTCTGAAAGGGCGGCTTCGTACAACTTATCAAAGCGCGGATTATTGTAACGTGTATAATTGGGCGGTGCCGGATTCTTGCTGTAAAAAACACCCAGGAAATTTTCGGCATCAGGATAGTCCCCAATCCAGCTTGCCCGGAAGAACAAAGCTTCCGACTTGGCCGTTTGTTCGAGCAACAAACTTTTTTGCACTACTTCCACATTGATCCTGATCCCAATCTGCAATAAATCGTTGGCAATGTAACTGGCAAAATCTGCGTATATGGGTACCGTTAGTAACTTGAAAGCGGGCAATCCGACACCATTCGGATAGCCTGCTTCCTTTAATAATTCCAGTGCTTTTGCCGGGTCATAATGATAACCCTTCACTGCGTTTGAATCAAAGGAAGGAAAGGCAGCAGGTACAAAACCACTTTCAGCAGGCAGGCTCATTGAATTGCGAATGTAAAGGATCATTTTCCGCCTGTTGAAGCCATAGTTGATCGCTTTGCGAATACGCACATCTCTTATCGGAGAATTTTTTACCAATGGTAATGTACTGTCGCATAAAAAACCAAGATATTCAATGGTAAGTGCCGGTTTCTTTACCAACCTGATCTTTCCTTTCCAGGCGGGGCGCAATTCACCAGCTTTTGTAAGCACTTCATCTTTGAAAGAAGGATCTATATCATTCACAAAGTCAAGTCTTTTTTGCTGAAACTCGAGGAACTCGGTGGCTTTATTTTGCAAAAAAGTTACTTTAACGCCATCCAGGTAAGGAAGTCTTTGACCGGTGCTGTCGCGTTCAAAATAATTCGGGTTTTTTTTCAGGATGAGCGCCTGTCCTTCTTCCCATGCTACCATTTGAAAAGGGCCGGTGCCGCAGGGATGACGGCGAAAATCCTTACCGTATTTATCTACCACTTCATGCGGTATAATTGAACAATATTGCATGCTCATCACACCAAGTATCGGGTGAAAAGGCTTTAATAATTTTAATTGGAAAGTGGTATCATCAATTGCTTTAAAAGGTTCGACTGTATCAACCCGCCCATTAAAGATCCATGCGCCGCTGCTCGCGGTATTTTTATCCATTATCCTGGAGAAGCTGTACACTACATCTTTCGCCGTCATTTTTCTTCCTTTGCCATTTGGAAATGCCGGATTATCCTGGAAATAAACGTCGTCGCGCAGGTGAAAAGTGAAAGTGAGATTGTCATCGGAGATATCCCAGCTTTTGGCAAGCGAAGGAACCAAATGAAGGCTGTCGTCAATTTGCACCAATGTATTATAGAGCTGGTGAACCGCCCACATGATGGATTGATTTTTGGCGAAAGCCGGATCCAATGTGGCTATGCCGGATTGATCGTTGTACCGGAAAATATTTTTATCGGTGTGATGGTGTGAACAGGAAGAAAAAATAATAATAATGATAAGAAGCAGAAAGCGAAAGCGTGTACGGATCATTTTTTTGAGTGGTAAAGAGATTTGTTTAATTAACTTCATCTTTGGTTTAAAAAAAATAAATTTAGTAAATGAAAAAGACAATTGCTGTTATTAGTTCTTTGATTCTCTCTATTTCAATTTTACATGCCCAGGAGTTCACTCATGCAGACACGCTCAGGGGTAGCAACGGGCCGGGAAGGTCGTGGTGGAATGCCACCAAATATGACCTGCATGTTGATTTTGATTTGCAGGACAGCACCATCAGTGGTTATAATGCGATCAGTTACAGTGAACTAACAAAAGATCATGCAAATTATTTTCAAATTGATCTGCAGGAACCGATGCATTTTGATTCTGCAGTTCTTGAAACCGGTTCGTTGAAGTTTCCTTTGAACAAAACAAAATTGTCCTTTTCACAGGAAGGAAATGCGTACTTCGTTTACCTGCCAAAAGAAGCGCCCATTGAGACGCGTAAACACAATATCAATACAATAGAAATTACTTCCAAAAATAAAAACAGTAAACGGGGATCTGCTCAAATTTCAGAAGTGTCGAGGTTAGTTGTTTATTACCACGGCAAACCACGGGTAGCGAAAAAGGCGCCGTGGGATGGTGGATTTATATATAAAAGAGACATCTCCGGAGATCCATGGGTTGCGGTTGCCTGCCAGGGTTGGGGCGCCAGTGTCTGGTATCCATGTAAAGATTACCAGGCGGACGAACCCGATAGTGCTGAAATGCATTTTAGTGTTCCGGCAAATTTGCAATGCATCAGTAACGGCCGCCTGAGAAGTGTGGTAAACGATAACGGGAAAAGCGTTTATACATGGGCGGTAGTAAGCCCGATCAACAACTACGACATTACTTTTTACATCGGGAAATATGTTCATTTCGGGCAGGTTTATAAAGGGCTTAAAGGCAACCTGACAATGGATTATTATGTACTGGATTCCAATCTTGCCAAAGCGAAAGTGCAATTTAAGGAAGCGCCTAAAATGATGAAAGCATTCGAATATTGGTTTGGCCCTTACCCGTTTTATAAAGATGGTTACAAACTGGTTGATGCGCCCTATCTCGGTATGGAACATCAAAGTGCAGTTGCGTATGGCAATCATTATTTGGAAGGGTATCTTGGCCATGACCTTTCGGCAAGTGGCTGGGGAATGAAATGGGATTTTATTATTGTGCATGAAAGCGCACATGAATGGTTTGGCAACAATATCACTTCAAAAGACCTTGCTGATATGTGGATCCATGAATCGTTTGCCAACTATGCAGAAGCGCTTTACACGGATTATTACTTTGGAAAAAAAGCATGTGATGAATATGTGATCGGGGTAAGAAAAAATATTCAAAACGATAAACCCATCATTGCTCATTATGGTGTAAACGAAGAGGGTAGTGGCGACATGTATTATAAAGGCGGTAACATGCTGCACATGATCAGGCAGATCATCAATAATGATGAAAAGTTCAGGGTGATCCTGAGAGGATTGAATTCAACTTTCTATCATCAAACGGTTACGACGCAGCAGGTTGAAAATTACATCAGCAAACAAGCCGGTATTGATTTTTCAAAAGTCTTTGACCAGTACCTGCGAACAACCGATATCCCCGCACTCGAATACAAAAAGGAGAATGGGCAGATCTTTTACCGTTGGGGTAATTGTATTGACGGATTCAATATGCCTGTGAAAATTTATGATAAAAGCGGACAACTTATTTTTATACATCCTACTACCGAATACCAGCAAGCACCTTCCAATGTAAGTGACATTAAAGTAGATAAGAATTTTTATATACTTACAAGAAACGAGACCGGTACTGATTAGGAAATAAAAAACTTCTTTAAAAGTTCGTTCACTGTATTTCGTTTAAGCGAAACCGTTAGTTGCTAAAAATCTCTCTTTACGGCCCCGGTTATCCTGTTGCCGGCTTTTTCCTGTGTATATAGAATTATTTGGCGATTGCCTGGTTTCAGAGAAGCAGGAATATTTACAACAAGGTTATTTTCTCCGGGTTTAATGGTGTCCATTGTTTGGAAATACCGCACCACATTAAAATCGGTTAGGGTAGCGCCACGGTTTTCGCCATCGCCAACAGGTGTTACCGCCTTTTTTTGAACGAGGGCAATATCGAGATTTGCATGCTGCACATTTCCTTTTAAATCAACACTTATTAATAATGTACTGTCTTTTATTTGAGCGTTTGTAATGGATAGCGATGTACCGGCAGATGTGGGAAGCAATTGATTGATCGCGTTAGTTATTTTCCCTGCTTCGCCACCAATAAATTGTTGTGTGCCATTGATGACAAGCTGGGGTGTGTAATAATCTGAATGCAAAGCGGCTGCATACTTAAACTGGCGCTCACTAAAATCGTGTGAACTAAAAGGATCCTTCCATCCAAGCCTGTCCCAATAATCTACGTGAAAAGACAGGGGAATAACGTGATCATTGTTGATATAATTTCCAAGGAACTTATCGGCCGGCGGGCAACTTGAACAGCCTTGAGAAGTGAACAATTCAAGTACGACTTCGTTTTTTGCATTAATACCCCCGTTGTTTAAATGAGAAGGGTTCTCGCCGGAAGTGGAAGAAAAGTGGCAATGCCATGAAGCAATCGCCAGCAGTGAAACAACAATAAGGTAAAAGTTTTTTTTCATCGGGATTGTTTCTTAAAATTACGAATCATTTGTACAACCGGATTTACAATTATGTTTATAACTTACCAACTTCTGTTACCAAATCTGTCCTGAAAAATTATTTACGCTAATTTAGTCGCTTAAATTGAAATATGTCGCAGGTCCGAAAGCAAAGTATTGTTTCCACCATTTTTGTTTATGCCGGTTTTTTGGTTGGTTTTGTGAATACTTATATGTTCACGAGGCAAGGCTCTGTTTTTACACCTTCCGAATATGGCCTTACAGGGATTTTTATTGCGGTAGGTAACGTCATGTATGCTTTTGCGAACCTCGGAATGGTTTCGGTCGTTTATAAGTTTTATCCTTATTTTAATGATAATCTTCCTAAAAAGAAGAATGACCTGATTACCTGGACCTTATTGGTAAGTCTCGCGGGATTTCTCTGTGTTATCCTTGCCGGAATTGTGTTTAAGGACCTTGTGATCCGTAAGTTTGGTGGCAATTCGCCTTTGTTTGTTGAATATTATTTCTGGGTTTTCCCTTTTGGATTTTCTTTATTGATCTTCTCAATATTTGAAGTATTTGCATGGAACATTCGTAAGTCCATCTTCACCACTTTCCTGCGGGAACTTTTTTTCAAGTTTATTACATTGTTGCTCATTTTTTTGTTGAGTTTCAAACTGATCAGCAGCTTTGACACTTTTATCAAATTGTATGCATTCAGTTATGGAGTGGTGGCGTTGGTTTTATTGGTTTACCTGATCTGGAAAAAGGAGTTTTATATCACTTTCTCCATCAGCAGGGTGATGAAAAAGTTTTATAAAAAAATGATCGCGATGGCTTCGCTCATTTATGTGGGAAGCACGATTTATACAATAGCGGCCTTTATTGATACAATCATTATTGCATCACTTTTAGGGACGGATTCTGTTGGTATTTTCAGTCTTGCTTTCGTGATCTCGGGCCTTGTTCAGGCACCCCAACGTGGAGCTGTGGCAGCATCCATTCCTGTTTTGTCGAAAGCATGGAAAGACAAAGATTACGATAAGATCAATTTGATCTACCAACGGTCCGGCATCAATTTGCTGATTGCTTCGCTAGGGATTTTCCTGATCATCTGGCTGAATTATACGGATGCCGTGACCACCTTTAAATTAAAAACGACATACCTGCAGTCGGAATGGATATTTTTCTTTTTAGGGCTCGCGCGGATTATCGATTTGGGCACCGGTGTTAATTCACAAATTATAGGAACTTCCACCTTCTGGCGTTTTGAGTTCATCAGTGGAATGGTATTATTGTCGCTGGCTGTGCCCTTGAATTATTTTTTGGTAAAACATTATGAAATTATCGGCGCAGGATATTCAACACTTATTTCTTATTCGGTTTATAATATTATCAGGATTCTCTTTTTGAAGACCAAATTCAACATGCACCCTTTCAGTTATAAAACGGTTTATGCAGTTTTACTGGCATTTGTCACTTATACGATTTGTTTTTTTGCATTCAGGCAGCTTCATGGTTTCGCAGCTATTCTGCTTAGGTCGATTGTGTTTGCAGGCTTGTATGGAGGCGCCATTGTTTATTTTGATCTTTCGCCTGATATTTTATCCATTTGGGTGAATGTGAAGGAAAAAAGATTCCGGACTAAGAAGCGGGAATAGCATCATCTTTCTTTTGAAATTCAAAAATGACTTCTCTTCCAAGTCGGGGTGGAATAGAATCTTTGCATTCTTCAAATTTGAGGAACTCAAAACGAGGTTTGAAAAGGCGGTGATATTCCTCGTCATTAGCAATGTAAGGAGGTTCTTCCGCAATATATTTTTTATTGAAAAAAACACCGGCGATTTTTCCTTTCTCATTAAGCAATTCAAAAGATTTTTGTACATAATCCTGTCTTAAGGAAGGATGAAGCGCGCAAAAAAATGTTTGTTCAAGGATAAGGTCATATTTTCCTTCATGTTCAAAAAAATTTTCATTGACGATCCTCACGGCCAGGCCTTTGAACTTTTCGCGCAGGCGCTTTGTCACCACACTTGAAAAATCGATGATCGTTACATTATTAAAACCATTGTTAGAAAGGTATCCTGCTTCATAAGCATTGCCACAACCGGGGATAAGAATGGAAATGTCTTTATTGGTTAACCTGTCGATGTACTTTTTTAAAGGAGGTGAAACCGCTGAAAGATCCCAACCGGTTTGATTTTCAAGGTAGCAATTGTCCCAAAATGAAGGAAGGGTAGAAGGAGCAATTTCTTCTTTTTTCATAAACGAAAGATTTTTCGACTTACATTCTTTCCGGCACTTTAATGCCCAACAATTGCAGTCCGCTCTTTATTACTCCGGCGGTCATAACACTTATGGATAAACGCAATTGCTTTTTGGCTTCTGTTTCTGCATGTGCCACTGAATGTTCGGTATAAAAAGAATTGTACAATTTGGCAAGATTAAAAACATACCCTGCAACCAGTGAAGGATTCATTTCGTTGGCTGCATCGGAAAGAATGTTGCCGTATTTTTCGAGCATGATGATCAATTGCCTTTCCAAAGGAAGTAGTTGTTCAGTGGATAATTGATTTAATGAAATTTCCGTTTCCTCAATTCCTGTTTTTCTTAAAATGGATTGGATGCGCGCGTACGTATATTGAACAAATGGCCCGGTAAATCCATGAAAATCGATGCTTTCTTCAGGGTTGAAGATCATTCTCTTTTTAGGATCAACGCGAAGCAGGTAAAACTTCATAGCCCCGAGCCCGAGTGTTTCATATAATTCTTTTAATTCTTCTTCAGAAAAATCATTCACCTTGCCCAGTTCTTTCGTATGTTGTTCCGCTGTAGCAACCATTTCATCGATAAGATCATCGGCATCCACAACTGTTCCTTCACGGCTTTTCATTTTGCCGGTTGTGAGTTCCACCATTCCATAACTCAGGTGAAAAATTTCATCGGCGAAAGGCATTCCCAATTTCCTGATGATCTCTTTCAAAACCTTCATGTGATGGAGTTGTTCATCGCCGATCACGTAAATGCTTTTATCCAAATGGAATTCTTCAAATTTTTGTTTGGCAAGGCCGATGTCCTGTGTCATATAAACTGAAGTGCCATCGCTTCTCAACAACAATTTTTCTCCAAGGTTTTCTTCTGAAAGATCGATCCAGACACTACCATCGTCTTTTTTGAATAAAATATTTTTTTCCAATCCTTCTTTTACAAAATCCTTTCCGAGTAAATAAGTTTCGCTTTCATAAAAGGTTTTCTCAAAATCGCTTCCTATCCTCCTGTAGGTTTCATCAAACCCGGTGTAGACCCATTCGTTCATCATCTTCCACAAATCCCTTACATCCCTTTTTCCCTGTTCCCAATCGAACAACATCTGTTGGGCCTTTTTCATGATCGGCGCCTCTTTCTTTGCCTCTTCTTCTGATTTGCCCGATTTCATCAACCCGTCCACTTCCTGCTTATAAACATCGTTGAATTTTACATAGTAGTCGCCTACAAAATGATCACCTTTTTCTTTAGTGGAATCTGGGGTATCGCCATGGGCAAACATTTCCCAGGCGATCATGCTTTTACAGATGTGAATACCACGGTCATTGACGATGGACGTTTTCACCACTTTGTTTCCGTTGGCTTTTAGAATTTCAGCAACACTCCATCCCAAAAAATTATTTCTTAAATGCCCAAGATGTAAAGGTTTGTTGGTGTTGGGAGAAGAATATTCGACCATCACATTTTTATTCGTCTTCTCCTTTTTTCCGAAATTTTCGTTTTGGTAATTTTCCTTCAAAAGTTGTGTGAGCCGTTCGTCTGCAATCAAAAGGTTCAAAAATCCTTTGATCACATTAAATCCTGAAAAGAATGCAGGATTGTCTTTTACCAACTGTTCTCCAAGCTCATTTCCCAAAGCCTCCGGAGATTTTCTTAATGTCTTAACGAGGGCAAAAAGTACGATGGTATAATCACCGGTGAATTCGGGTTTTGTTTCGTTTACCTGGAAATCATTTTCTGAAAATTCTTTGCCGTAAAGTTTAGACAAACTTTTTATAGCCGCATATTGTATGTAGGAAGTGAATGACATTGCGCAAAAATAATTGATTGGCGGTTGATTTTACCGCTTAACAGTGAACCCACAAATAACAGGAATTTTTATTCCAATTACGCGGAAATAAAACAATAAATACGAGGAATGCTTATTTATAATTTTCCATTGC
>DASTXM010000124.1:0-19682 GCA_035765495.1 Hanamia sp.
GAAACTTAATAACCGTTGGTGCCTTGTTTGTGTAAAATACGGAATACACACCATTGAGTAAATCATATTGATAAGATTGATCCAGGAGGATCGTTATTTTAAGCGGCTGTGTTTTTCTATGAGATGAACATGAAAATGCAAAAATGACAAACGTGAAAATTAATGTTTTGGAAAGGAAGTTTGTAGATGTTTTCAAAATCGACAATTATTAATTAATCAGGTACAAAATGAGAAAAAAAATGTAATAATTTCTTTGTTCACTGGCAAGTAAAAATATGGAAATTGAACGAGGTATATTGATTAATGAACATGTGAAGGGCTTTCCCAACTACCCTTCTTAACTATCTAACCCTTCTAAACTGAAGTAAATAATAAATATTGAATAATAAACAAGGAATAATGAAGGGGAACTATGAACAATGAACTACGAACTATGAACTATGAACTACCTCAAAACCTCGGGCATCTCACCGAATTACTTGAAGAATTATCCCTGTTGAGGAATTTTTGGTAGGAAAGTGAAAGTTCAAAACCACCACGCGACTGGCTTGAAGTTTTTAAGGTTGAAATGTTGACATCATAACTAACTGCAAAGGTGAGGGGTTTTAGATCCATTTTTACAACAGGGATAAACGCATCATCCCATCTCAAAAATCCTCCACCGGAAATGATGTATTGCGGATCATCGGGATAAGCATCCAGTTTATAACTATAAAGCATTCCACCAATGATCTCTGAATAAGGCCCCTGGGTTGAATAGTCGGCATACCAGGTCATGAAGGCATAATCATTCAAAGTAGTTCTTACACCTGCGCTATAAACCCATTTCGGATCGATCTTTACATTCGCATCGTTGTAAAAAGAAACTTTTGCCGATTGATTGAAATGATGATAACCAACACCGAAATATAAATTGTCATCAGGATTTCCGCCGATCTGCGAATTGAAACTCAAACCGGCACTTCCATCAAAATAGAGAAAATTATTTTGCGCAAAATTTTCTCCAGTTGCCAAAGTAACATCAGGATCAGTTCCGTTGTACTGGCTATTGGTTGTCATTTTTGAAGGATCAAAGCGGCGCTGAACTATTCCTGCAGAAAACCCTGCTGATAAATACATGTTCCTGTCTGCACTCAAAGATTTATGGTAATTCAAAACAGGTAAAACACTCGTTGAGGTCAAACCGATGGTGCCGGCCTTGTCATAAAGGACGGCGCCACCGATGGTTAGAAAATCATCGCCATGACCAACAGGTAACTTGTATTCTGCATTCAATGAAGAAGTCTGGAAAGGAACAGTTACAGAATTCCACTGGCTGCGGAAGACTGCCTGCACACGAAGGTCGCCGCTGAAGATGCCCGCCAATGCAGGGTTTCGCAACAATGGCGTTTCTGTAAATTGCGAAAAATGAATGTCCTGGCTGTAAGCTTTAACCTGCAGGAAAGCAGTAAAGCCAAACACGATAAGTGATTTATATAAAGTGGATTTCATGGAAGGATTTTCTGTTTATTATAAACGTTGGAGTGGATTTTATATTATCTGATCAGCGCGATATTGCCTTTAAATGTGAGGGTTGTGTTATTGTCACAAACCACCTGCAGCATATACACAAACACATCCGGCGCAAGTAGTTTTCCTTTGAAGGTGCCATCCCATCCTGCAGACGCATCATTAGCATTGAAATTGGCCTTTTCAAAAACAACTTGTCCCCAGCGATTGAACACTTTCATGTCAAGGATTTTGAAAAGACCACTGCCTCTCGGGTAAAAAATATCGTTGGCTCCATCACCATTTGGTGAAAAAGTGTTGGGAACGAAAATGTTGGAATTGTTGCAGGTGACAAACACCGAAACTTTGTCCTCCGCCATACAACCTCCTGCATTCTTAGCACGAACGGTATATTCTATGGACTGGGTCGGTTTTACAATTATCGCCGGATAATTTTGAGAAACAATTCCTGTAGTCGGCATCCAATCCACACTCGTTACATCATCGGATATTTTTGGTACAATTTGCAGATCATTACCAACGGCAATAGTTTGATCCACACCGGCATTTACTTCAGGAATTGGAAATACTTTAACCGGAACATACGCAGTATCACTGAAACATCCTTTTACATCCGAGCCAATCACCTGGTAAGTCGTTGAAGTAACCGGCGAAGCAGTTGGTGAAGAGGAGTGCACATCATTCAGTCCCGTTGAAGGAAACCACGAATATTTATCTGTTCCTGATGCAAACAACTGAACCGATCTTCCCAAACACAAAGTATCGGGTTTGCTGAATGAAAGTTTGAAAGGATACTTTACAACCAAAGAAACCGAATCAATAGAAACACATCCTTTGCTGCTTATTCCTTTTACGTGATAAGTAATTGCGGAATCAGGTTTTGCAATTGGTGACGAACAATTATTACATGAAAGATCCTTTGCAGGGTTCCACAAATAAGTTTGAGCGCCGGAAACAGAAAGGGTTTGAGAAGAACCATAACATACAATTGTATCACCGCCGATCGACATTGAAGGCAATGGATAAATCTCAATTGTTTTCCTGGCTGTGTCACTGCATCCATTGCTGCTGCTTCCAATGGCAGTTACCGTGAAGTTGCCGGAACTCGGGTAAGTTTGCGCAGAAGGGAATTGCTGCGCGGATGCATTACCGTTAGCAAAATCCCAATTCCATGTAATAGTTGAAGAATCAGGTTTGGCGACAGTTCCGGAGAATTGAATAGTTGCCGGCACACAAGCACCTTCAGTTCCGCTGATACCAATCTTCGGACCCGGATTTACAATTACCGGTTGTGGATTTACAATTGAATCCGTACAACCCCTTTGTGTCACAACCTTCAAGGATGTTTTATAGGATCCCGGGCGATTGTAAAAATGTTGTGGCTGCGCCACAGTAGAAGAAGTACCATCGCCAAAATTCCAGTAGTATTTGGCAATCGCGTCGTTTGTCCAACTAGTGTTGGCAAAACTTACTGTTCCCGAATCGCAAACAAGATTGTTGTTTTTATCAAATGAAGCCGTTATGCCGAACACGCCAATTGAATCCTTTCCTGTAATGGCCACTTTACACCCATTGACATCCTGGAGGATCATTTTTGGCAAATACTTTCCGGGAGTAGTGTAAGTGTGCACCACATTGGAATCTTTCGTCGCTGCCGTACTTCCATCATTAAAATCCCAAACAAAGGAAGTATTATTCTTTGTATGCGCGCTAAAGCTTGTCCTCAGTGGAGCACATCCATCAGAATTGGTATATGACAAAACCCCGGTGGGACCATTCACGGTTATCTGCTGTGTTTTTTCAGAAACACAACCCGACACGCTGTAAACGGTCAGCTTTGCTATAAATGTTCCTGCAGTGGAATAAAAATGGGAAGGATTTTTTTCGATAGAAGAAGTACCATCACCAAAATCCCATTTCAAATTTGAAAAATTGATAGAGTTGTTGGTGAAATTCGCAATGAGTGGCGGACAGGTTCCGATTGTATCACTTACAGTGAAATCAGCTTTCGGATTTCCGATTCTTACAAAATCACTTTTTGAAACATTGCTGCTGCAACCATATTTATCTTTTATGAAAAGGCTTACCGGATATGTTCCTTCAGTTGTATAAAGATGAACAGGATTCTTTTGAGTGGAAGTAGTGCCATCACCAAAATCCCAAACATAACTAAGTGAGGGACCGGAAGAAGAATTCGTGAAATTTATGGGTTCACTGGTGCAGGATAAAGTATCTGCAGTAAAACCTGCAATTGGTTTGGAAATATAAATTGCATTTGTTTTTTTCAATGTATCGGAGCAACCGGAAAGGTCAGTAACCGCCAAAGAAACGGTGTAATTTCCAGGGGATGTGTACAAATGATCAAAGGGTCCCGAAGAATGATTATCAGTTTTTCCATCTCCCCAATTCCATTGATATTGTTGAATTTGATGTGTTCCATCGGTGTAAGAACTATCAACAAAATGAACAGAAGTGTTCAAACACGTTCCAGTTACTCCGGGATGAAAAACTGCTGTCGGTCCGTTAACGGTTACGGCAGTGGATTTGGTGATTGAATCAACACAACCGTTTACATCCTTTAGTATTAGCGTCACATTGTAGGGTGCAGCTTTCGTATAACTGTGATCGATCGATCCTGTGGAATCATCGATTGAAATACCATCGCCAAATTTCCATGTATAAAGATTAATATGACCGGGGATACTGTTGACCGCATTGAAAGTTATAGGCGCATTACGGCAACTAACGGTATTGCTTACACTAAAATCAGCAACCTCGCGAATGATCTGAACCGTTTGTGTTTTTGTTTCTGAACAACCACTTGCCTGATTCGTAACCGTTAATGAAACTTCATACGAGCGTGCAACTGCATAAGCATGGGTTGGATTTTGTTCAGTAGAAGTCGTTCCGTCACCAAAATTCCAAAGCCAGTAATCTGCTCCCAGCGAATTATCCTTAAACTTCACCTCACGCGGAACAGTGCAGGTTTTAGTATAAGTAAAACGAGCCACCGGCGGATGAATATGAACCTGGTTGTGCATGGTGATCGTGTCTGCACAACCATTATTGATGGCAATAAGTGTTATTGAAAAATAGCCGGTGTCATTATAGAGATGAGAAGGATTTTGATTGATTGCGCCGCCGCCATCTCCAAAAAACCAAACCCACTGATCAGGATTACCCTGCGACTTATCGGTAAAGCTGATCTTTTGATAAGCACAAACATCCAAAGGATCGGCGCTATAGGCTGCTTTCGGTTTGGCACCGGCAATGATGCCATTCACTTTCGTTACCGTATCAACACAACCATCTGCTGTCGTGCAAATTAGCGTTATTGTATATTTTCCGGGATTTGTAAAAACGTGAGTGGGTGAAACAGAGTCTGAAGAAGTGCCATCACCAAATTCCCAGTGATAAGCCGTTATGGGAACAAGGGAATTTATACTTGTTGTAAACTTATGCGTCAACGGCGCACAATTTTTTTCAGTCAATCCATTGATGGTAATTTCCGGTTTTTTAATTTGCACAAATGCCTTTTTTACCAGGCTGTCTGTACAGCCTGAAGCATTGGTAACAAATAATTTTACTGTATAATTTCCTTCTTTGGTATAAGTATGAAACGGGTTTTGTTGATCAGAACCTGAACCGTCACCAAAATCCCAATGATAAGTCTGTACAACTGCCGAATTCGCAGTAAAGTTGCTTGCACCCGAAGTAGTGTTTAAGAACCGCACAGAAAAAGGAACAGCACAGGAAACACTATCCAGAGCTGAGAAGTTGACAACAGGCTTTTGAAGTACGGTGAGCGTTTTTGTAACTGAATCCATACATGCACCGTTGTTACTGATCATTTTTACAGTATAGTTTCCAGCTTTTTGAAAAGCTTTTACCGGGCTTACAGAATCCGAAAAAGTACCATCACCAAAATTCCATGATGCGCTTGAAGGAACAGGATTGCTGTTGTTCGTAAAGATTACCGGTGTTTCAGCACAAATGAGTTTCGGTATTTCAAAATCGGCAGTCGTGTTGCCCACAATGATCAGTTTTCGTTTTATCAAAGTGTCTGAACAACCGGTTGAATTATTTACGATCAATTGAACAGAATAAGTTCCGGAAACATTGTAAGTATGTGAAGGATCTTTTTCATTAGATATAGCGCCATCACCAAAATCCCATTGATAATTCAAGGTGCCAACACCGGTCGAATTGTTGATGAAATTGATGGTGGCCGGCGCATTACAACTTTTGGAAGTGGAATTGGAAAAAGCTGCTTCAACACCGGTTTCAATATTGATATAATTTTTTATTGTTTTTGAAGTGGCACATCCATAATTATTGGTTGCCTTTAATGAAACATTAAAACTCCCGGTCGAAGTATAAGTATGTTGTGGATTTTGCAGGGAAGAAAGATTGCCATCGCCAAAATCCCATTGCCATTTGTTGATCGTTCCGCTTACCGCGATACTCGAATCGATAAATTGAGTATTTAAAGGAAAACAACCTGTCACGTCAGAAGCACCAAAATTAATTTCCGGGGAAGAATAGACGGTTATGAAATTTGTTTTAACAACGGAATCTACTCCATATGCATTTTTCACCATCAACTTAACAGTGTAAGTGCCGGGATCAAAATAAGCCACTGAAGGGTTTTGCAGAACGGAAGTTGTTCCATTGCCGAGATCCCATTTCCATGAGGATGGATTGCCGGAAGATGAATCAGAAAATTGAACAACGAGTGGTGCGCAACCAGAGGAAGGATTCGCGCTAAAATTTGCCTTTAATTGTGCGTTTACTGATGTTGCAGCCCCTGAAAAAAGGGAGAACAAAGCCACAAGACGCACGGCTTTTTTGTACAAATTGTAGAAGGTTAGGGTCTTCAAGGATTTGGATAATTGTAAAAAACCGGATTAAAAAATAGAAACCTTTATAAAAACGAAAACCGTCCTCTTTTATTGCCGAAAAACCGGCGTAAAAAGTATCTCTTTTTTGCTAAAGATTAAGCAAATGAAAACCAGTAGTTTAATAAATAAAAAAGTTATTGGCGCGTCATATAAAGCACAATGGGCGCGGTACTTCCCCAAGGAGCGAGTTGTAATGTGGGATTTGTTTTTTTGGTAAAGCGCCAGCTTCTTGAAAGGAATGGAAATACCTGGATAGAATCGGGTAAAGAAATATCAAGCTTACTGTAATCGCTGTTGGTGGCCCAAGTGCCATAATACACATTTGAACCATAAGTCGCCTTCAAGGGACCGTGATACAAATCGGTTTCCTGTAGCACAAATTTGTAGCCGTCATACTTTGAAGTAAGATCTGTTGTACTATCCCTGGCGAGTGTTACAACAAAATCACTGCCTATTACATATTGTTCAAAATATTTCGATAGCAACGATTGGTCAAGATTATCAATAGTTTTCTTGCACGAAATGGAAAACAGGATTGAGATTGAAAATATTGATATTAATAACTTTTTCATGAGGGATTTGATAAGCACTCCCGGTTAAAACGGCAATATCGTTACTAAAAGTATAAATTCCTCTGCAAAAATATAATGTCTTTTTTTGATAAAATAATATCCCCTGCACTATCTTTATTTCAGAAACCAACCGATGTTTAATATCCGAAGATTCTTAATCCCCGCGCTTTGTATCCTGGTATTTTCGAAGGCAGCCGCCCAACAATTCAGTGCTGATCCATCTTCTGTCAAATGGAGACAAATCAATACGCCAACTTCCCGTGTTATCTTCCCCCGCGGCATGGATTCCGTAGCACGACGAATTACTAACATCATCTCCTTCATAAAAAGTCCAACCCAAAAAACCATTGGCAACAAGTCGAAAAAAATAAATATTGTTTTTCAAAACCAAACCATCGTTTCCAACGCCTATGTTTCGCTTGGTCCTTTCCGAAGTGAATTTTACATGACACCAGAGCAAAACAGTTTTGATATGGGAAGCGTCCCGTGGCCGGATCAGCTTACAATACACGAATACCGGCATGTTGAACAATACAACAATTTTGACTACGGCCTTTCAAAACTCATGCGGATAATTTTTGGTGAGGAAGGCTATGCCCTGGCGATAAATGCCGCTATTCCGAATTGGTTTTATGAAGGCGATGCAGTGTACAACGAAACAAACCTCGGTGCACAGGGACGCGGTAATCTTCCTTCTTTTTTTGATGCTTATCATTCTTTATGGAAGGCAGGCAGAAATTACAACTGGATGAAACTGCGCAATGGTTCATTGAAGGATTTTGTACCAGATCATTATGCACTCGGCTATTTGCTGGTTGCTTATGGCCGACAAAAGTATGGTGATGATTTCTGGAAAAACGTTACCCATGATGCAGCCGCATATAAAAGTCTCATTTATCCTTTTCAGCATGCGATAAAGAAATACAGTGGCGTTGATTTTCAAACCTTCAGGAACAATGCCTTTGATTTCTTCAAAAACCAGTTCGATGATTCTCCTGGTTCAGCAACAATTACCCGCGAATTAAAAAATGAAGAATTTCCTTCGTTTACTGATGACGGCTCTTTGATCTATTTAAAAAGTACAACAAAGCAAATACCACAGTTTGTAATTCAAAAAGGGAAATCGACAAAAAAGATCAGGGCGCGAGATTACACACTGGACAATTATTTTAATTACCATAACGGCAAGATCGTTTACTCCTCTTATCAACCCGACATCCGTTGGGGTTACCGGGATTACAGTATCCTGAAGATGATCGACGTTACTAACGGTAAAGAACAAACGCTTTCAAGAAAAAGTAAATATTTTTCTCCCTGCCTGAGCCAGGATGGGCAACAAATTATGGTAGTAAATGTGTTGCCTTCCGGGCAAACGAATCTTGTATTATTAAACAGCACTTCCGGCAAAGTGAACGAGGAACTTCCAAATCCTGACCACCTTTTTTACACATATCCCCAATTTTATGGTAATCAGAAAATAATTTCTCCCGTTAGAAACTCAGAAGGGAAAATGTCAATAGCAGAGATTGACCTGCAAAGTAAGGAGGTTCAATATTTATTGCCTTTTAGTTTTAATGTGAGTGGATTTCCAAAAATTTATAAAGACACTTTATACTTCTCCTGCGCAATCGGAAAAAAGGTTGAACTCCTCGCGTACACCTTTGCCTATAAAAAATTATGGTTACTGGGAACCGGTATTAATAAAGGTGTCGGCCACTACCAGCCGTTTGTAAATGATGATTATATCGGTTGGACTTCCTTCACAGCAGAAGGTTACCGGATTGAAAAAGTACCCAAGAAAAATGTTGAATTCAATGAAATGAATGAAAACGATCTGCTGCAAAAAGTTTCAGATTTTGGAATTACAGTTCTCAATCAAACCAATGCCCAATTATTGTATCATGTGCCTGACGATTCATTTCCCGTTACCAAATACCGCAAGAGCTTCCATCTCTTTAATTTCCACAGTATTGAACCCGCAGTCAATGATCCACAATACACTTTAAGTTTGGTAAGCGAAAATATTTTAAACACGCTCCAATCGCAATTTTCGTTTACGTATGACCGTGCGGAGCGTTACAAAGAGCTTTCCTTCAGTGGCACTTATGGAGGCTGGTTTCCTTATCTTTCATTAGGAGCAAATTATTTTATCGACCGTGCAACAAAATTTCAAAACGAGCTGGTTTATTTTGACCAGTTTGAGCCTTATGGCGGTTTTAATATTCCACTGAATTTCAGCAAAGGAAGAAGCTTTACTTATTTGAATTTCGGTTCACAATTTGTATACAGCCAGGGAATGTTTAGGGGAAAATACAGAAAGACTTTATCCAATGATTACAGTTACATCAGCAACTTTTTATCCTTCAGCAATGAGATACAAAAGGCATCGCGGCAAATATTTCCATCATTGGCGCAAACGCTCTCGCTCAATTATAAGACCGCCATTACAAGTGTAAATGGTTCACAATGGATGGCAAATGGAAATCTATATTTTCCGGGATTGGCAAAAACACATAGTCTCGTATTGAATGCAGCCTTGTTGCAACAGGATAGCTTGAACCAGATCAGTTTTTCATCGTCCTTTCCTTTTTCGCGTGGTTACCAGGCAGTCAATTTTTACAGGATGTATAAATGGGGTGCCAATTATAATTTTCCCATTGCCTTTCCTGACAAGGGCTTTGCAGATATTTTTTATTTGCTACGTGTGAGGGCGAACCTGTTTTTTGATGATACCAGGGTGAACGATTTTGACGCGGCAAAGAATGCTTATTCACAAGAGTTTCGATCCACGGGAACAGAGATCACTTTCGATACGAAGTGGTGGAATGAAGTAAACGTGTCTTTCGGCATCCGGTACAGCCGGCTTTTGGATAAAGATATTTTTGGTGGCAAAGGCCATGATCGCTGGGAAATTATTTTACCGGTTAACATCCTGAACCAATAAAATAAAAATTTATTTTGATTATTGATTTACTGGCGAAATTCAAAAACAGGAGTTCTCTTTTTGATGACGCACTTTTTTTTACTAACCTCTTTTCTTAAATTGCCATATAATTCGCGCATAAAAAGATGAAAAAGACTGAAACCAAAAAGAAGAAAAATAGTTCAGCAGCTAACGCCGTGTTTTTTGTGGCTACCGCTGTTATTGTGGCTGCTGCGGTTTATGTAACGATCCAGGAAGGCCGCAGGGTGAAGGAGGAAAATAAATTATTGGCGTACGATGTTTGGTAGGTGGAGGGCAATGGTCAATGGGCAAATGGTCAATGGGCAATGAGCAATAAGCAATTGGCAATAGGCAATCAAAATTCTGCAGAATAAAAATAATTTAATAATTAAATAATGCAATAATTAATTCCCGAAAACCATAAAACAATAATCCACACCTCAGCACCCTTCAAATACCATCGCTGCTCCCTGTCCTACTCCCACACACATAGTTGCCAAACCATACCGCACTTCTCTTCTCTTCATTTCATGCAATAAAGTCGTTGCAATCCTGGCGCCGCTGCAGCCAAGAGGGTGACCGATCGCAATCGATCCTCCGTTTATATTAACTTTTTGAAGATCCAACCCCAGATCATGAATACATGCTATCGATTGTGAGGCAAATGCCTCGTTCAACTCTATCAAATCAAGGTCACTAACGGTTAAGCCTGCACGCTTTAAAGCTTTTTCAGTTGCCGCCACCGGACCAATACCCATGATCGATGGATCGACTCCCGCCACTGCCATGCTTACCACTCTTGCCATCGGCTTCAGATCATATTTGTCAACCGTTGCCTTATTGGCAAGAAGTAACATCGCAGCGCCATCATTGATCCCCGAAGAGTTTCCAGCCGTCACTGTTCCATCTTTGATAAAGGCCGGCCTTAATTGAGATAATTTTTCCAATGAGCTTTTCCTCGGATGTTCATCTGTATCAAAGATGATCTTGTCCGATTTATTCGGGGTTATTTCCACCGGAATGATCTCGTCTTTCCATTTACCGGCAGCAAGCGCTGCAAAATATTTTTCCTGGCTTTCAAAAGCGAACTCATCCTGTGCCCTCCGGGATATCTGCCATTGACGCGCAACATTTTCTGCTGTTTCTCCCATCGAATAAGGATAATATTTTTCAGTGAGCTTTTTGTTGGGAAACCGCCACCCGATTGTAGAATCATACACTTCATTCTTCCGGCTGAAAGCGCCTTCACTTTTACTCATCACAAAAGGAGCACGGGTCATACTTTCTACTCCACCGGCAAGAAATACATTCCCGTCACCACACATGATCGCCCTCGAGGCATCCATTACTGCCTGCAGTCCACTCGCACACAAGCGGTTAACCGTATTGCCGGGAACTGTTACGGGCAAACCGGCCAATAAAGCAGACATTCGTGCCACATTGCGGTTGTCTTCTCCCGCCTGGTTGGCATCCCCCGCAATCACATCTTCGATCTCGGAAACATCAATTTTACCATTTCTTTTTACCAAAGCTTCAATCACATTTGCAAGAAGATTATCAGGCCTGACAGAACTCAAAGCGCCGCCATAGCGGCCTACAGCGGTTCTGACAGCATCAATTACATAAACGGTTTCCATTTTTATTCCATTAATGACCGTGCAAGATAAATGTTTTCATTTTTCCGCCTTGCGGTTCCCATCTTATCTTTGCAGAATGAATGCGAAAAAAAACATCCGCACACTTTCTCTTGATGAACTCATCGAATATTTTATATCATCCGGAGATAAAAAATTCAGGGCAAAGCAAGTGTGGGAATGGCTCTGGAAAAAGCATGCACGAAATTTTGAGGAGATGACCAACCTGACCAAGGAATGCCGTGAAAAACTGTCAAATGATTTTTCACTTCCTTCTCTTTCTGAAAATTTCGAACAACATAGTAGCGACGGTACGGTAAAAAGCCGGTTCAAGACTGCAGACGGCGAATTGGTGGAAGGTGTACTGATCCCAGTTGAAAACAGGCAAACGGCTTGTGTTTCCTCACAAGTTGGATGTAGTCTTAGTTGTAAGTTTTGCGCCACGGGCTTCATGGACAGGAAAAGAAATTTGGAATTTGATGAAATATACGACGAGGTAGCAATGCTTAATGAACTGGCCGAAAAGACAAATGGCAGAAAATTGAGCAATGTCGTATTCATGGGAATGGGAGAACCGCTGCTGAATTATAAAAATGTGCTCAAAGCAATAGAAAGAATAACTGCGCCTGACGGACTCGGAATAAGCCCAAAAAGAATTACCGTATCTACTTCCGGTATTTCAAAAATGATACGCCAATTGGGCGATGATGGCGTGCGGTTCAACCTGGCGCTTTCCCTTCATGCGGCAAATGACAAAAAAAGAAGCGAACTCATGCCCATCAATGAAAGCAACAACATTCAATCGTTGATAGAAGCATTGAATTATTTTTACGACAAAACAAATAACGACATTACTTTCGAATACATTTTGTTCAAGGGTGAAAATGATTCTCTTAAAGATGCGTCCGATCTTGTAAAAATTTACAGGCAGGTGCCCGTGCACCTTGTGAATATAATTGAATATAATCCTGTTGAAGGCGTTCCTTATGTGAAACCCGACAGGGAGGACACCCAAAAGTTTATGGATTACCTGGCAGCCCATCGGGTGAATGTGCGATTGAGGATAAGCCGCGGTAAAGATATCGATGCGGCCTGTGGTCAATTGGCCAACAAAGGAAGAAAGGAACAGCAAGAAGCTGCGATGCAGCGGTAAGAAAAATATTGAGTAAATGAAGGTTTTTAAATTTGGTGGCGCCAGCACAAACAGTTATGAGCGTATTCAAAACCTGGCAACAATCCTGGAACACCATAAAGAAGAAAAAGTGCTGATTGTAATTTCGGCAATGGGCAAAATGACCAACGCACTTGAAAAGGTGGCAGAAGCTTTTTTTGAAGGCCGCAATGAAGACGCACTCCGGCTATTTCATAAGATCAAAAATTATCATACAGAACAACTAAAATACCTTATTTCATTGCACTGGCAGCAGGCTAGCATAAATCTCAACGATATTTTCACTGAGGTTGAATGGTTGCTGCATGATAAGCCGGTAAAGGATTACAATTATTACTATGACCAGATCGTTTGTTGCGGCGAACTGCTTTCTTCCACGCTTATTTCCTATTTTTTAAACGAAAAAAAACTTCCTAATAAATGGATCGATGTGCGTGATGTACTAAGAACAGACGACACTTTCCGGGATGCAAAGATTGATTGGACGGTATCAAAAAAATTAACAGCAGAAAAACTGGCTCCCCTGTTTGATGAATACAATTTTGTCGTGACCCAGGGCTTCATTGGAAGCACAGACGAAAATGAAAGCACCACCCTCGGCCGTGAAGGAAGTGATTTTACTGCAGCTATTTTTGCCGATTTACTGGATGCACAAGATGTCACCATCTGGAAAGACGTAAACGGTGTAATGAATGCCGATCCGAAAGATTTCAAAGACGCAGTTACGATTCCAGAATTGAGTTATCGCGAGGTGATTGAAATGGCTTACTACGGTGCACAGGTCATCCACTCCAAAACCATCAAACCACTGCAAAATAAAAACATCCCGTTGTTCGTAAGATCGTTTCTTGATCTTCGTCTAACCGGCACCGTTATAAGCAACGATTCTGTTAATAACCTACCACCGGTTATGGTCTTCAAAAGAAATCAGGTATTGGTAACCTTACAATCCATCGATTTTTCATTCGTGGAAGGCAAACCTGCTCTCTTTTTAAATGAACTGCTGGAAAGGGTAAGGCTAAAACCCAACCTGACACAAAACACGGCCATTACACTAATGGTTTGCGTGGATGATATTACTGAAAAGGTGGAAAGGCTGGCGCTCATTGCCTCAGAAATGTTTGACGTGCAGGTGCAAAAAAACCTTGAGCTTTTGACCATAAGACATTACACACCGGAAATTATCCAATCGCTGTCCGGCAGTCGCAACATAATTCTCGAACAAAAAACCAAAGAAACGATTCAATTGTTGATGGAAAACAAAAACTGATTTATGTTTTCGCTTTCGGCCGCGGTAATTCGAGTAATTCGTAAAATCAGTGTAATAAAAAACTAGGAATATTTAATTTGCTTGCTGCAATTCATGTAATTCCTAAAATCAGTGTAATAAAAAACTTAGGTTATTTGTTTGCTTGCTGCAATCCGTGTAATTCGTAAAATTAGTGTAATAAAAACCCTCAATCAATCACATACCCACCCTTCGGATCGATCATTACGATAGGAACTTCTTTGGTAGCCTCAAACTTATCGTATGCGCTCTTGAGTTGCAACTCAAATTGCGCGAGTGGACGGTTGTTTCGGGTGTAATTATTAAAATATTCGAGCGACTTTTTCCTGTTGTACCTTACAGGAAAAATATGTACGGGAATAAAATCTTCTCCATTGGCCCTGGCAGAACTCGCAATAATATAAATCTCTTCAATATCGCTGTCAGTAACGGGAATACATCCCACAGACACGCAACTGCCATGAATATAAATTCCGTTTCCGGGGTGCAACGAATCACTTAATATCCTGTCGGAAGCGTTGGGATAATTTAATCCAAGAGCCAGGTGATAGGCACTGTGTGGATTAAATTCGGTAATGTAATAAAACCCTTCCGGCACCTGAAAATCTCCCTGCATTCTTTTCGGTCCCATAGCTCCGCTCAACAGGCAAACCTTGTAGGTCTTGAACAATCTGTATTTTTCTTTCTCAGTGTTTTTTACCCAAACTTCAAGTTGGCCATCGTATTTGAAACTCCGGATGTACATGTACCTGACCGGCCATTCCAATCCCTTCGCTTTAAATTCTTTTTCAACAGAATCTTCCCTTGCACTCAATGAACCTGGCATTTTGAAGGAAACGTTGCGTGAAGCGATATAGGAATTTTGGGCAAAACCTGCCTGCGTGAAAAAGCAAATGAATAAGATGAAAAAATACTTAAAGAGCCTGGCAGCCATTGTTAGAAAAAGTTGTAGGAGATTGAAAACGTAAAAATAAAAATTTAAAATAAAAAATGGGTAGTATCTCACCTAATCTTAACGAAGAATTATTCACAAATAGTGCACGCATTAATTCCTAATTCCTAATTCGTAATTCCTCACTTGTCATTCATAATTTGTGTCCCGCATATTTCCCCCCTTCCAATTCGTGTAATTCGTAAAAATTAGTGTAATAAAAAACTTATAATTATTTATTGTCTTCTCTTATTTCCTAATTCGTAATTGTCACAAATTTCCCCTTTCTGCCTGCTCTCTTTCGATGGCTTCAAATAAGGCTTTAAAATTTCCCTTACCAAAACTTTTTGCCCCCTTGCGTTGGATGATCTCGAAAAATAAAGTCGGCCGGTCTTCAACAGGTTTTGAAAATATCTGCAACAGGTAACCTTCATCGTCCCTGTCAATCAGAATGCCTAATTCGCTTAAGGGCTTTAGGTCTTCATCAATATGGCCTACACGATCCAAAACTGTAGCATAATATGCAGGAGGGATCTTTACAAATTCAACCCCGCGGTTTTTTAATTGGGTAACCGTTTCAATAATGTTGTTGGTAGCAAGGGCCACATGCTGTACACCTTCTCCATTATAAAATTCAAGGTATTCTTCCACCTGGCTTTTCTTCTTTCCTTCGGCAGGTTCGTTAATGGGAAATTTCACATAACCATTCCCGTTGCTCATCACCTTGCTCATCAGTGCCGAATATTCTGTTGAAATATCCTTGTCGTCGAAACTGAGAATATTCCTGAATCCCATCACGTCTTCATAAAACTTCACCCACGGATTCATTTGATTCCATCCTACATTTCCAACGCAATGATCTACATACAACAGTCCGGTGTCTGAAGGATTATAGGCACTTTCCCATTTCCTGTAGCCTGGCATGAAGGGCCCGTCGTAATTTTTTCTTTCAATGAACAAATGAACGGTATCTCCATATGTGTGAATGCCGCTCATTACCACCTCTCCATTCCCATCCCCGAGTTTCTTCGGTTCTATGTAACTTTTACCACCACGTTTGGTCGTTTCTTCCCAGGCGCTTGTTGCATCCTGCACGCGCAGTGCCAGCACTTTTATCCCATCGCCGTGTTTGGCAATATGAGCAGCGATTTCATTATCGCTCCTGATAGGTGTAGTCAAAACGAAGGTTAATTTGTTTTGGCGGATCACATAGCTCGCTTTGTCTCTCACTCCGGTTTCCGGACCGGCATAAGCCAGCGATTGAAAGCCAAATGCCGTCTTGTAATAATGAGCCGCTTGTTTCGCATTGCCAACATAAAACTCCACATAATCGGTCCCTTCAAGGGGAAGAAAATCCGTCTCCGTGGCATTCTTGCTTTTTGAAGATATCGTTTCGATGTCCATAAAAAACTTTTTTCAAAGTTAATTAATTAGCCAATTGGCTAATGTGCTGATTAGTCAATGAATGCTGATTAATTAATAGGCTAATGGGCAATTGAGATAACTTCTCCTTATAATTCAATAATTAAATAATTCAATAATTACCCCCAACAATATAACCATACAACAATAAAACCATCAACTAATCTCCACCAACTCAATATCAAATATCAACTCTTTTCCCGCCAGTTCATGATTGGCATCGAGCACAACTACATCGTCTTTTATATCGGTCACGGTAACAGGAATTGGTTGTCCCGCCTGGTTTTGCAACTGCAATTTCATTCCTTTTTCCAGTTTCATATCTGCAGGAACGTTCGACTTTGGGAATTCAATGATCGCTTCCTGGTTCTTCTGTCCATAAGCATCCTCCGGCGCAATGTGAATGGTCTTCTTCTCTCCCGGTTCCATACCCGGAATCGCATCATCAAAACCTTTGATCATCTGACCCGCACCAACAGTAAAAGAAAGGGGCTCCCTTCCTTCACTCGAATCAAATTGCTCCCCGTTGTTTAAGGTTCCTTTGTAATGCACTTTCACCTGGTCGCCTTTTTTTGCCTTGTTCATAATTTTTGAATTTTATATTTAAACAATGGAAACACTTTTGAAGTGTGTTTCATTTGTCGTAAAGGTGGCAATAAAATTTTACTTACCCCAATCAATTCACCGAAAGATTATTTTTTAATATAATTTTATCACCCTGTGGGCAGCATTTTACCCTTATTTTTACCTTTTTATTACTCTTTGCACATCGAAAAAATGAAAACACGCACACGATTATTTACCGCACTGTTACCCGCTATTTTATTGCTTTTAACCATTCCCGCTTTTTCACAGAAACGCATCATTCCTGGCGCAGAAAGGATGGATGTTTACCTTCCCTTACTGAAAGGAAAAAATGTGGCCGTCTTTGCCAACCCTACCTCGATGGTTGGAAATACTCATTTGGTAGATACTTTACTGAAAAGAGGAATAAAGGTGGTAAAGATCTTTGGACCGGAACACGGTTTCCGTGGTAAGGCAGATGCAGGTGAAAAAGTTGGCAATGCAATCGACAAAGAAACCGGAGTTGAAGTGGTTAGCCTTTATGGCAAACACAACAAACCTACTCCTGAAGATCTGAAAGGAGTTGATGTAATGATCTACGACATCCAGGATGTGGGCGTCAGGTTTTATACTTACATTTCTTCTTTCCAAATGTATATGGAAGCCGCGCTCGAAAACGGAATCCCGCTGCTGGTGCTCGACAGACCCAATCCAAATGGCTTTTATGTTGACGGACCGGTACTCCAACCTAAGTACAAGAGTTTTGTAGGCGAACAACCTATCCCCATCGTTTACGGACTGACGATTGGTGAATACGGACGTATGCTCGGCGGCGAAGGATGGCTGAGCCCAAAGGCGAATGAAAAGTATCAATATTATTTGCATGACGCAAAGAATTCTGCAGATACACCTTTTCATTTTCTTGTGATCAAGTGCCTGAACTATGACCACAACAGCAAATATGTTTTGCCCGTAAAACCTTCACCCAATCTGCCGGACATCCAATCTGTTTATTTGTATCCTTCTACCTGCTTTTTTGAAGGAACTACTTTAAGTGAAGGGCGTGGAACTGCCACACCTTTCCAGGTTTTTGGCGATCCGTCATTGCCAAAGAATCTTTATTCTTTTACGCCCCATCCAATGGAAGGTGCCATGAATAGTAAGCACTATGGAGAAGTTTGCTATGGATGGAACTTATCAGGAACACCTCAACAGGTATTAAAGACTGTAAATAAACAAATTCAGTTAAAATATATTTTGGAAGCTTATAAGCTTTTTCCGGATAAGGATCATTTTTTCATCGTGCCCAAATCCGGCAATATGGAAAATTCATTTTTCGATAAACTTGCAGGAAATAATGATCTGTGGCAACAAATTAAAAATGGAGAATCAGAAAAGGAAATTAGAAAAAGCTGGCAACCCGCGCTTGATCATTACAAAAAGATCAGGAAAAAGTACCTGTTGTACAAAGACTTTAAAAATTAGGTAATGGAAAATAATGTAAGATGGAAAGAAAGATTTGAAAGCTTTTGTAAGGCGCTTTCACAACTTGAAACCGCCTTGCAGAAAAAGGATTTTTCTGTTTTGGAAAAAGACGGTGTGATCAAACGGTTCGAATTCACCTTCGAACTCGCATGGAAGACCTTGCAGGATAAACTTAATGATGAAGGTTATATTGATATCAAGGGTCCAAAACCGGTAATCAAACAATCGTTTCAGGATGGAACAATTACAAATGGACAGGAATGGATTGAAATGTTGACAGACAGGAACAGTTCCACGCATTTATATGATGAATCTGCAGCACAAGAAATTTTTGACCGTATTCAAACCAATTGGTTCAAATTATTAGTTGATCTGAAAAAGAAGTTGAAAGAATGAATATCGAAGAAACGCTAAGATTTGGACTAACCCAAAAGCAATTGCAATCAATATTGCAAACAATTCAATCCTTTCCCGAAATAGAGAAGGTCTTAATTTTTGGTTCGAGGGCAAGTAAAACGAACAGGCCTGGCTCGGATATTGATCTCGCGGTTTTTGGAAAAGAAATTTCCTTTTCAATAATTAGCCGGCTTTCCTCAGCTTTGGATGATCTTCCGCTTCCTTTCCTGTTTGATGTAGTGCATTATCAAACCATCAACAACCCCGCTTTGAAAGAAAATATTGATACAAAAGGAAAAGTTTTGTTTGAAAGAAAGTAAAATTGTGTGAAATGGAATCACCCCGGATTGTTTTTATGGGTACCCCTGAATTTGCAGTCGCTTCGTTGGATAAATTGTTTGAGGCAGGCTATAATATTGTGGGCGTGGTAACAGCCCCGGACAAACCTGCAGGCCGTGGAATGAAGCTTTCTGAAAGCGCTGTAAAAAAGTACGCAGCTGAAAAAGGTTTAAAAATTCTTCAACCTGTAAAATTGAAGGCCCCTGCATTCTTAGACGAACTGAGATCATTAAAGGCTGATGTCCAGGTAGTAGTTGCATTTAGAATGTTACCGGAAGTTGTATGGAACATGCCGCCAATGGGAACAATCAACCTGCATGCTTCTCTCTTGCCTCAATACCGTGGTGCGGCCCCAATCAATTGGGCAATTATTAATGGCGAAAAGGAAACCGGTGTAACCACTTTCAAATTACAACAGGAAATAGACACCGGCAATATATTACTTCAGGAGAAAATACCAATTGCCCACGATGAAACGGCAGGAAGCCTTCACGACAAATTAATGGTAACAGGCGCGGATCTTCTA
>DASTXM010000125.1:0-47409 GCA_035765495.1 Hanamia sp.
CATGCACAAAAGCAAGGAAGACGTTGCCCGGATCTTTGAACAAAAACTTGGTACAGCTTCCAATCTTTCTCCTGAACAATTAACACTGGAAGCAAGAAGAATTCTCAGGGAAAAATATGTAACTGCCGAGATTGGAATCACAGGTGCCAATTTTGTGATCAGTGATATTGGTGGAATTGCACTCACCGAAAATGAAGGCAATGCAAGACTGAGTACTGCCTGGCCAAAAACACATATTGTTGTTGTTGGCATTGAGAAAATGATTCCCTCAATTAAGGACCTTGCTTTACTTTGGCCATTGCTCGCGACTTATGGAACAGGCCAGAAAGTAACGGTTTACAGCAGTATTATTTCAGGACCAAGACAACCCGGAGAAATGGATGGCCCTGAAGAAATGTATGTCATCTTTTTAGATAATGGACGTACAAACATTTTAGCAAATGAGCGGCAAAGAGAAAGCTTATATTGCATTCGCTGCGGTGCTTGTTTAAACGTTTGCCCCGTTTATAAAAATATTGGCGGCCACACTTATGGCACAACCTACAGCGGTCCAATTGGCAGTGTGATCACTCCTCATTTAAAAAACCTGGATGAATACAAACATCTTAGTTACGCTTCATCATTATGCGGCGCCTGTTCTGAAGTTTGCCCGGTAAAGATCAACCTTCATGAATTGTTGCTCGAAAACAGGAATGAAAGTGTAGAACAGGGATTGGCGCCGTTTTCAGAAAAAATGGCCTGGAAGATTTGGAAAATTGCGTCATTGCGAAGAGGATTGATGAATAAAGGGAGCGGGAACTTAAAAACTAAAATCGTAAACCGGCTGTTTAAAAACTGGGATAAATATCATGCACCACTTGAATTCGCTCCGAAAACATTTAATCAAATGTGGAAAGAAGAAAGGCATTTGAAATAAACTTGCCAGAAAAATCTTCAGTAAACCAATAAATAAATTGGATTTTTATTCCCAGATATTTTTAAATAAAATATCGAAAGCACAATCATCGGAAAGGGAGAAAGTAAAAGGATTTTCCTGGGAAAAAGATTGAGCGATGTATTTTGAGTTTTCAAGCGCATATATTTCAACAAGCTCTTTGTCAGGATCAACAATAACATAATACTTAATCCCGAACTTCTCATAAATTGAAAACTTGGTAATCCTGTCTTTTAGTGCAGTTGCCTCTGATAATATTTCAACAACAATAGTTGGAGGAAAGTCAACATATTTTTTGTGAATTGGACCACAAATGATCGAAGCATCGGGTTGTAAAATAGTATCGTCTTCAATTTTTACATCGACAAAATCATAAACCTTACATTGATCACATTCTGATCCTTTTATTCCTTTCTTTAGCTCATAAATAATATTAGCAACAACCCATTGATGCCGTGGCGAAGGGGCCGGACTCATCGCAAAAGGAAGTCCTTCAATGAGTTCCCACCTTCCTTCCCAGTTGCAATAATCTTCGTATGAGTAATGTGGCAAAAGTTTTACTGCGCTCATAACATAAAGATAATTAAATTCTTTTAGCAGTAAATTGACAAATACAACGGGTTTTTCTTCTCATTTTAAAGAACTAAAGGGATATCTCTTAAGAGGGTTCAATGTTTAAAATGCCTTAACCCGGTAATTACCATCACTAAATTATTTGCTTTGCAATAATCAATGGAATCTTTATCGCGGATTGAGCCGCCGGGTTGAATAAAAGCAGTAACACCGGCTTCGTGGGCAATTTTTACACAATCATCAAAAGGGAAAAATGCGTCACTGGCAACAACAGAATTTTTCAAATCAAATTCAAATTGCTTTGCTTTTTCAATTGCGTGTCGTAACGCATCTACACGTGAAGTTTGTCCAGCGCCTTTTCCCAAAAGCTGTTTGTTTTTTACGATGGCAATCGCGTTGCTTTTTAAATGTTTACAAACCAAATTCGCGAATTCCAAATCCTGCTTTTCTTCTTCCGTAGAAGTTCTTCCGCCTTCCTCTTTCCACTCTGCAATATTTCCTTCGTCTATTTGCTGGACAAGCAAGCCATTCAACATAGTCTTTTCTGTTTCTATTGTTTCAGGAAAATTCCTCAGTTTCAAAATGATCCGGTTCTTTTTTGATTTTAATACCGGCAAAGCACCCTCATCAAACGCAGGGGCTATAAGCACTTCAATAAATAAATCTTTCAGTGCCTCAGCAGTTTTTAGATCGATGGAAGAATTGGAAATTAAAATTCCACCGAAAGCGCTTTCGGGATCGCCGGCCAGAGCTGCAGAAAATGCATCTGCAACTTTTCTTCTTTGAGCTATACCACAGACATTTGTATGTTTAATAACGGCAAAAGTTATTTCGTCTTCTTCATTCTTTCTTACAAATTCTTTCATTAATTGTAACGCCGCATCTACATCAACTAAATTATTATAAGAAAGTTCTTTGCCATGAAGTTGCTCAAAAATTTCATTAATATCTCCTACGAAAAATCCTTTTTGGTGCGGGTTTTCGCCGTAACGTAATTCTTTTTTGGTTGTTGCAAATGGATTGGCAAAACTGGTTTTGTTGAAATAATTCGAAATGGCAATGTCATAACCGGCACAAACATCAAAAGCTTTGCGCGCAAAATCTTTTCTTTCTTCCAAAGAAGTCTCTGCATTTTTTTCTTGCAAAATTTTTGCAAGAGAACTGTACTCATTTTTATCAGCAATTACCAAAACATTTTTGAAATTTTTTGCTGCTGCACGGATCATTGAGGGACCGCCAATATCAATTTTTTCAATGATGGCGACTTCATCAGTGGTTGACTTCACAGTTTCTTGAAATGGATACAAATCCACCACAACCAAATCAATTTCCGGAATGTTGTATTGCTTCATTTCTTTCAAATCATTTTCAACATCACGGCGAGCCAAAAAACCACCAAACACAACAGGATGAAGCGTTTTCACTCTTCCGCCCAAGATAGAAGGATAACCTGTCAGCGATTCAACAGCAATACATTTCCCACCATTTTCTTCAATAAATTTTTGTGTGCCACCCGTACTGTAAATCGTAATATTTTGTTCTTTCAAAAGAGGAATAATTTCTTCCAAACCTTTTTTATTAAAAACAGAAATAAGTGCCGATTTGATTTTTTGTTGCATGTTGAAAAGTTTGTTACAAGTTGACCACGAAGGCTCCCTTTTCAGGAACAGAATGAAAGTGCAAATGTAAATCTTCACACTCTTTTTTCCATCGTTGAATATTCCACGAAAAATTAGAAGCATCAAAAATGAAATTGTTGCAATCAAAAGTTTTGGCGATCTCAGCGATTTTGATTTTCGGGTTTTGAGAAATCACAATACAATCAAGCCTGATCTTTTCTGCCGAATAATAGTTATGGTAAGAAGAATCAATCATCAATAATTTAGAACCATAAAATTGATAAAACCCATTTTTTGAAAAAAGATGAGAAAGATTGTTTGCTCTTTCATTTGCTGCAAATGCAACGTTAGCAGGCTTTACGTTGTAATCGTACAAAAGATTTTCCTGTTCTAATTCATTATCAGTTTTCAATAAAAAACTCTTCCTGTCAATAAACTCTACGGCTTTGTGTTTGGGAATGTTGTAAACAATAATCTTTTTCTGTTGAAAGTGTTGCCACTCTTTCATCGTATTGGAAACAGCAAAAGCGAGCAAGAAGACTAATGAAAACGCGAGTGATTTCTTATTCCTTTTTATAAAAGCGAACAGAAGAGTTATTATCAACCCATACAACAAAAATGTTTCAAAAGTAGAGATCGAAATATCGATCCATCGTGAATAAGGAATTGAATCGATCCATAAAATATAATGGTTGAGCAACCAGATAACTCCAAAAAGCAGCTTGGAAAAATAAAGGGCAACAAAAGGAAAAAGCGAAACTGCAATTAAAATCAAACAGCCAACCAATGCGAGGGATGAAAGCGGAATGGCTATGATATTTGACAACAAAAACAAAAATGGAAACTGGTGGAAATAATACAAGGCAAGTGGAAATGTAAACAACTGGGCCGACAATGATACAGCGCTAAGTTGCCACAATTTTTCAAGCCATTTATTTTTAAAATAGATCCACTTTGAAATGTATTTGAATGTAGTTACAATTCCGATCACCGCGAGATAAGAAAGTTCAAATCCAACATTCCAAAGAAGGTATGGATCAAAGCACAAAAGCAAAAAAGCAGAAGCTGCAATTGAATTATAAACCGAACCGGATTTATCAAAAACATTTCCGATAATGATAAATGAGAACATAATACCAGCACGGCTCGCAGAAGCAGAGGCGCCCGTAACAAAAACAAAAAACCATAATCCTGAAAGTATAAAAATCAGCCGAAAATTCTTTGATTTTTTAGCAACAGGAAGCCTCGAAAAGATCCAAAGCAGGATCGCATAAATAATTCCTATGTGCAAGCCAGAAATGGCTATGATGTGCACAACGCCGGCATTGCTGTAAGCCTGCACAAGATCTTTATCCAAATCAATTTTATAACCTATCAACAATGCTTCGGATATTGAAGACTCATTGTTGTTGCCCAAAAAATTTTGTAAAACGCTTACAATCTTTTCCCGAATGGAAAAATGAATTCCTTTAATCAAGCTTTTACTTTTTCCAGGCAGTTTTTGCCATTCATTTTCTTTTACATAAACCTGTTTATAAATTTGGCGAAAAGCGCAATATTGCCTGTAATCGAAAGCGGCAGGGTTTCCGGAATTAGAAATCGGGGTCAAAGCTTTGTTTACTACAACCCGGTCGCCATATTTTAATTTTTGTGAGCCTTCACTCTTTTGGAAATAAAGGAGAAATTCACCTTGAGTTGTTTGTAAGGAATCGTTATTAAAAACTTCATTTGCGACAGCAATTGCTTTGAAAGATTTTGCTTTTTGCTGCGGTGGTTCTATTATCGTTGCTACGATTACTGATTTAGAACTTGTAAAGTGACCATACCAATCTGTATGGTTTCTTGCGTCTTTATTCCAGGTCAACAACGAACCAAGGAGTAAGAGAAGAAAAGATAAAATAATGCCTTGCACAGGTTTAAACCGGAATTGTATAGACATTGGCAAAAAAGAAAAAGAGATCAACAGACAGGCGCTGGCACCAGCAACCAATAAAAGCGGTGATGCAGATATATTCAAATAAAATTCAAGGATTATTCCCGCCAACAATGGAATCAACAGCCGAAGAAACGGTGCTTTTTTCCAAATAAAAATGCGGTAACTTTTACTCATAAGAAAATTTTGAAACAAACAATGACGATCAACATGCGGAACAAAAACAACGCAATTTCTCTTTGAAGATACATTTTTAATATTTTTATGTTGTATTGTTTAGATTTGTAAAGCACCCTTTTCTAGATCAGCGAGCTGCGATAAGTCATTTTTAATAACTAAATATTTAACTCTTGGATCAATCACAACAAATGCAGTTTGATGCGGTTTACACATTCCTTATTGAAAAGTTAGAAACAGAACTTCCTCCATTTCTTCATTATCACAATGCCCAGCACACGAAAGATGTGTTGGCTGCAGCCGAACAACTTGCAAGCGAAGAAAATATTTCCGGCGATGATCTTACTATTCTGAAAACTGCCGCACTTTTTCATGATTCAGGTTTTTTGGAGGCTTATACTGATCATGAAGAAATTTCGTGTGAAATGGCCAGGAAGTGGCTGCCTCAGTTTGGTTATTCAAAAGACCAGGTACATGAAATATGTAGATTAATTATCGCTACAAAAATTCCGCAGCAGCCAAAAGACAAGCTGGCGAAGGTTTTATGTGATGCGGACCTTTACTATCTTGGAACAGACAAATATTTTATTGGCGCTGATAAATTATATAAAGAATTACATGAAGCCGGTTTGGCAAAAAACCGTGAAGATTGGAGCCTTGAAGAAATTAAATTTGTTGAAAACCATCATTATTTTACAGCGAGTGCTGAAACAAAACTTAATAAACGATTAAAGCAAACAGCTGAGCAGTTGAGAAAAAGAATCTCAATGCAAAAGAAAAACCCCAAAGGTTTGGAAGTAAGCGGCTGGTTAAGCGATACCTTTTTTATTGTTGTCGGAGTTCTTTTGGCTGCATTTTCGTTAAAAGGATTTTTGATTCCAAATGGATTTTTTGACGGTGGAATTACTGGGATCTCATTGCTTGTAAGCGAGCTCAAAAAATGGGATATTTCTTTTGTGATCATGCTAGCCAATCTTCCCTTTATTATTATTTCTATCTACGCAGTTAATTTCCGTTTCGCTTTAAAAACTTTTGGCTGCATTCTATTTCTCGGATTTTGCTTGTACTATTTTCCTCATTATTCTATCACCTCTGATAAACTTCTGGTTTCAATTTTCGGTGGCTTTTTTATAGGTACAGGCATTGGTTTAACAATGCGAGCCGGTTGTGCAATTGACGGGATTGAAATTCTTGCATTATACACGTGGAAAAAAACCAGCTTCACGATAACCGAAATTATTTTGGCAATTAATATTCTCATTTTTTCCATTGCGGCTTTCTATTTCGGCATCCAGATTGCCTTGTATTCCATGCTCACTTACTTTACAGCCACGAGAACCGTCGATTATGTGGTGGAAGGTTTGGAAGCTTATATCGGCGTAACCATCATTTCGGGCAAAAGCGAAATCATCAAAGACCGGTTGGTAAATGAAATGGGAAGGGGAATTACCATTTACAAAGGTGAACGTGGTTTTTTGCCTGGCAAATTTGAACAGCACAGCGATTGCGACATTATTTTTACAGTAATTACCAGGTTGGAAATCCGGAAACTTAAAAATCTTGTGAGCGAAATTGACCCACGTTCATTTGTTTTTGCAAGCACAATAAAAGAAGCTTCAGGTGGAATTATTAAACGCCGTCATGTTCACTAAAGCAGTAAACGAATCTTATTCGACAATTCTTAATTTGGCGTAATTGAGCATAATTTTTTTTTCACCGTTGTACTCAAATCGAATAGTGGCAATCGGGTTATGAGAAGAACCTTCCATTTTTACCACTTCTCCAAAACCAAACTTTTGATGCTCTACCTGTTGTCCCGTTTGCAGATGGCTGGTATCGCTTGGAGCAAATCCCGGAGAAGGCGTATGTTCTTTTGTTTTTATAACGGGTGTTGATACAAGATATGCTGGTTTCTCTGTTTTCGTTTCTCTCCTTTCATTATTACCATTGAATTTTGGCCGATCAAATGCATTCCAATAATTGCTTTGGATATTGCGTGAATTTCCTCCTGCAAAAGATTTATCCAATTTATCCTGTGGAAGTTCATCAATGAAACGGCTGGGCTCGTTTTGAGTAAGATTTCCAAATCGATAACGCGTATTTGCATAAGTAAGCCACAAACGGGTTTTAGCGCGTGTGATGGCTACATAAAACAATCTCCTTTCTTCTTCCAGTTCTTCCCTTGTGTTGATGGCCATTGCATTTGGAAACAAAGTTTCTTCCAAACCGCCAACGAAAACAACCGGAAATTCCAGGCCTTTGGCTGCATGAATCGTCATTAATTTTACCACATCACTTTCGCCTTTATCTTCGTCAGCATCAGTAAGTAAAGTAATTTGTTGCAAATAACTTCCCAAACTTTTATCCGGCAACTCGCCGTCTTCCGTCGGTGTTTCAGTATATTCTTTGATTGAGTTTAAAAGTTCCTGGATGTTTTCATAACGAGCGAGACCTTCGGTAGTTTTATCATTGAAAAGCTCTTTCACAATGCCCGTGTTTTTGCCAACCAAAACGGAAAGATCGTATGCATTCTTCTTCGACATTTCACTTTGAAACATTTTGATCATGATCACAAAATTATTGATCGTTTCAAAAGTGTTTGCCCTGAAACCAAAGTCAGAAGAGTGTTCCAACACATTCCAAAGTGAAATATTTCTTTCGTTGGCAAATAAGATTGCTTTTTCAATGGTAGTTTTTCCAATGCCACGTGCGGGATAATTAATGATCCTTTTCAAAGCTTCTTCATCACCAGGATTTACAATAACGCGTAGGTAGCATAAAAAATCCTTGATCTCTTTTCTTTGGTAAAAACTGATACCGCCATAAATTCTGTAGGCGATGTTCATCCTTCGCAGGCTTTCTTCAAAACTCCGACTTTGGGCGTTGGTACGATAAAGAATCGCAAAGTCGCAGTTGCGATAATGGTTGCGTAATTTTTGTTCCTGTATAACATCTGCCACAAATTTTCCTTCATCATTATCGGTAGCCGTTTTTACCAAATTTATTTTTTCACCCTCAATATTGCTCGTCCAAAGCTTTTTAGGAATCTGTCCTTTATTGTTTGCAATAATGTGGTTAGCAACGTGCAAAATATTTTGCGAGCTACGATAGTTCTGTTCCAACTTTACGACTTTCACTTCATCATAATCTTTTTGAAACTGTAAAATATTTTCAATAGTTGCGCCGCGAAAGCTATAGATACTTTGTGCATCATCTCCAACAACAGCCACGTTTTCGTACATTGCGCCGAGCAACTTTATTATCTGGTATTGCGCGGTATTCGTGTCCTGGTATTCATCAATCATAATATACTTAAACTTGCGCTGGTATTTACTCAGGCTTTCAGGATGGGTTTTCAACAACTGATAAAATTTGAGCAACAGGTCATCAAAGTCCATCGCACCGTTTTTGAAACAGCGGTTGCAGTAAGCCAAATAAATCGGGCCGATCATTGGGCGGTTGGCCCTCATGTCTTCTTGTTGAATTCCAAAATCATTCACATATTCATCGGGGGTGATCAAGCTGTTTTTTGCGCTTGAAATGCGATTATAAACAGTATTCGGTTTGTAGTGTTTGTCGTCGAGATTTAATTCGCGCACAACTGTTTTTACTACACTTTTGGCATCGTCTGTATCATAAATAGTGAAGTTTCGCGGATAACCAAGTTTATCTGCCTCGGCTCTTAAAATTCTTGCAAATACAGAATGGAATGTGCCGATGTATAAATTGCGCGCTTCATTATTTCCCAGGATATGAGAAACTCTTTCTTTCATTTCAGCAGCCGCTTTGTTGGTAAAAGTCAAGGCCAAAATTTGAAAAGCATCCACGCCACTTGCCATCAGGTGCGCAATTCTTGTCGTCAAAACTTTGGTTTTTCCGCTGCCTGCTCCCGCGACAATCATGATCGGTCCGTCTCGGTGAAGTACCGCTTCCCGCTGCGATTCATTCAATCCCTGTAAATAATCCTGCATCTTGCAAATTTACAAAAAGAGGTCGTGGGAAAAGGAGAGGTGGAGAAAATAATTATCTAAATTATAAAGCGAAAATTTATTTCAATTACCCTTGTAAGGTGAAAATAAAAATTTCTATTTTATGTAGAGTTACTGTATTTAAGTCATTCAGGAATCAAAAAGAAATCCGCATCTCTCCAAAAAGGAAAATGACTTCTCGTTTCAATTACTTTTTCTTTTTCTAATGTGTAAGTGTAAATATCCTCTTCGTCATTTTTTTCATAAAGAATTTCTCCCAATGGATCGATAATGCTACTACCGCCGTTATAAGAAATATTATCTCCGTCTTCTCCAATCCTGTTTACGCCAACAACAAAACATTGGTTTTCGATCGCCCTGGCTCGTAATAATGTTTTCCATGCAATAATTCTTCTTTGAGGCCAGTTGGCTACATTTATCAAAAGATCATACTTGTTTTCCAATTCTCCAGGGGCCTGTCGCGCCCAAACCGGAAATCGCAAATCATAACAAACCTGCAAATTAATTTTCCACCCTTTTACTGAAGCAATTAACCTTTTATTTCCGGCTGAATAATGTTCGTTTTCATGAGCATAAGCAAACAAATGACGTTTGTCGTAAATGCCCAATTCGCCATTTGGCAAAACCCAAAGCAGCCGGTTGTAATATTTTCCTTCCTCTTCAACCATCAGGCTTCCGGTAAGAATTATTTTCCTTTCCCGTGAAATTTTTTTCATCCATTCTACCGTTTTTCCATTCATTTTTTCGGCGAACTTTTCTGGTTTCATGCTAAACCCAGTGTTGAACATTTCAGGCAGAATTACGATCTCCGTTTTTTGCCGAATGCTTTCAATCTTTTGTTGAAACATTGAAAGATTAGCTTCCTTACCTTCCCAGGAAAGATTGGACTGGATGAGGCTTATCGTGAGGGAAGACATGATTAAATTGATTACAATTAATTATTAAAATCTGATTGTTGCAAACCTGACTGTTTTAGAATTGACTTAAATGTTCCAAACGGAATTTCTTTCATTGCAGATGGAACGATGACTGTCAAGGTTGGGTTTCCTGTTTTTCGATATTTTCTATGGCTACCCTTTTGAGAAATGAACACAAAGCCATTTTGCAATAAAATCTTAATGATTTGATCTGATGAAAATAATTTAGGCATGTTCTATTACTGAAGAAGTAATTTCTGGTGATTCAACTTCACTCAGGCTTTCAAAAGAATGATCTTCCATATATAATTCTATCGCTTCATTTAAATTTTTTAAAGCCTCTTCTTTCGTTTCACCAAATGAAGAAACTTCAATATTGAGACATTGAGCGACAAAATATTTACCTTCTTTCCAAACGACATTTTTAAATTCAGTTTTCATAATTTGAATACTTTCTCAAATTTACTGATTACTTATTTACTATTCAACCATGTAATGCTTTAATGGACCTTATTTACCGCAGCCTTTACATATTCACTTTCAAAACCCTTTTGCAATAAAAAATCCTGCATTTTTCTCTTCTTGATAAAAATATTTTTTTCGCTTTTGAGGCTTTTCAATTTTTGCTCCACTAGTTTTTGAAAAGTTCTTTCATATTCATCAGCGTCAATTTCTTTCAAAGCCTTCCGGATGCAATAATCACTTACCTGCTTAAACTTTAATACTTGTTTAATCTTAATTTTCCCCCATTGTTTCATCCTGAATTTTCCACCAGCAAAGTGAATCGCAAAGCGCTCTTCATTCAAATAATTTTCACTGATCAATTCTGAAATGATCTCCTCAACATCATTCTTATGCAAACCAAATGAATACAATTTATCACGTACTTCCGCATGACACCTTTCCTGGTAAGCGCAGTATTGTTTTATTTTGGGAATTGCTTGTTCGGGTGTAAAATTTTGAAATGACATCGATCAAAATTATCGATTAATAATTTTGATTGCGGTTTCCCAGTAAACTAAGAAATAATCATAATTAATTATCAGTAAGTAATCACCTGCTCTTCCAGCTCCGGCATTTCCCTGAATTCATATTGCTGGTTGCGAAGTTGCGGCTCAAAACCTGCTTCACGAATCGCTTCCTGGATTCCATTTGCTGTAAAGCGATGGGGCGCTCCTGCGGCGCTGACCACGTTTTCTTCGATCATGATGCTTCCAAAATCATTGGCGCCGGCATGCAGACAAAGTTGTGCAACCTGTTTACCCACCGTTAACCAACTGGCTTGTATGTTTTTCACATTCGGCAACATGATCCGGCTCATTGCAATCATGCGGATATATTCCTCAGGTGTTGTCAGGTTGTGAACGCCACGAATCTTTGCCAGCAAAGTATCCACATCCTGGAAAGTCCAGGGAATAAAATTCAAAAAGCCAACAGAGCCTTCAGGTTTCCTGGACTGCACTTCCCTTATTTTGGCTAAATGTTCAAATCGTTCTTCAATAGTTTCAACATGACCAAACATCATTGTGGCCGAAGTTGTAAGTCCGAGTTTGTGCGCTTCAATCATAATATCCAGCCATTCCTGTGCGCCACATTTCCCTTTACTTATTAAGCGTCTAACTCTATCCGTTAGTATCTCTGCTCCCGGACCTGGCATTGAATCAAGACCAGCCTCTTTCAAAGCTTTTAGAACATCGTGATGTGTAGATTTTGAAATTTTGGTAATATGCGCCACTTCCGGGGGACCAAGAGCGTGCAACTTTAATTTCGGAAATAATTTCTTTAATTCTTTAAAAAGGGTAACGTAATAATTCAAATCGAGATCAGGATGGTGGCCACCCTGAAGTAATAATTGTTCGCCCCCATATCGGAAGGTTTCCTCTATTTTTCTTTTATACGTTTCTATATCTGTGACATACGCTTCTTTATGGCCGGGAATCCGGTAAAAATTACAAAACTTGCAGTTGGCAATACAAACATTTGTAGTGTTCACATTCCTATCGATGATCCAGGTCACTTTTCCATGGGGTACCTGGATTTTCCTTAGTTCATCAGCCACCGCCATCAATTTGCCCAAAGCAGCATTCCTGAATAAATAACTGCCTTCTTCTACAGTTAAGAATTCGAAACGGAGAGCTTTCTTATATAATTCGGATGTTTTCATTTATTCCATTTTGCGCAGGAGGCGCTTCTAATTAATTAAGCAAAAATACATGCATAAATCTTAAATTTAGCTTTTAACGGATATGAGAATCTTCTTTTATTTAACGTTTACCCTATGCAGCTTTACTGTTTTCGGACAGGAAATGTATTGGGAAAAACCGGCAAGGTTTGTAACTTCTTTTCCCTTCAAGCAACTGAATGGAGGGGTGATGTTGGTTAAGGCAAGGTTCGGAGATATAAAGGATACTTTTAATTTTATTTTGGATACCGGAAGTGGTGGCATTTCCCTCGATTCTACTACCGCAGCTAATTATCACATTTCGCATGAACCTTCAGGAAGATATATTTATGGAATTGCCGGCGTTCGCAAAGTGGATTACGCGCCGCATCAAACCCTTAACTTTCCCGGTCTGTCGGTCGATAGCCTCGATTTTTATATTAACAATTATGAAGTGCTAACAAGTGTGTACGGAATGAAAATCGATGGTATAATTGGCCATAGTTTTTTATCCCGCTATCTTGTAAAAGTTGATTTCGATAGTTTAAGAATAAGTGTTTTCTCTCCGGGATTTATTAATTATCCTCCTCATGGATTTTTGTTACGTCCTGCCTTCCAGGGTTTGCCAATCGTTCCGCTAACCATTATGGATTCACGCAAGTTGAACGCACATTATTTCTTTGATACCGGTGCGGGATTATGCCTCCTGTTGAGCACGCATTATAATGAAGACAGTTCCGTTTTAATGAAAAAAAGAAAGCCTGTCGAAATAGAAGTGCAGGGGATGGGAGGCAAAAAAAGAATGCAGTTAACAATAATAAGAGAATTACAAGTCGGCAATTATAAATTCAGGAAGGTGCCAACTTATTTGTTTGATGACGAATACAACGTACTTGCTTATCCACAAAGGGCAGGATTGATTGGAAATGATATTTTACGTCACTTCAACCTGATCATTAACTACCCTCAAAAAGAAATTTACTTAACACCTAATAGTCATTTTCGCGATCCATTTGACTATTCTTATACTGGCTTAACCATGTATAGTTTGGACGGAAGTATTATTGTAGATGACATTGTAAAGGCATCGCCCGCAGACAAGGCGGGATTAAAAAACGGAGATGTAATCATGGGAGTTGATAATAACTTCAGCGGCAACCTTGAAACTTACAAGAATTTGTTACAAAAAACTGGTTACCGTATTTCTATTTTGGTAATGAGAGAAAATAAGCCCTTTATCCTTTCGTTGCGCGTTGGCAGAATAAAATAATGTCAAAGTAGGGTAAACAAACTTTTTTGCGCATTTCTTATTTTACATTAAAATAACTTTAATCAAAATTGGCTCAGATGAAACTCGGAAATTTTGTCCTTGGCAGTTGGATATATGGTGACGGAGAAGGACAGCAGTTGTATGATGCAGTAAATGGAGAATTAATTGCAACTGCAACCACCAAAGGCCTTGACTTTTCAGAAATTATGGAATATGGAAGAAAAACCGGAACTAATACTTTGAGAAAAATGACTTTTCATGAAAGGGGAAGAATGTTGAAAGCTTTGGCTCTTCATCTTTTCGAAAATAAAGAAAAATTTTACCCGATAAGCTATAAAACAGGAGCCACACGGGCCGATAGCTGGGTTGATATTGAAGGTGGTATCGGAAATCTTTTTTCCAATGCTTCATTAAGAAGGAAACTTCCGGACGAGACTTTTGCACTCGATGGCGAAAACATCGGTTTAAGCAAAGGCGGCACTTTTTCCGCTCAGCATATCTTAATACCGAAAGAAGGAGTGGCCATTCACATCAATGCTTTTAATTTCCCTGTTTGGGGAATGTTGGAAAAGATTGCAGTTAATTTATTGGCTGGTGTGGCAGCGGTTGTAAAACCTGCAACGATTACTTCATATCTTACTGAAGCTGTAGTTCGCGAGATAATCGATTCGCAAATTTTGCCCCAAGGCGCGCTCCAATTGATTTGCGGCAGTGCCGGCGATATTCTTGATCATGTTACTTCACAGGATGTAATAACTTTTACCGGATCAGCATCCACCGGTCTGATGTTAAAATCAAATCCAAATGTACTTCGGGAAAATGTACCTTTCAATTTGGAGGCAGATTCGCTGAATTGTATTGTTTTGGGCAAAGATGTTAATCCGGGAATGCCGGAATGGGAAATTTTTATCAAGGAGATAAGAAAAGAAATGACCTCAAAAGCAGGGCAAAAGTGCACAGCTATTCGCAGGATTTTTGTTCCTGGAAATAAGATGGAAGATGTATGGAAAGATTTGAGCCGTTCATTATCTCAAACGGTTATCGGAAATCCTAAAAACGAAAAGGTAAGGATGGGCGCGCTTGCCGGCCAATCACAAAAGCGGGAAGTACACCAACAGATTCAAAAACTCCTCGCTTCTTCACAGGTCATTTATGGAAGTCTTGATAGTGTTGATGTTTTGGATGCAGATCCAAGAAGAGGAGCTTTTGTAAGTCCAATATTATTAAAAAATGAATCGCCATTGGATGCAAAAGAAGTCCACAATGTAGAGGTTTTTGGTCCGGTAAGTACAATCATGCCTTACAAAAATACAGGCGAAGCTATTGCACTTGCAAAAATGGGAAAAGGAAGTTTGGTAAGTTCCATGGTGACAGTAAATGAACAATTTGCCAAAGATTTTGTTTTAGGCGCCGGCACTTATCATGGAAGAATATTAATATTAAATGCAGCTTGCGCCAAAGAAAGTACCGGTCATGGTTCACCACTTCCGATGTTGACTCACGGCGGTCCCGGAAGAGCCGGCGGAGGAGAGGAAATGGGCGGTTTGCGAGGAATAAGACATTACATGCAGCGTGTGGCTTTGCAAAGTTCGCCAACGATGTTGACCGCTGTTACAAATGTCTATCAACCTGGTGCAAAGGCCAAAATTGGTACAATTCATCCTTTTCAAAAGTATTTTGAAGAGTTGCAAATCAGCGAACAACTGGTAACTGAAAAAAGAATAATTACATCTGAAGACATTGATAAATTTGCAGACCTCAGTGGCGATCATTTTTATGCGCATCTGGCAACCAGCGATTTTGAAAATACGATGTTTGATGAGCAAGTGGCCCACGGATATTTTATCATTAGCGCTGCAGCTGGCTTATTTGTTGATAGTTATGAAAAGAACCCGGTTTTGTTGAATTATGGCATTGAAGAATTAAGATTTACAAAACCTGTTTATGCCGGCACAGCGATTTATGTAAAATTAACGTGCAAAGAAAAAACTGAGCAGGAAGTAAGAGAAATTACGCCTGAAACTAAGAACGTGAAAGGTCTTGAAATACCAAAAGGTATTGTAAAATGGTTTGTGGAGATTTTTGACGACACTGATGAACCTGTTGGTGTGGGAACAATCCTGACAATGGTTAGAAAAAGAAAATAAAATATTTATTAACATGGAACCGTACGTTAGCTCACACACAGAGCACGGAATTACAACAATTGAATTTTTTCATCCGCAAGGAAACTCTTTGCCTGCTAAATTACTGAATGCTTTATCGCAGGAAATTCATTATGCGGGCACACACGATACAAAGGTGGTCATTTTAAAAAGTGGCGGAAACGGTGCCTTTTGCGGAGGAGCCAGTTTTGAAGAATTGATGGCCGTGAAAAATGAAAAGGAGGGTTTCGAATTTTTCTCAGGCTTTGCAAACGTGATCAACGCGATGCGCAAGTGCACCAAACTGATCATTGGACGCATTCATGGGAAATGCGTAGGTGGTGGGGTTGGTCTTGCTGCTGCTGTCGATTATGCAATTGCCTACACAGAATCTGAAGTAAAATTAAGTGAGCTTGCTCTGGGCATTGGTCCTTTTGTTGTAGGACCGGCAATTGAAAGAAAGATCGGAACATCAGCATTCAGTCAGCTGGCAATTGATGCCACACTTTGGCGAAATGCGGATTGGGCAAAACATAAAGGCCTTTTCGCAGAAGTACACCAATCTTTACAAAACATGGATGAGGCGGTTTACAGGTTGGCAAGTTCGCTCGCTCATATGAGTCCACAAGCGATGGCCGAAATGAAAAAAATATTTTGGAAAGGAACTGAAGATTGGGACTCCTTATTAAAGGAAAGAGCAGCATTGAGTGGCAGACTGGTATTGAGCGACTTTACCAAAAATGCAATTGAGGGTTTCAAGAAGAAATCGGTAAGCAAAGTATCTTAATTTAGATAACATAAAATCGAATCTTATGCAATGGCAGGGAAGGAGAGAAAGCTCGAATGTTGAGGACCGCCGCGGAATTACTGGCGGAGGAATGGCGATTGGAGGCGGTGTCATCGGCATCATTTTTATTCTTGCAAAATTTCTGCTTGGTGGTGGAGATCTGAATGACCTTCAGCAACTCGTACCTCCGCAACAACAGGAAATGAGCCAGGAACAACAAGCTGCCGAGGATAAAGAAGCCGAATTTGTAAAGGTGGTTTTGGCCGACACGGAGGATGTTTGGACAAAACTATTCGGAGATATGGGTCGTACTTATACCGATCCGACCCTCGTTCTTTTTAATGGAACTACCACTTCTGGTTGCGGATACGCAAGCGCACAAACCGGTCCTTTTTATTGCCCCGCGGATCAAAAGCTTTATATCGATCTTTCCTTTGCCCGGCAACTTAAAGATCAGTTTGGTGCTACCGGTGATTTTGCAATGGCTTATGTTGTCGCACACGAAGTGGGCCATCATGTTCAGGATCTTCTTGGCGTCACGCAAAAGATGGAGCAGTTGCAACAACAACTCACCGAAACCGATTATAATAAATATTCGGTAAGACTTGAATTGCAAGCAGATTTTTACGCAGGCATTTGGGCACATTACGATCAACAAATGAAAAATGTGATTAATGCCGAGGATATACAAGATGCTTTGGATGCTGCGAACGCTATTGGCGACGATCGTTTGCAGGAAGAATACCAGGGAACGGTAACGCCGGATTCTTTTACCCATGGCACTTCTGCACAAAGAATGTACTGGTTCAAAAAAGGCTACGAAACCGGCGATCTCAAACAGGGAAATACATTTTCAGACGTTTCTTTCTGAATAATTCTTATTCATACAATGTTTGACAATTGGTGCAATAAAAACTTCTCCTATTGGTTTTCCCAAGATGCTTTTTGGTCAATTCTGAATTGCATTCCGGACAAATTTTTTTCGTGTGTGCACGCCAGTGTTTTTTCAAAACAAATTGTTTCTTCCAATCCAAAAACTGGAAACTGTAATCATGCGCCTCTTTTATCAGTTGATTTAACTTTGGTTGAGGCAAATCTTTCAACTTTGTTTCGGGGTGAATATGCGTTTTATAAAGCACTTCGTTTTTAATGATATTCCCCACACCTGAAAAAATGTGCTGATCAAGCAAGGCATCACAAACCAACATTTCAGGATGCGCTTTTAATTTCTTTTTTGCTGCTTTGGGTTCCCACTCCGGATTCATTACATCAGCCGACCAATCATACACTTCATCCAAATCCTCTTCAATAAATTTTACAGAGCAGGCATAAAAATTTAATTCTCCATCTTTAAAAATTAATCGTAAACGTGGCGCAGATTCTTTTCGTTCATTTACACGGTAACTGCCAAATAACATAAAGTGAATACGAACAGTGAAGTCATTAAAACAGATCAAAAAATGTTTGCCCCAACTTTTGAAATCAATTATTTTTTTACCCGAACATCTTTGAATATCCAACTTGCTGTTGCCTTCCACTTTAATCACCTTTTTCCCTTTAAAAGGTTGCACTTCTTCTTTTAATATTACAATTGATGGTCCTTCCGGCATCTTTTGACTTTTTACTGGATACTTCAAAAGTCAAACCAAATGCGGTTTATACTGAAAAATAAAAATTGATAATTTTTGTTTGTTCACTACAAAACAATAGTTGCGAAGAAATTTATCTTTGTTCAAAACAAAACCGGTATGGCTGATTCTTTAGAACCACTTTATTTTGAAACGGCAATTGAATTCAGAAAATGGCTTTTGGAAAATCATTCGAAAGAAACTCAGTTACTTGTAGGATTTTACAAAATCAACAGTAACAAACCGAGTATAACGTGGAGCGAATCAGTTGACCAGGCAATTTGTTTCGGCTGGATTGATGGAGTGCGACGATCGATCGATGAAGAACGTTATTGCATCCGCTTTACGCCACGAAAACCAGGAAGTATCTGGAGCGCGATTAATATTAAGAAAGTGGAAGAACTTTCTGCAAAGCGATTAATGCATCCAACCGGTATCGAAGCTTATAAAAAAAGAAAAGAAGATAAATCAAGGGTCTATTCTTATGAAAAAGATCCAGTTTCGCTTTCGCCGGAATTTGAAAAAAAATTCCGGGCAAATAAAAAAGCATGGAAGTTTTTTAACAGCATGCCTCCCTCATACCAGAGAACCGCAATACATGGGATAATGACCGTAAAAAGAGAAGAAACGAAATTAAAGCGCCTGGAAGAATTAATAAATGACTCTGCCGCAGAAAGAAAGATCAAGCGGCTCAGCTATTAATTTTATAAACGATAACAAGCAGCAGGCCAGGACAAAATTTGATATTGCTTTTTTTGATCCATCAGAAAAAGCGGCTACCTATCACCGTTATCGTGTTACGGGGAAGGAAGATTTGCAATTAAACGAAGACACCGATGAAAGAGTATTTAAATGGAAAGTACCACTTTAAGGTAAAGCTTTATTAACCTACTCAAAAAAAGCAGTAAATTGAAAAATGATTTACAACACGGTTATCATTGGCAGGGGTTTGATTGGTTCGGCAGCCGCCAAATACATAAGCCGTTCAAGCGAAAATGTAGCACTATTAGGCCCTGACGAAGAAACTACATCAAGAGAAAAAATTGTTTTTGCAAGTCATTATGACCAGGCAAGAGTGCAACGAATTGTTGCGAAAGATGAAGTAACTACCAGGTTAAATCAACAATCAGCGCTTGAATACGCTTCTCTTGAGAAGGAATCAGAAATAAAATTCCATACAACAGAAGGTTGTTTAATTGTTATTCCAGGCACTGATGCCGATTCTTATTTGAAGCATTATAAAGAAGAAGCAGGCAAGTTCAAAGTTGAATATGAAATCTTTGAAAACGGTGCTGATTTAAAAACTTTTACCTCCGATTTTAATTTTCCTTTTTCATCAAAAGCAATTTATGAACCGGCACCAAGTGGTCATATCAACCCAAGGCTTTTAATAAAAGCTCAGCAAAAAGTATTTCAAAAAAACGGTGGCCATATTTTTAATAATACGGTTAAGGATGTTGCTTATGAGAACGATTTGATAAAAATCATTTGTCTCGATAACGAAGTTTTTTATTCGAAGAAAGTGCTGCTTTCCGCCGGATCATTTACCAACTTCTTTAATCTTCTAAATAAAAAAGTTGTTTTAAAATTAAAAAGTGAAACAACGATTTGGGCAAAGGTAAACGAAGCAGAGGCAAAGCGTTTATCGGCGCTTCCAACATTATTGTATAAAGTCGAAGAACCGGAAATCCAGGATATTTATTTGATACAACCGGTTTTGTATCCTGATGGGAATTATTACGTAAAAATGGGTGCTAATATTCCTTCGGATATTTATTTTAAGGATCTGGCAGAAGTTCAAAACTGGTTTAAGAATGTAAGTGGGGTCGATAATATTCCGGTTCTGAGAAAAGCGCTACAGGATTTGATTCCTGGGCTTTTGATCGAAAACTGTTTTGAGAAAAGGTGTATCGTTTGTTACACATCCCACGGCAAACCTTACATCGGACCAATAGACGATAAAGGGATTTACATTGCCGCAGGTGGGAATGGATATGCAGCTATGAGCAGCGACGCACTTGGCAAGACTTCCGCTTCTTTAATGCTGGAAAACACTTTTCCTGAAGGTTTTACCTCAAAGGATTTTGAACCCGTATTCGAAAACCAGTCACTTTAAAATGGTTTTAGTGTTTTTCACACTTCGGTACGTGATTTGAAGTAGTGTTAAAAAAAGAAAATGCCTCAAGGAACCATGCTTCAATATTTCCATTGGTATATGCCACATGATGGAAGCCTTTGGAGACAAATAAAAGAAGAAGCACTCCGGTTAAAAGAAATTGGATTTACTTCCATTTGGTTTCCCCCGGCGTATAAAGGATCAAACGGAGCTTACAGCGAAGGTTATAATCCTTATGATCTTTATGATCTTGGTGAGTTTGACCAGAAGGGATCCGTTCGAACGAAATACGGGACACGGGAAGAATATTTTGCAGCAATTGATGCAGTTCACGAAAATGGAATGCACGTAATTGTTGACATTGTCTTGAACCACAAGGCCGGCGGAGATGAATGCGAGCGGATAAAAGTGAGAAAGGTAGATCCTGAGGATAGAAAGAAGTTTATTTCTGAAGAGATGGAAATTGACGCTTTTACAAAGTTTACTTTTCCCGGAAGACATAAAAAATACACGGATTTTGAATGGAATTACATGTGCTTCACGGGAGTTGATTATGCAAGTGATACTGGTGAAAAGGCAATTTTTAAAATCCTGAATGAATATGGAGATTCATGGCAGGAAATGCTTTCTGACGAAAAAGGAAATTATGATTACCTGATGTACAATGATGTGGAATTTAGAAATCCCTCCGTGAGGCAACATTTGATTGATTGGGGAAAATGGTATTGGTTTGAACGCAATTTTGATGGTGTTCGCCTGGATGCGGTAAAACATATTCCTGCTTCTTTTTATAAAGAATGGTTAGAAAAATTGCGGGAACATACCGGCAAGGAAATTTTTACCGTTGGTGAATATTGGACACCCCATTCTTTAGATCTGTTGTTGAAATATATAGAAGAAACGAATCACGGAATGAGTTTGTTTGACTGTTGCCTTCAAAATAATTTTCATGACGCATCGGTTTCAGGAAGGAAATACGACATGCGCAAAATTTTTGACAACACACTCCTGAAAGCCCGTCCGGAGAAAGCAGTAACAATTGTTGATAATCACGACACACAGCCCCTGCAATCTTTGGAAGCACCTGTAGAGTCATGGTTTAAAGCACTTGCTTATTCACTTATTCTTCTGCGCCTTGAAGGTTACCCTTGTATTTTCTATGCAGATATTTATGGTGCGCATTATAAAGACACAGGAGAAGATGGAAAGGAATATGAAATATGGCTTGAAAAGGTAGAGGAGCTTGAAATGTTGATGAAGGCGCGTCGCGAGAATGCTCACGGAAACACTCGCGATTACTTCGACCATAAAAATTGCGTGGGCTGGATAAGAGAAGGGGATGAACATCACAGCGGTTGTGCTGTACTGATGTCAAATGGTGATGATGGATTTAAAGATATGGAAATGGGAAAACGCTACGCCGGAAAGACTTTTGTCGACCTGCTGAAAAAAAGAAAAGATGAAGTAAAGATCAATAAAGATGGCTGGGGAAAATTCCTGTGTAATGCTGGTTCTGTTTCTGTCTGGGTTGAACAGTAACGGTTACCAGTAAACGAAGAAATGTCAAAAGTTTTTATTTCTTCTTAAAGTTTTTATTTCTTCTTGAAAACAGGAACGGTACTGCAAGGCTCACCAAACATTATGCTTTTTACAACCGGTCTTAGCATTTTTGTCAGTTCTACAAAAACTTCTTCAGGAATTTTTTTATCGCCACAACCTTTTAGGACCACTCTTTTATTTAAAAAAACTTCTGGGTTAATCTGTTGGGTATTTCTTAAAAATAACTTGGTTAAAACCTCCTCCTTGTTTCCAAAAAATATATTTTTTGCGAATGGTTGAAGATAAGACACGGCTAACATATAAGCCCATAGCGGAATGATGGCATCAACAGAACAAGTGACGGCAACCGTTTTATTTGAATAAACATTCCAATCGAAATTCTTCAATGCTTCGCGGTAATCTTTTTCTTTTAAGATTTGTTCCATAAAAAGGTAATCCTTCAAATCAAAAATCTCAATTTCTTCTGCAGGAAAAAAATCTGCGGGATCAAGCGTTATCAGTGTGCTTTGAGCAACTTTATTTACAATCTCTTCTTCCATTTTTTCTGTTTATGTAAAGTTACAAAATACGCAATGGTGTTTTGTAAACATACATTTAAAAAAGAAGCCACCTTTTTACAAGTGGCTTTTGAAAGAGAAACTTATTCATTACCGTTAGAAGAAACGGCTCCTGTAATCTTTAATTTCTGCTGTGTTTTTCAATTCCTGGAAAGAAGAGCTTAATGTAGATTGAACATTTTTGTTCAACTCATCATTAGCCTGCAATTTCTCAAGTTCCTTATTTAGCGGTTCTTTAGTAAATACACCATTTACTTTAATGACAAAAACACCGGAGTTTCCGGTAATTGGCGGAGAAACTTTTGATTGATAAGCTTTGTTAAATACAGCTCCTTCAACTTTTGGTTCGTGGCCGATTCCATTAATAATAGGCGCATTGAAAGTCAAAGTTGAATCATCACCTGTTGTTTGAACCTGCACATTATAAGCTGCTGCTGCTGCTTCCAGTGTTGAAGGATTGTTGAGTTTTTTAGTAATGATATCCGCCTTCTTTTTGTTAATAATTATTGGTTCAACCTGTGGGCGAACAAGGCTTACATCAGCAAGACCTTTCTTCAAACGTTTGTCAACAATAGCCACAACAAACTGGTCGCCGATTGAAAACGGATCAGAAACCTGACCTTCTTTTGCATCAGAAGCCCATCGTACAACCGGTCTTGCATCATTCAACTGCCCAACCTGGTAATCGTTTTCTTTTATTTCAGTCGGCACATCCACTTTTTTCAATCCGTTCTTTGCTACATAATCATTGAATGATTTTTCATCCTTTGCATATCCCGACAATTTTATTGCTTCTGTATTTGCGTTGTTTATGGTTTCGTCGCTCGGCGCAATTTCTTTGGCCATGTAAGCGATCTTGTAACTCGGCTGATAATTTTTCTTATCCAGAATTTCAATGTAATGCCATCCAAATTGTGTTTTCACAACTTTTTTTGTTTCGCCTTTGTCATTTAAAAGAAAATCGCCAAATGGTTTTGCAAAATTGTCGCTTTGGATGGTTTGCAAATCAAAAGTCATTACACCATTTTGTTGCTTTGCGGCTTCGTCAGTTGAATATTTCAGATCTAACGAATCGAAGTTTGCTCCATTTTTAATAGCAGTTGCAATACTATCGGCCAATCTATGAGCTGTTGAATCATCCATCAAAGGCTGTTGTGTTTGAGGATTAATTGTTCCTAATAAGATATGACGGCATTTTATGGAGTCGGGTAAAACTTTCGTATCAATCTTTTTTGCCAAAATATAATCACCGTTTTCTTCATAAGGACCTATTACACCTCCGTTTGGCAAGGCAATGATTGAATCTTTTTTAGATGACTGAATTTGTGACTGAGGAATATAAGCATCGGAATAAGGAATGGCAGATGAATTTCTTCCCAGGAAAAATTTAGCGTTTGAATCTGCAGCAAATTGAGGTTTTAAATCTTCAAGCGATTTAAAAATTTTTGCACTGTCTTGTGCGTTGGCTGCGGCATTAAAAGAAACATAAGACAGCATTACGCCCGGTTCTTGTTTAAATTCATTCTTATGTTCCTGCAGGTAAGCTTCAATATCCTGATCAGTTACTTTTACCGAGCTATCGCTAACCATTGTATAAGGAATAGCTACATAAGAAATTTTTGCAAACTGGTTCTTTTCTTCGCTTTGTTCCTTCAAAAGCCATTTTGGTTGATACATACTTCCGGCAATCATGGAAGTGTATTTAGAATAAAGAGCATTTAAACGCATGGGGTCAATAATCTGTGAGATTACGGCATTACGTTGTTGTTCATTTTGATCTTTCTTAATTTGTGCCCACCATTGTTGCGCCTGGTTTATATCATATTGTCCTGTTTGTTTATCTGTGAAAGCTTGTTTCAGTTGTGGAGGTGCCTGGTCGCTGAACATGATAGAACTCATTTCCTCGGGAGTAAAAGTGATGCCCAGTTTATCAAATTGATCTTCTACAACTTTTTCACCAACCATTTGGTTCCATACAGATTCCATTATCTGGTTATTTTGAGAGGAACCAGCATTTCCGTACTGCTGTTCTACTTCTTTTACGCGATCGTTAAAAGTATTAATATTGATTTTTTGTCCGTTTACTACACCGATTGTTGTAGTATTATTATTACCGAATAACGAACCACCGCGACGGCTGCTCATTGAATCCATCAAAATAAAACTGATAAGGCTTATTGCAATAAGCGCAATTACGATCACAGCCCCTTTTTCACGGATAGTCTGAATGATTGACATATTGTATTTACTCTTAAATTTGAAACGAGGAGGCAAAAATAGTGTAAAATAAAATAGGAACAAACTGTGGATAACCTATCTAAAACAGTACTGGCCGCGATTTGAATTATTAGCGGATTTATAAAAATTGATCTTCAAAAAAACCCAAAACTACTTTTCAACACGAGGGTGTGAAAAAATTGTTTTTCCTGTGGGAAAAGCCCTTTTCCGGAAATCAACGAGTGGAATAACTTTTAATAACTCATCCGGCTTTTCCACAATTGATGGTTAAGGACAGAAGAAGCAACATTTTTTCCAATTCAAATTCACAAAATAGATTTCAAAAAGTGTTATGTTTTTTTCAACCACCATTTTTATCAACAGCCTGTTAAAAAATCTATTTAAATGGGCAGAATATTAAAAAGTTCATTGTTAAAAACATGGGGATTGATGTGGATAAGAAGGATAATTTAATTTTGCATCAAATAGAATTTGTAATCTATCCACAAATCCACACTCATAATAGTAATAGGCCTTTAAATAAAAAGGGTATTAATAATAAATACTATGACAGATATTAACATAGAAGCGGCAAAAAAAAATTTAGAAAAAAAAGGTTTTCTGGATTTGGAGATTGATGTTAACTTGGACCTCTTCTCCGAAATAGAACGCTTAAAAATTGAAAAAAATGCTATTATTCTTGCTCACTATTACCAGGAACCGGATATCCAGGATGTTGCTGATTTTATTGGTGACAGCCTTGCACTTGCTCAAAAAGCTGAAGGAACCACGGCTGATATTATCGTTTTCGCCGGTGTTCACTTCATGGCCGAAACAGCAAAAATCCTTAATCCAACCAAGAAGGTCTTATTGCCCGACCTGAAAGCCGGTTGCTCACTTGCCGATTCAGCTCCTGCAGATGCCTTCAAAAAGTTTAAGGAAAAATATCCGGACCATCTTGTGATCAGTTACATCAATTGTTCTGCAGAAATCAAGGCATTGAGTGATATCATCTGCACTTCATCTAATGCAGAAGCAATTATCAACAGTTTGCCAAAAGAGCAAAAGATCATTTTCGCACCGGATAAAAATTTGGGAGCTTATTTGATCAAAAAAGCGGGAAGGGACATGGTTTTGTGGAATGGATCATGCATTGTCCATGAATTGTTCAGCCAGGAAAAGATCACGAAACTTAGAATGCGCCATCCAAATGCAAAGGTGATTGCTCATCCTGAATGTGAAGAAGTGGTTTTGAAAGATGCAGATTTTATTGCAAGTACAAGCGGATTATTGAAATACACCTTTGAAAACCCGGCAACAGAATTCATCGTTGCTACCGAACCGGGCATCATTCACCAAATGCAAATCAAATCTCCACTGAAGACTTTTATTCCTGCGCCTCCGGATAATTCCTGCGCTTGTAATGAATGTCCCTATATGAAGTTGAACACACTTGAAAAATTGTATTTATGTATGGAATATGAGGCTCCGGAAATAATAATGGATCCGAAATTAATGGAAGCTTCCAAAAAACCAATTGAGCGAATGCTAGAAATAAGCAGGAAGTTTGGTTTATAGTAAACAAATATTTTTCTCAAATTTTTTTCTCGCCCGAAAAATACCTGTCCATTCGGACAGGCATTATACTGCTTGATAACAAAAAAAGAAAATTTATGCAACGCCTTCGGCGATCTTAGCTCTTATTTTTGATTCTATTTCATTTGCCAAATCAGGATTATCAATAAAAAGTTGTTTTACTGCTTCTCTTCCCTGGCCTAATTTGGTGGTATCGTAACTAAACCAACTTCCGCTTTTTTGAATTATTCCCAGGTCTACCCCCATATCAATAATTTCCCCCACTTTTGAAATACCACCTCCAAAAATGATATCAAACTCAGCTATTTTGAATGGAGGTGCCATTTTATTTTTTACCACTTTCACTTTTACCCTGTTTCCTATAGATTGATCACCATCTTTTATTTGAGCAATCCTGCGGATATCCAACCTTACTGAAGAATAAAATTTCAATGCATTGCCACCGGTAGTTGTTTCGGGATTTCCAAACATAACTCCAATTTTATCACGTAACTGGTTAATAAAAATGCAGCAACAATTAGTTTTACTTATAGTTGCTGTTAGCTTTCTCATTGCCTGGCTCATCAATCTGGCCTGCAATCCCATTTTACTATCTCCCATTTCTCCTTCCAATTCTCCTTTTGGAACCAAGGCTGCAACAGAATCTATTACAACAACATCCAAGGCACCAGAAAGTATAAGGCGGTCCGCAATTTCCAATCCTTGTTCTCCATAATCAGGTTGGCTGATCAATAAATTATCGACATTTACTCCAAGTTTTTTTGCATAAGTATTATCAAAGGCATGCTCTGCGTCGATGATAGCACACATTCCACCCTTTTTTTGTGCTTCTGCAATTACATGGATTGCAAGTGTTGTTTTACCTGAAGATTCCGGTCCATAGATTTCAACAACTCTACCTTTTGGAAGTCCGCCAATTCCGAGCGCCACATCAAGACCTATTGATCCGGTGGAAATAGTTTCGTGGGGTTCCTGCGAACGCTCATTCATCATCATTACACTTCCCTTTCCGTAATCTTTATCTATTTTATCCATCGTAAGTTTTAAAGCTTTTAGTTTTTCTGATAATTTATCCGGGGAATTTGCTGCCATAACTTTTGGTATTAGGTGAGATTATTATTAATTGTAAAGGTATTTGATGTACAAATATAGAAATTAAAATTTATTAACACTAATAAATTTAGTACATTAAGGGTAATAATTTTAGTTATGCTAAGGTATTTTCAAATGAAGCAGTATATAAAATAAAAAAGGAGCACACGCTGGCGCTCCCTTTTATCCCTGGTATTTACATTTCTTTTGTAATCACATTTTCTTTTTAATCTCTTTTGCTTTATCCAAATGTTTCTGAAGTGTTGGAAGTGTCTTTGCTATAAAATCCTTCAGATCTGCGTCCTGAATATTATCTTCAGCCTTTTTAAATTTATCAATATCATTTTGATGATCATCGACGGCCATTGAAATGAAATCTTTATCAAAAGTGGTTCCTGTTTCCTTGCTTAATTTATCTATTTTGTCTTGCTGATCGCTGGTGACACTATTAGGCACTGTTATATTTTTTTTGCTTGCGATGTCTTTTAATTTGTCGTTTGCACTTGAATGGTCATCGGCGAGCATTTTACCATAATCTTTTATGTCTTTGTTATTAGAATTCTTTTGGGCAATATTTCCGAGTTGCACTTCCATCATACCTCCTGTGGCTGCTTCCTGCACAAAGTTTATTGCATCCTGGCTAACGGTTGCGTGGGCAGTATCAGAGTTATTCATTGTGTTCATTCCTGTGTCTGAAGAGGAACTCATTGTATTTGTTGTACTGTCCGTTGTGCTGCTGGAATTTGAATTGCCGTTACATGCGCCCAGAATTATTGCTGCTGCAATGGTGGTTGCAATACTTACCTTTTTCATAAAATTTTGATTTAAGATTAAATTATACAGGCAACTTGAACAAAATATGTTCCAGCAACGTTTTCAAGCTTCTATTATAGGAAAGACAGAAAAATTAAAGTAGAATTGTTGATTTTTTTACCTAAGTGTGAATGGGTTACCCGCTTTTTACAAGTAAAAGTCTTTATAAACAAGTTGATTATACTTCTTCATTTTGAAAATACAGGAGACGTTGGACTGCTTCAGCAAGTGTTTGTTCTTTCTTGGCAAAGCAAAACCGCAGAACTCTATCCTGGATCCCATTTTGGTAAAATGGAGAAACGGGTATGGTGGCTACTCCTGCTTTTTCTGTAAGTCTTTTTGCAAACTCAAATTCGTTTTCATCAGAAATGTTTTCATAACTGTATAATTGAAAATAACTTCCTGAAGATGGAAGAGATTTAAATAGCGTAGTTTGCATTTTCGATTGAAAGTAATCTCTCTTGCTTTGAAAAAATTCTGCCAGGCGGAGATATTCATTCTTATGCTTCGCAAAAGAAGCAAGTGCATATTGTATAGGTGTGTTGCAGCAAAAACAATTGTATTGATGAACTTTTAAAAACTCCTGCATCAGATCATTTCGAGCAACGCAATATCCCATTTTCCAACCGGTACATTGATAAACTTTTCCAAAAGAAAAAACTACAAAACTTCTTTCCAGTAAGTCCGGGTATTTCAAAATACTTTCATGTTCATTTCCATCAAAAATAATCGGTTCATAAACCTCATCGCTTAGAATTAGAATATCAGTGCCTTCAGTAATTTCTCGTAATTGTTCAATATCCGATTTTGTCAAAATTTTTCCAGTCGGGTTGTTCGGCGAATTCAACATGATCATCCTGGTAGCCGGAGTGATTTTTTTCATTACCTCATTCCAATCAATTTTATAATCGGGATATTTTAATTGGATCAATACCGGTTTGGCTCCATTTACTTTGATACTTGGTACATAACTATCATAAGCCGGTTCAAATACGATCACTTCATCTCCCGGGTTCAAAACGGTTGTCAATGCTGTATAGATCGCATAAGTAGCACCGGGAGTAATTGTAATTTCTGTTGCAGGATCAACTTTTGTTTTGTACAAAAATTCAATCTTTTCTGAAATTACTTCTCTTAAAGCCAGCAACCCGTTTCGATGCGCATATTGATTATGGCCGTCTTTCATTGCCTTACACACCAATTCAATCAATTCAGGGCTAATATCAAAATCCGGTGTTCCCTGGCCAAGGTTGATTGCATTATGCTTTGCGGCCAATACGCTCATTACGGTAAAAATAGAAACGCCTGTTTCAGGTAATTTACTTTTTGGAAGATTTTCCATCACCTTACTTTTTTAGTGCAGGAATTATAAATATTTGTCTCCCTTATTTCTTCTTATTTCCGTCAAATATTCTTTTATGTTTTGCTCATTTTCTTTTTTGCAAACCAACAAAGCATCTGGGGTGTCAACAACGATAAAATCATCTAATCCCTGCAACAAAGTAAGTTTGTCGCCGTTGGTATGAATAATATTTTTGTAAGAATCAAAAAGGATTACATTACTTCCGGCAACCGCATTTTCATGATAATCTTTATCGAGATTTTCATAAGCGCTTCCCCATGTTCCAAGGTCGCTCCAGCCAAATGAAGAAGGAATTACATAAACATTATCTGCTTTTTCGAGGATACCATAATCAATAGAAATATTGGTGCACAAAGGATAGATCACTTCAATAGCTTCTTTTTCCAATTCAGAGTTCATGGCGTTCTTAGCTCCGTCAAATAGCTCGTGCATTTCTGACAGGTATTTTTCAAAAGACGCAATAATGCTTTTTGTTTTCCAAACGAAAATGCCGGCGTTCCAGAGAAAATCACCACTGGCAATAAATGTTTTTGCCAATTCGAGATCGGGTTTCTCTGTAAATGTTTTTACTTTATAAATATTATCACTCACTGCTTGTTGTTCATATTGAATGTAACCATAACCGGTATTTGGTTGGAAAGGTTTTATTCCTAATGTAAGAAGAGCATTATTCTTTTCAGTAAACTCAAGTGCTTCAAGACTCGTTTTTATAAAAGCAACATCATCAAGGATAAGATGATCAGCCGGAGCACAAATCATGTTGGCATTTTCATTCAATTGTTGAATTTTGTATGAAATATATGCAATACAAGGAGCTGTATTTTTGCGTGAAGGTTCGCAAACAATATTTTCTTCAGGAAGATCAGGTAGTTGTTTTTGTGTGATTTCCTTGTATTGATGCGAAGTAACAATATAAATATTTTCGAGTGGAATAAATTGTGTGAACCTTTCAAACGTGGACTGGATCAACGTTTTTCCAGTATTGAGGATATCGAGGAATTGTTTGGGAAGGTCAACCCTGCTGACCGGCCAGAAGCGGCTTCCAATCCCACCGGCCATTATGGCCACATAATTATTCTTGTTCTTTATCATAGTTTTCCTGGTTATTAAATGATGCCTTCTTTTATCAGGTCGTGCAAATGAATGATTCCGAAGTATTTTTTATCTCTTGTAACGATCAGTTGGGTAATGTTTTTGTTTCTCATAATGTCAAGCGCATTCACGGCAAGCGATTTGCTCTCTATGGTTTTTGGGTTTGATGTCATAATATCTTTTGCCTTTGCACCTGCATGATACAAATCTTTTTCCAACATGCGGCGCAAATCTCCATCAGTAATTATGCCGATAATATTTTCATTATTATCCAATACAACGGTTACGCCTAAACGCTTTTTGGTAATCTCAATGATCACATCTTTCAAAAGGCTATCTGAATTAACTGCCGGCTTTTCATTATTTACCGATAGTTCTTCAACCCTCAGGTATAATTTTTTGCCTAAAGTGCCACCAGGGTGGAATTTAGCAAAATCCTGCGGATTAAAGCCGCGTAATTCCATTAGACAAATGCAGATCGCATCGCCCATAACCATTTGAACTGTAGTACTGCTTGTTGGTGCAAGGTTATAAGGTGAAGCTTCTTCTTCAACTGTGGTATCCAAAAAAATGTCAGCACATTTAGCTAAATAACTTTGGCTGTTTCCGCAGATAGCTATCAGCGGATTTTTGAAATTTTTGATCAATGGAACGAGTACTTTAATTTCGGGACTATCTCCGCTTTTACTGATTATGATGACGATGTCTTCCGGTTGTACCATTCCAATGTCGCCATGAATTGCATCAGCTGCATGAAGAAAAATTGAGGGGGTACCGGTGCTGTTAAGCGAAGCAACGATCTTTTGTGCAACAATTGCACTTTTACCAATTCCACTGATCACCAGACGGCCTTTGGAAATAAAGATCATCGAAACCGCTTTTTCAAAATCCTCGTTGATTGAATCAACAAGTGTAGCTACAGAATTAGATTCTGCAATAATTGTTCGTTTACCGGTAGCTATAATTGTGTTTGCCATTGAATAGATTCAAATATGTCTTCGACCTTTGGGCTTCAAATATGAAGAAATTCTTTGAAAAGTCTGCAAACCTATTTGAATTACATGGTTGAAAAAGCCAATCATTTTAGATAAATAATATGGAAACTTCGTATCTTAACCCAAATAAAGGCTGCCTTAAGGTGAAATCTCTATCATAACTTTAACCTTAATTTTTAATTAAAGGATTAACTTTGAAACCTTTTTTAGATTGAATAGTAGAAACGAAAAACCATGCCCACAATAAAATCAAAAAATCCTAAAATCCGTAAATCAAAACCGCAAAGCAATAACAACGAGAACGCGACTTTTACGAGTAACTATCTCACAAAACAATTACAAACTAATTTTGGTTTTACATCCTTTAAAGAACCACAGGAAGATGTGATTAAAAGCCTTCTTTCCGGCAGAGATACTTTTGTAATCATGCCCACTGGCGGAGGAAAAAGTTTGTGTTACCAATTGCCGGCAATAATAAGCGAAGGGTGCGCAATTGTTGTTTCGCCATTGATTGCTCTCATGAAAAACCAGGTTGACCTGGTAAGAGGTTACAGTAGCACTGATAACATCGCACATTTCTTAAATAGCTCCCTGAATAAAGGACAACAAAAAGCGGTGAAGGACGATTTGTTGTCGGGCCACACCAAACTTTTATATGTTGCTCCTGAAACATTGACTAAGGAAGAGAATGTTGAATTTTTTAAAGATCTTAAAATATCCTTTTTTGCTGTTGATGAAGCACATTGCATCAGTGAATGGGGGCATGATTTTAGGCCGGAGTACAGGCGCTTGCGTGAAATTATGGATCACATAGATGAGTCACGCCCTGTCATAGCATTAACTGCTACGGCCACTCCGAAAGTGCAAAGTGATATCATCAAAAATCTTGGCCTTCGCGATCCAAATGTTTTTATCTCCTCATTTAACAGGGCTAATCTTTATTATGAGGTAGTTCCCAAGATCAAAAAAGACCAGGCGATAAAGAGTATAGTAAAGTTTATTTCGCAGAATAAAGGAAAGAGCGGAATCATTTATACGCTTAACCGGAAAACTACAGAGGAGCTTGCAGATACTTTGATGGCCAATGGGATTCAGGCAGTTGCTTACCATGCAGGATTGGATACCAAATTGAGGGCAAAAAGGCAGGATCAATTTCTTGGTGAAGAGATCCAGGTGATTGTGGCAACGATAGCTTTTGGAATGGGAATAGATAAACCGGATATCCGTTTCGTGATCCACTATAACATTCCAAAATCTATAGAGAATTATTACCAGGAAACTGGTCGCGCAGGTCGAGATGGCCTTGAAGGAAAATGTTTATTGTATTATTCACATAAAGATGTTGCTAAACTCGAACATTTGATGAGAGATAAATCATTGAGTGAAAGAGAAATTGGCGCCCAGTTGATCAATGAAACGGTTGCTTATGCTGAAAGCGCTGTTTGTCGCAGGAAAATGTTGATGAACTATTTTGGTGAAAAATATGATAAGGACAATTGCGGTTGCCAGTGCGATAATTGTAAAAACCCGAAAGAAGTTGTAGAAGCTCAAGAAGAAGCCCTGATCGTTTTAGAAGCAATAAAGGAATTAGAAGAGAGATTTCCAATTACCTATATGATCCCGATAATTGTCGGTAAGTTAAATCCGCAGATCAAAATGTACAGGCATGAGGAAAAGTCTGTGTTTGGTTCAGGGAAAGATAAGGATGAACATTTCTGGAATTCACTCATCAGGCAAATGCTTTTGGAAGGCCTGATTCAAAAAGATATTGAAGATTATGGTGTTTTGAAATTAACGCGGGCAGGTGAATTCTTCCTGAAAAAGCCTTCCTCATTTAAGATTGCACTTAATCACGTTTATGAAACAGACGTTGAGGATGACGATGACAACGGCGATAATGGTGAAGCAGGTGCAGCAGATGAAAAGTTAGTGCAACTGTTAAAAGAATTGCGTCAGCAGGAAGCAAAAAAGCGCAATCTTCCTCCCTTCGTTATTTTTTTAGAGAACAGCCTGGTCGATATGGCAACTCTTTATCCCACAACATTAAAAGAGTTGGAAAAATGCCAGGGCGTTAGTGTTGGAAAAGCTATGAAATTTGGGAAACCATTTGTGAACCTTATAGCAAAATACGTTGAAGAAAACGACATTGAAAAGCCGGATGATTTTGTAATGAAGAGTGTGGTGAATAAGAATAGCAACAAGATCTTTATCATCCAGAATGTTGATAAGAAAATGCCACTTGAAACAATAGCAAAACATCGCACACTTCAACTTCCTGAATTGTTGGAAGAAATGGAAACTATTGTTGCCAGTGGAACAAAACTCAATCTTGATTATGCGATTGAAGACCTCATGGATGAATATGAGGAGGAAGAAATTATTGATTATTTCAAAGGTTGCCAGACTTCTAGTCTTGAAATTGCCAAAGAAGAACTCGCGGATGGTAATTATTCATGGGAGCAATTGAAAATTGTGCGGATTAAATTTCTTTGCGAATATGGTAACTAAAAAAAGGCAAAAAGTAATTTTTATTTTAACTGAATAATTCTATTTTTGCCGCCCATCGGTGCGGTAGCTCAGTCGGTAGAGCAAAGGACTGAAAATCCTTGTGTCGGCGGTTCGATCCCGCCCCACACCACAAAACCCCTTTTCAGGGGTTTTTTACTTTATTTCTTTGTGTGAATTAAGGGTGAAAATTTCTTTTAATAAAAGCCGCTCATCTGCCAAAATCATCCTGCAACCTGACAATATCATTTTCATCACTTGGATTACTATTTTCTGTATGCTGCCAAATTTCGGCAACGATTCCCCATGTATTTAATCCTAAAAGCCTGTGACGTTCTCCCTGTTTTAATTGGATTACATCATTTACTTTTTTCACCTGGACAGCAGTTTCTTTGTCTGTATCACTTTGAACAACACCTGCTTCGCCACCAATCACTTTCCATAATTCTGAACGACGGTAATGATATTGCCAACTCAAGCGTTTTCCTTTTTCCACGATCAAAATCTTCGGGCTGATCTTTCCTTCATTTTGCTTTTTTGAATCTTCTACATCATCGAAAAAGAAGTCAATGAATTTTGGGGATTGATTTTCATCGATCACGAAAAATCCGCCCCAGGGACGGGTTTTGTCGGCATTGACAATTTTAAATCCATTCCTTTCCAGGAAGCTTCTTACTTCTTCAAAAATTTTTTCTTTGCTGACTTCGGGTGCTGTTTTTAATTCCATATTTAAGTATAACGGTTATGCATACACGAAATTACCGGCCCATGTAAACCATAAGGATTTGTACGTCACTTGGGTTTACGCCACTGATCCTGCTTGCTTGTCCCAATGTTTGCGGTCTTATTTTCTTAAATTTTTGCCGCGCTTCATTGGACAAAGAAGATACATTTTCATAATTAAAACTTTCAGGAATAATTTGTTCTTCCAGTAAACGCATCTTTTTTACCATTTCTTCTTCTTTGTCAATATACACCTGGTACTTTACTTGTATCTCAGCCTGTTGTATGGCTTCTTCAGAAAATGCATGCAGTTGCGTTTGAATAGATAAAATTGATTGTTTCATTTTCTGAAGGGAAATTTGTGGTCTCAACAAAATATGACTGGCTTTCAGTTTTTGTTGTGCAGTTGCAGAATTATTACTTTCCAGGAAGTTGTTAATTTCTTCTGGTTCTAATTTTGTATTATCCAGAAAAGAAACTATTTCATTTATTTCTTTTCTTTTTTCTATCACTTTTGACATTCTTTCTTCTGAAGCTAGGCCAAGGCGATAGCTTTTTTCGGTCAATCTGAGATCTGCATTATCTTGTCTCAATAAAGTTCTGTATTCTGCTCTGCTCGTAAACATTCTATAAGGCTCGTCAGTTCCTTTATTAATTAAGTCATCAATTAAAACTCCGATATAGGCTTCGTTTCTTTTCAAAGTAAAAACCTCATTGTGATTGACGTTCTGATGGGCATTTATCCCAGCTATGATTCCCTGGCAAGCTGCTTCTTCATAACCGGTTGTTCCATTTATTTGACCTGCAAAAAACAAGTTCTTCACCAACTTCGTTTCAAGGTTATGCTTTAACTGTGTAGGTGGAAAATAATCATACTCAATCGCATATCCGGGCCTGAATATTTTGCAATTTTCCAAACCTGGAATTCTTTTCAATGCCTTGTATTGGACTTCTTCTGCCAAGGAAGAAGAAAAACCATTCAGGTAGATTTCAATCGTATTCCATCCTTCGGGCTCCACAAATAGTTGATGACGTTCTCTTTCGGCAAAACGATTGATCTTGTCTTCAATACTGGGGCAATACCTTGGTCCTGTTCCTTTGATTCTGCCCTGGAACATTGGACTTTCATTAAATCCTGACCTTAAAATTTCATGTACTTCCGGATTTGTATAGGTGATCCAACAACTTTTTTGTTGATCAGGCTTTTTTGTGTCAAGGAAGGAGAATCCGGTAATTTCTTCATCACCTTTTTGCTCTTCCATCTTTGAATAATCCAAGCTTCTTCCGTCAATTCTGGGCGGAGTTCCTGTTTTTAACCGTGCACTTTCAAAACCCCACTCAACTAATTGTTCGGTAATTCCTTCTGACGCACGTTCGGCCATCCTACCCCCTTTTGATTGCCTTGAACCGATATGGATTATACCATTTAAGAATGTTCCATTAGTTAAAACAACCGCCTTTGCAAATATTTGATGGCCTTGTGCTGTTTTTACACCTTTTATTAAATCTCCTTGCTTCATCAAAGCAACCACAGAATCCTGGTAGAAGTCAAGATTGGGCGTATTTTCAAGAAGAATCCTCCAGGTAGCAGAAAAAAGCATTCTATCGTTTTGAGTACGTGGACTCCACATTGCAGGACCTTTGCTGCGGTTCAACATTCTGAACTGTATCATACTTTTATCTGAAACAATCCCTGAATATCCTCCCAGAGCATCTATTTCACGTACAATTTGGCCTTTTGCAATGCCACCCATAGCCGGGTTGCAACTCATCTGGGCCATGTTTTGCATATTCATGGTAATAAGAAGCACTTTGCTTCCCAAATTAGCGGCAGCACCTGCAGCCTCGCAACCTGCATGGCCGGCACCAACAACAATTATATCATATTCCAGAAACATTTTGCAAAAGTACCTATTTGAATTTTTGTGGGAAAAAGTTCCACGTGAAACAAAAGTGAAACAAATTGTAAGTGGTCACAAAAATTAGTTGTGTTTCACGTGAAACATTACATAAGGAACAAATAATGATCTTCTTTTACCCGCATCAAAGATTTTTGCTTTTGGGTTTTATCCTCATACCCACACAAATGAAGAATCCCGTGAATCATTACACGGTGCAACTCGTTTTCAAATGGTACATCCAGTTCTGCCGCGTTTTCTTTCACTCGTTGGATGCTTATATAAATCTCCGAAACAATATCAAGAGGAGAATTAGATAGGGTAAACGTTAGAATATCGGTGTAAGTGTCATGATTAAGATATTCTTTGTTGAGTTTCAATAAGAATTCATCAGAACAGAAAATGTAAGAAACTGATTTGAAAGAAACGCCTTCTTCAGCAAAAACCCTTGTAAGAAAGGTTTTTAAATAGAACTTGTCTCTTAAATCAAATTTAATATCATGAGTGTTAAAAGTAATTGTGCCCAAAATGAATGAAATTTGACAAATCAGATGAAGAAATATACGAGCAAATGAAATTATCAGAAGTGAAAACCGGTACAAAAGTAAAGATTAAGTCATTTGAAAATCATGAAATTGTGCTAAAACTAATGGAGATGGGTTGCCTGCCGGAAGAAGAGATAACTGTTTGGAAAAAGGCACCACTTGGCGATCCTATTTATATTTTGGTTTCCGGTTATTCACTTAGCCTCCGGCTTGATGAGGCAGAGCAAATTTTTGTAGATCTTATTACAAATTCCTGAATTAAAGAATGAATATTGGATTATATTTTGGTTCCTTTAACCCCGTTCACAACGGGCATCTTATTATTGCCAATCATATCGCCAACTATACTGAATTGGACCGGGTGTGGTTTGTTGTTTCTCCCCAAAGTCCCTTCAAGAAAGCGTCTTCATTAATAAATGAGCATCATAGAAAACATTTAATAGACCTGGCCATTGAAGGTGAAACGAAATTACGCTCCTCAAACATTGAATTTAAACTTCCGAAACCTTCTTATACAGTGGAAACATTACTTTACCTTAAAGAAAAGTTTCCTCAAAACAATTTTGCCATTATACTTGGAAGTGATAGTTTTCAAAACGTTGGAAAATGGAAAAATGCGGAGTTTCTATTAGAAAATTATTCTTTCTATATTTATAAACGGCCAGGATTTAATGTTGAACCCGAAATGTTGAATGAAAGAAGGATCCTGCTAAAGGCACCTCTTCTTGAAATTTCCAGTACCGAAATTCGCAAAATGATCAAGGAAAGGAAATCTATCCGGTTTTTGGTACCTGATATTGTGAAAGAAGAGATTGAAAGCCAACAATATTATTAGCTGAGGGTAAATGAACAAATTCGTCGCTTTTTTATTTTTCCCTTTTAGCCTCTCCTCCATTTTTGGGGTTATTCCTGTTGCGGTTATTCGGCTTGCCTTGTTGACGTTGTCTATTATTATTCTGGGGTTGATTTTGTTGTGATTTTCCCTTTTGTCGGTTTTTGTTCGGTTGGTTGGTCCTTTCGCCTGATTTTCTCTTGCGGCTATTCTTCTCCAATGCTTTTAGAGTTATCTGTCCAACAACATCAACAAACTCAGGTTCTACATCAATGGGTTTTTCACTTATTATTTCAACGGTTTCAAGAGCTTCAGGTTTTATCCCCTGAAGATTTTGTTGCTTGATTTTTTTTACCGTTTCAATTGAAAGAGGATAGTGTTTGGTACTGTCAGCCATTGAATACCACATCAGATTCCTGAAAATATCTTTCTTAACAAGAAATGCCCTGCCTTTTACAACTTCAATTACGTCTGCATCATCCGGAAAATATTGTAAGGCATCCAGGTAGGTATCTAACTCATAATTGAGGCAGCATTTTAACCTGCCACATTGCCCACTTAATTTGGTTTGATTAATGCTAAGGTTCTGATAACGAGCAGCATTTGTATTAACGCTTTTGAAATCTGTAAGCCACGTGCTGCAACATAGTTCCCGCCCACAGCTTCCAATCCCTCCAATTTTTCCGGCTTCCTGGCGGGCGCCAATCTGCTTCATCTCGACTTTTACCTTGAATTCATTTGCGTACAGTCGAATCAATTCGCGGAAATCAACTCTTTCATCAGCGATATAGAAAAATGTTGCCTTTCTTGCGTCTGCCTGTATTTCAACTTCTGACATCTTCAAATCCAGTTTCAATTGCCTCGCAATGGCACGGCTTCTTACCAAAACTTCCCGTTCACGTGTTTTTGTTTCTTTCCACTTAGCTATATCGTTATCAGTAGCTAATCGTAAAACTCTCTTAAACTCCGCAGTTTTTTCATCAATCCTTTTTTTCTTCAATTGCAGTCTCACTAATTCGCCGGTTAAATTCACCGTGCCAACATCAAAACCGCTGACTCCTTCTACAGCAATAATATCACCCTTCGTAAAATGATGAAGTGTGTTGTTTTTATAAAAATCCTTCCTGCTTCCCTGGTTAAAAGTCACTTCTACTATCTTGCATGAACTTTCCATATCATCAACCGGTAAATTGGAAAGCCAATCATACGCATTTAAGCGGTTACATCCTCCTGTACTACATCCTCCATTGCTCTTGCAACCATTAGGCTTACCTGTTCCACAACTCGTACATCCCATTATAATATAATAAAAAAATTAGTTAAGAAATCGATTCAAATCAGAGGCAACAAAATGTGGGTCAAACAAAAAGAAACAAGGATAAATTGAACCTCGACAATTTATAAAGTCTTCATATTGAAAAATCGTCATCGAACATTTAAAGAACTCGTTTCAAAAAGCTCCTGAATGAATCAGTTAATCAATTAACCAAAATTAGCGAATTATCTTTAATTATGTGAAAAAAGCGAATTGTCAGCGAATGAAATAACATTTTTGCATGTGCATTGCGTTCGATGTAGTAAATGGCTTTTTCCAACTCTTCCACGATTGATTGTTGCGCTTCAACAGAGCAAATTCTATTAAGCCTTGCCGAGAAATCGCGGTCTTTGGCCGAAATTTTTTCCAAAACCTCTTCAGGTAAAAAAGCAGAACGGATCGATTGTTCCAGTAAATGAACAAAATACCTCAAAAAACTTTTTTGTTTTTCCCTGCCGGTTCTGCTAATCTCCTCTACCCAACTTAATTGCGCCGACACTTTATTCTTGATAATGATATTCAACCAATCTCTAACTTGCGCCTGGAGGTCTTCTTCGGGATTATTTAATAATTGTAGCGCTTCCCTGTAATTGCCTTCCGCCAGGGCAGCAATTTGAATTGCTTTTTCTGACTCCACATTATGCAAATCTACAAGTGCGTTTTTTATTTCTGCATCGGTTAGAGTAGGAATTTTTACCAACTGAGTTCGGGATAGGATGGTTTGTAAGATGCTATTTTCATCTTCGGCAACGAAAATAAAAATCGTATTTGGCGGCGGCTCTTCAATTAATTTCAAAAGCTTGTTTCCTTCTTTACCTAAATATTCCGGCATCCACATGATCATTATTTTGTATTCGCTCTCAAATGCCTTCAGGCTTAATTTCCGTGTAATATCATCACATTCCTGAGCGGAAATATTTCCTTGTTTGTTCACGGCGGTTTCAATCTTTGCATTTTGACTTTCTTTCAAAAAATCGATCCAATCTGTTACATTTCCATAAGGAAATTGCTGAACAAACTCCCGCCAATCTGTGAGGTAATCCGTACTTAAAACCTTATCGTGGCGTGCATTTCGCTTGAGTGCCGGATAGGAAAAATGCAAATCTGCATGAACAAGTTTACTAACTTTAAGGCAGGTAGGACATTCGCCGCAACTATCATCTAAAACTGTTGGCGTAGGTTTAGCTTCTTGTGCAAAAAGGGATGGACCGGTATTTCCAAGTGATTTTCCGGCTACCCTTTCACAAAGAATGTATTGTGCAAACGCAATGGCCAAAGGAAGTGCGCCACATCCCTCTTTTCCTAAAAATAGCAATGCATGTGAAAGCCGGTTTTGTTGAACCAGCTCTTTTAATTTATTTTTTACTTCTTGCTGAGCGACTATTTTTTTTTCAAACTGCATAAATAGAAAGATCAGAACATAAAGTTTCTGACAAAAGCAATGTAAACTTTTATTTATAAAATTGAAGGAAAAAATCAGGCACTAAGAAGCGCCCAAATATTTTAATAAAGTCTCGTAATCTTTTTTGGCATTTGGATCAGGATTATTTGGAATTAACCTGTGGCTGTTGAAGAAAACGGTTACTAATTTTCCATTCTGGTCAAAAAGAAATTTGGTAAAGTTCCATTTGATCGGGTCCTGGAATCCATTTTTTTCAGCAAGAGCAACCATGTATTTGTAAATTGGCGCAATATCATTTCCTTTTACAGAAACTTTGGAAGCCATTGGAAATGTGACTCCATAATTTTTCTTACAAAACTCAGCGATCTCAGTGTTGGTGCCCGGTTCCTGGCCGCCGAAATTATTGGCCGGAAAACCAACGATCACCAATTTGTCTTTGTATTTCTTGTATAAATTTTCGAGATCGTCATATTGAGGAGTGTTGCCACATTTTGAAGCAGTATTTACTACCAGCAAAATTTTTCCTTTGAATTGAGAAAAATCTATCGATCCGCCAAGAAGGTCGGGAACTTTAAAATCATAAATTGAATTTGCTTTTTTAAGAGAAGAAGTAGAAGCGGGTATTGCAAAAGACAAAAGGAAAAAAGGAACTACTGCCAAAAAGATCTTTTTCATAATTTTTTTTATAAAGGTAATCATTGCAAAAATTTGTAATAGTAAATATTCAGTGACAATTTAACCGTACTTTGCTTTCTTTAAAAATAAAAATTTCATGAAAAAATCCTCTGAAATGCTTGAAAAATGGGTACAAAAGTTACTGGAGCGATTTGAAACGCAGGCAGTGATTTTTGATCTTGATGGCACTTTGCTCGACAATAATTCTTATCATTTAAAAAGCTGGCTGCAGTATTTGAAAAATATTGGCCGTTCTATTTCTGAAAAAGAATACAATGCAAATGTGAACGGAAGAACCAACAGCGACGTAATCCGTTATATTTATGGAAAAGATGTAACTGATGAGGAAATCCTGAAATATACTCTTGAGAAAGAAGCATTGTATCGTGAATTGTACAAACCATTTATTAAACCGATTCCGGGACTCATCAATTTCCTTGAAGTTTTGCAGGAAAAAAATATTCCAATGGCGATTGCTACTTCAGGAATTCAGCCCAATATTGATTTCATGTTTGAAGAAGTTCCGATCAGGCAATTTTTTAAAGAAATAGTCAACTCATCACACATAACAAAAGGAAAACCGGATCCTGAAATTTATTTAAAAGTTGCTTCACTGCTTAATGTTCCACCTAAAAATTGTCTTGTTTTTGAAGATGCGGTGGTAGGAATAAAAGCAGCAAAAGCAGCAGGAATGAAGGTGATAGCCGTTGCAACAACGCAAACAAAAGAAGAGCTTTCAATTGCGGATATGATCATTGACGATTATAATTTTTAAGCAGTTTGCAATAGTCAACGAATGAATTTTAAAGATTTTATTTTTATCAGTAAATTCAGAATTTACTTTACATTTTTTCATTTTAATACTCAAAAATAGTTGGTAAAATTTGATCAAATGCAGTTAGAGAAAGGCTTTGAGAAAAGTTATTGGGGAAACGTTTTCTGGTAAACGAACAAATTCAACAAATTTTTCTTCCTCAAAATTATCTTTCATAACAACCAATATCAGGACTGGAATACCTTGATTTGTCATCTAGATCTGAAGGAAAAGATGTAGTTGTTCCTGACTTAACGGCCGGAGATTCAGGATGATTGTGGAAGTGGAAATCAAAAATATTTTTTACAACGTCGATGCTGTCAAACATCGGCGATTCATTTTTTATGGAAGAAATAAAATCTGCATTTGGAATTTTATTCTTCGCCTTGTACAAAACATGATCAAAAGTGACAGAAAAAGCAGAAGAACCTTGTTTGTCAATTGCGATCTCATCTTCAACTGTTCCTCCATCTCCCCAAAAAATGCAATTCTGAAACAAGGCATTCATATCAAAAGTTTGGGCAGATCCTGCATCTGAATAATAATTCAACAATTGTAAAACAGGTTCAGTGTGCGCAATAAAATTAGTCCCATAAGAAGCAACTGTGCAATTGATAAACCGGTAATTTCCGCCTTGCAGATTTACATTATTTCCGCAATTACTGATCAAACAATTATCTGCATTAATACTGGTATTTATGCCCAAAATTCCTGCGTCATAAATATTATCAAACCTACATTTTGAAAGATTCACTTTTGGATTTGAATTGCCAGGAATTCCTGTTGCCACAATTCCCTGGTAAGCATTTTTTATAGTTACGTGAGTAAGAGAATCATTTTTTGATGTGTTCCTGAAAATAATTCCCGGCCATGATGCGGGCAAATCTTTATAATCTTCATCAAGCCGGTCGCCGGAAAAAATTACGGGCTCGTCTTTTGTTCCGGTTGCCTTCAAAGTCCCATCTATAATGAAAGGTGCATCAGCGTGTAGATAAATTTTTGTTCCCGCTTCAATTTTTAGCGTTGCATTTGTATCTATGTGCAATTGTCCTAAAATAACAAAAGGCAAAGTTTTGATCCAGGTTACATTCCCTGTGATTTTTTTATCTTTCAGAAATACTGCATTTTGCCCGTAAGCCTGCAACTGCACCCACTTTTGATTTCCATTAAAAGCAATGCCAATGCTGTCTCTCAAAATAAATGGAAGTATTGAAGAAGAAGGATTTACATTCACCTGCACAAAAACATAAATACTGTCGTTTTTATTGATCTCAATGTCTTTTACTTGTGAAGAAGCAATTCCATCTACATTTATTTTAAAAGGAGAATTTGTTCCGCCGGCAAGTTTTACAGAAGAAATTTTCAACTTCTGATCGTTGTTGTTGAAAATTTTGAAGGCTTGTGTAACTGATCCGACTGAAGTAAAAACAGTATCAAAAGATAAAGTATCGCTGCTTGTTGATATGTTGGCATCGCCACTGGTAATAAAAGAATCTTTCCGGCAGGAAAGAAGGATAAATATTGACAGGAAAATCAGGAGCGAAAATTTCAATTGATCTTACTTATGGGTGTTAGTAAAACAACTTAAACCAGTTCTTTTTCTATTTGTTCAAATCCTTCGTCGGGCGCCAGTCCATTCCATAAAATTCTATAAATGGTTTCTGCGATCGGCATCTCTGCTTTCACTTTTTTATTGATTAGGAACATGCATTTGCTGGCGTTATAACCTTCTGCAATCATGTTCATTTCCAGTTGGGCTGATTGCACAGAATATCCTTTGCCAATCATGTTACCAAAAGTTCGGTTCCTGCTGTACAATGAATAACAAGTAACCAACAAATCGCCAAGATAAACAGACGCTGCGTAATTAGTTCGCGGATTTTTCTTTTTCAGAATTGCATGATGATCAATCGAACCAACTTCTACATTTTCAATACCCGCTTTTCTTAAAAATCCTGCCATTTCATCCGCACTGTTTGCAATAAGAACGCTCAGAAAATTATCTCCATATTCAAGGCCATGAGCAATGCCTGCGCCAATCGCATACACATTTTTTAAAACCGCTGCATATTGAACGCCAAAAATATCTGAATTACAAACGGGATTTAAGTAAGGTGTTTTGAAAAAGCCTGTTATCTTTTTGGTTGTTTTTTCGTCGATGCCGGTAAAAGTCAGGTAAGACAATTTTTCGGCGGCCACTTCTTCTGCATGGCAAGGACCAAGAACTGTAAAATAATCTTTGAGGGGAAAATCAAATTCCTCTTTCAGGAACTCGTTCAATAAAATATTTTTTTCAGGTAAAACCCCTTTTACTGCTGAAATAATCTTCTTTCCTTTAAAAGCATTTTTCGGCACTTTTCTCAAAATATCGGCCGCAAATGCAGAAGGAATCACGATAATTATGATATCGCTTTTATTGATTACTTCTTCCGCGTTTGTTGAAAAATAGATCAGGCCGATGTCAAAAAAAGTTCCGCTTAAATAATGAGGGTTGTGACTTCTTCTTTTAAAACTGGTGATATTGGTGTCACTTCTTATCCACCAGTTGATTGGATTTTTATTGTCGGTTAAGATTTTTGCAAGCGCAGTGCCCCAGCTTCCACTTCCAATTATTCCAAACTTCATGATAAATGTAATTTTTCAATAGCGATTTGCGCGGCAACCTGGCTTGCATCTTTTTTATTAAAACCTTTGGCTTCAGCCACCAAAACGCCATCCACCATTGCACCGATCGTAAATAACCTGCGTCCATTTTCGATGCTTTCGTCAAGCGTTTCAAATTCAAGCACTTTCCCGTTCTTGTTGGCCCAGCCGTATAATTTATTCTTTTGGTTGATATCAAGGTTTTCAAGATCCTGCATAAATAGGTGCGGGGTGATAATCCGTTCATTCACCCATTTTCTCGTTTGATCATAACCTTTGTCTAGATAAATAGCGCCTGCCAAGGCTTCCAGAGTATTTCCAAATATTTGGGAGATCTTAAGCGAGTGATCAAAATGATTGTAAAGAGTAATTTTTTTCAAACCGATCTTAAGGGCAATCTCGTTCAGTTGGTTCCTGTTCACCATTTTACTTCTCATTTCGGTGAGAAAACCCTCGTCTTTGTATGGATAGCGCATAAACAAATAATGAGCAACGATCGTACTGATAACCGCATCGCCCAAGTACTCGAGACGCTCATTATTTTCATCAGAACCTTCACGTACAGATCGATGACTGAGTGCAACGTGGTAGAGATCTAATTTGCGAGGAGAGAAACCCAGGACATTTCGTAATTGCTTACGGAAATTCCGTTTTTCATTAGATAAGAAGATGTTTCTCAAAAACTGCACGGTAACGAATTCTTTTATTGCTTAAAAGTAAAGAAAATTCACTTTGGTTAAACGATCTTTATTATCAGGCATCTTGGTTTTGTAATTCTTCCCAATATTCTGCTGCCCGGCGGGTATGTGGAATGACAATCGTTCCGCCAACAATATTGGCAACGGCAAAGATTTCATACATCTGCTCCGTGGTTACGCCCAATTCAAAGGATTTGCCCAAATGATATTTGATGCAATCGTCGCAACGCAAAACCATACTTGCCACAAGACCTAACATTTCCTTTGTTTTTTTGTCGAGTGCACCTTCTTCATAAGTGTTCGTGTCAAGATTCCACAGGCGCTTCATTACAAGGTTATTTTTGCTTAAAATCACCTTGTTCATTTTTTCGCGATAATCGTTAAATTCTTTTATTAATCCGGACATATAAAAAATTTTGGATGAGAAAATAATCGAATAACAAATTTACGTCTGAACCCGAATTGAGAATCTAAAAGCGACCATTAAATAAAGACCAGTTTATTAAATGGTCTATTGCCCGAAATTATTGATATCGTCATCAAAGGTTTGGTCTGGCAATTTGTTTAATTGGCCCTTGATGATAAAATAGCTGGTAATGGCAAAGGTAATGCCGATGAGCATGATGGAAATAATATTGTCGCTCGAAAAGATCATTGCGCCCACAAGCAATCCAACAATTTCAGAAAAGAGCCACGCAACAACGAGATAGATTTTCCATGTGGAAGGTTTTAAACCCTTTCTTTCTGCAATTCTTCCAATTTCTTTTGTAAGAAAAATGAGCGCGATTATTTCAAGCATTTTTCACTTTTACTTTTTGATAGATGATCTCAAGATTCACTCAAGTGAAATATTAAAATTTACCAACTGGACAAATTCTTCCAGCCGCTGATCAATATCTTTTTTGGAAATTTCTTTTAAACGCTGAGGCCCAAATGCTTCCACGCAAAAACTTGCCATTGCGGATCCAACAATAATGGCTGTTTTCATATTTTCAAAACTTACGTTCTTTGTGCTGTCGATGTACCCAATAAATCCGCCGGCAAAAGCATCGCCTGCACCAGTTGGATCAAAAACCTCTTCAAGCGGCAAAGCAGGTGCAAAAAATACCTGGTCTTCATGAAAAAGTAAAGCGCCATGTTCTCCTTTTTTAATGATCAAAAAGCGAGGGCCCATTTTCAAAATACTTTTAGCGCATTTTACCAATGAATATTCGCCACTTAATTGACGCGCTTCACTATCATTGATCAACAAAACATCCACTTTTTGCAAAACTTTTTTCAAATCTTCCATTGCCGTTTCCATCCAAAAATTCATCGTGTCTAAAACGACCAAATCCGGGCGATTGCGCAATTGTTCGATCACGCTCAATTGCAAACTTGGCATCAGGTTCCCCAACATTAAATATTCTGCTCCCTGGTATTCTTCAGGAACTTTTGGATCAAAACCGGCTAAAACATTTAAATCGGTAACCAGTGTGTCTCTCGTATTCATATCCATGTGGTATCTTCCGCTCCAAAAAAATGATTTTTGATCAGGAACAATTTCTACCCCGGTTAGATTTACGCCTCTTCTTTTCAACTCGTTCATTTCCTCTTCAGGAAAATCATTGCCAACAATGGAGATTTGTTGGATCGGGTTAGTCAGATGACTCGCGGCATAAGCCACATAAGTTCCTGAACCGCCAACAATTTTATCCGTTTTTCCAAAAGGTGTTTCAATCGCATCAAAGGCCATCGAACCGAGCGTAATAATTGCCATATTAAGTGTATTTCTTTTAAAATCCGTGCAAATGTAAAAGATAATAGTTGATTGAAATAACAGTTAA
>DASTXM010000126.1:0-5375 GCA_035765495.1 Hanamia sp.
TGCATTGCCAATTGCGTGGTTCTCTGTTCATAAATGGCTTGAAGATTATGCATATCGTGTCGAAATAAGCTGGTGGATTTTTTTAGCATCGTTGCTTGTTGCAATTGCAATAGCATTTATAACAATAAGCTTCCAGGCAATCAAAGCAGCCGTGGCGAATCCGGTGAAGAGTTTGAGAACGGAATGATGAACGTGAATGGTGAATGAAAAATCAGAAATCATTAAATCATTATATCAGAAATCTACTTTTATGTTTAAAAATTATTTCAAAACCGCCATCAGGAATTTAAGAAGACATTCAGGTAATTCCTTTATAAATATCGCTGGCCTCGTTGTAGGCTTTGCTGCTTTTTTAATGTTATTCCTTGTCGTCCAATACGAGGAAAGCTTTGATAGTTTTCATGCTAATAAAGACCAGATTTACCGGGTGGTTCGTATTGGCAGAAAAGCTGAGAACCGGGAATACAGAACCGGAGTACCTTTTCCCGTAACTCAGGGTTTACGAACTGATCTGCCACAATTGAAAAATGCGGCTGCAATTTTCGGTGACAACAATGTGCAGGTATCTACAACTGCTGCTGATGGTTCGGTGCAGAAAAAATTTAAAGAGCAAAATGTGTTTGCAGCGGAACCACAATTCTTTCAAATGTTTGATTTTCCTCTCGCTGCCGGCGATATAAAAACCGCATTGAATGACCCTAACACGGTGCTCCTCACAAAAGATGAAGCAACAAAATATTTTGGAAACTGGCATCTGGCAATGGGCAAGTCACTTAAGATGTATGGAGAAGTAATGAAAGTAACAGGCATTCTTAATAATCCACCCGCCAATACTGATTTTCCTTTAAGTGTGGTGGTATCTTATGCAACACTTATGAAAGGTATTGATCCCAATGACTGGGGCAGTATTTCTGATCAAAACTATTGTTTTGTTCAGCTAAATAAAAAAGCTTCAATAGATCGTGTAAATAAACTTGTTGATCAATTTACAGACAAACGTATTAAGCCGGTAAATCCCGGTTATTTCCTTGCACTTGAACCATTGAAAGAAATTCATTTTGACGCCCGATATGGAAACTTTAGCGGCCGTACATTTAGTAAAGACCTTATCCTTGCGCTAAGTTTAATTGGTTTGTTTCTGCTGGTCATTGCCTGCGTAAATTTTATTAACCTTACCACTGCCCAGGCAATCAATCGCTCGCGCGAAGTAGGTGTAAGAAAAGTACTTGGTGGCAACCGCACACAGTTAATATTTCAGTTTTTAGGTGAGACCGGCATTACTACATTGCTTGCGTTAATTGGTTCTGTTTTGGTAATTTACATTTGTCTTCCATTTGTAAACAACCTCCTTGGAATTCAATTATCACCTGCGGCTCTTTACAGCAATCAATTCATATTGTTTATCATTGGCACTTTACTGATTGTTACATTTTTATCTGGTTTTTATCCTGCCCTCGTTTTATCAGCATTTAAATCCGTCGATGTTTTAAAGAGTAGTAATGGCAACCATTTTAAAGGGATCTCTTTTCGAAGAGCATTAGTGGTTTTTCAGTTTGTAATTGCACAAACACTGATCATAGGGACGTTGGTCGTGGCTTCCCAAATGAATTATTTCCGCAATGCAGATATGGGTTTTAATAAAGATGCGATCATTAACGCAGCTTTACCAGGTGATAGTCTGAGTCGCACAAAAATGGATAGATTATATAATGAGTTGAAGAATATTAATGGTGTTAAGAATGTAAGCTTCAGCACCTTTGCGCCTGCCAGTGACAATGGAAGCTGGGCTACAGATCTGCGTACAGAAAATAACCACAGCAAAACCACTCCCGATATGATCGTAACCATGAAACCTGCCGATACAGGCTTTTTCCGGTTATATGACCTTCACCTGGTTGCAGGACGAATCTATTTTCCTTCCGATACTATTCGTGAATTTGTGGTGAATGAAACTGTCGTAAAAAATCTTGGCATTCGAGATCCTGCGAAAGCGATTGGTAAAATGATTAACGTAAACGAAAAGAACGCCCCGATTGTTGGCGTTGTAAAAAACTTTCATGTAAGCTCACTTCGCGATCCGATAGGACCTGTGGTAATGACGACCTTGAAGAATAGCTACGGGTTGGCCAATATCCAGATAGACATGCATAAAGCAAAAACTGTTATTGCTGCTTTACAAGACACCTGGAATACAAATTATCCTGATTTTGTTTTTGAATATGATTTTGTTGATCAGACAGTAGCGAATTATTATAAACAGGAAAACGAATTATCCGTATTATTTAAAATATTTTCAGGCATTTCCATTTTTATCTCTTGTCTTGGATTATATGGCTTGATCTCTTATATGGCGGTACAACGTAAAAAAGAGATTGGCATTCGCAAAGTATTGGGCGCGCCTGTTCGCGATATTGTAGTGATGCTTTCAAAAGAGTTTACTATCCTGATCGCCATCGCGTTTGTTATTGCCGCTCCGATTGCCTGGTATTTTATGCATCAGTGGCTGCAGCAATATACATTTCGCATTTCGATAGGTGTATGGTTCTTTATCGTTACCATCCTGAGCGCCTTATGTATTGCATGGTTGACGGTTGGTTATATAGCCATAAAAGCGGCACTTGCTAATCCTGTGAAGAGCTTGAGAACGGAGTGAAATTGTCTGAACAATGGTTAAGCAGATTTAAGGTTTCACCGCATTGCCAAAAAATAATTATCAAAAAAATATTTAAATATATAAATCCCGATTCAGAAAATGTTTAAAAACTATTTCAAAACAGCATGGCGCAGTTTGTGGAAAAATAAGACAACTACGTTTATTAATATTACAGGTTTGGCTGTTGGTATGACTGCCGCTGTGTTGATTTTTTTATGGGTGCAGAATGAAATGAGCTTTGATAATTATCACAAAGATGCCGGTAATATTTACAGGCTTACCACTAATCTTAAAGCAGAGGGATGGATATGGGAAACAACTCCATTGTTGCTTGCTGATGCGGTAAAAAAAGAAGTACCTGAAGTTGAAACAACTGCAAGATTATATTCAGACGGGATGCCGGTTTTTAATATCAACCATAATCTTTTCTATGAAAAAAATTGCGCTTATGTGGATGATGACTGGTTCAATATGTTTCATTATGATTTTCTAGAAGGCAACGCTTCAGCATTTGCTCAAGACCCAAACAGCATCATACTTACAGCTTCGGAAGCAAAAAAATATTTTGGTAATCGTGAGGCACTGGGAACAGTTATTCATGTTGACAGTATGAATTATGTAGTGAAAGGAATTATTAAAGATGCGCCTGCCAATTCAAGCTTTCAATACACCTCATTTATTCCGCTTTCCAATCTCCTGAAAAATGCAGCCAGGAAAGCCAACGACGAACAATGGAACAATGCCAATTACATTACATTTATAAAACTCAGAACCGGTGCAAATACATCTCTTGTTTCAAAAAAAATTACATCGGTATTACAGGTAAATAGTGGTGACAATAGCAATGAATCTTCCATTTCGCTGGAACCTTTACAAAAAATGCATTTTGAAAAGGATCTGCAGTCTTCAAGTTTTGTAAGTGGAAATAAAAATACGGTTTACATTTTTTCTGTATTAGGCATTTTATTATTGCTGATTGCCTGTATTAATTATGTGAACCTTACAACTGCAAAAGCAAGCCTGCGTGCAAAAGAAGTAAGCGTAAGAAAAATTATTGGCGCCAGCAGGTTTCATTTATTTTATCAGTTTATTTCAGAAGCGTTGCTGGTTAGCTGCATTGCGTTAATTGTAACGTTACTGCTGATTCATTTCTGCCTGCCTGCATTCAATTCAATCACCAATAAAAATTTTGAATTGCCGCTCACTTCACCCAATCTTTGGAAAGTGACAGGATTCACTTTGCTGACAGCATTTTTATTGAACAGCATTTATCCTGCAATCGTTTTATCATCATTTAAACCATTAAATGTTTTCAGGGGATTTACTTTTCTTAAATTAAAAGACAGTTATCTGCGAAAAGGTTTGGTAACGCTTCAGTTTACTATTTCTGTGGTACTGATTGCAGGAACGATCGTTATTTATAAGCAGATGCAATTTATTCAGCAAACAAATCCCGGTTATAATAAATCGCAGGTATTGATTACGCATCTTCCCCCAAATATTGATTTTAATAAAAAGAATGAAATCGTAAATGAAATAAAACAGGATCTGCTTTCAAAAAGCAGCATTCAAAATGTTTCCCTTGCCAATCAATCTATCGTAAATATTGGCAGTTATTCTACCGGCAGCGCTGATTGGATTGGCCGTGATACGACTTTCAATCCAAAGATCGCCCAGCTTTCAACTGATGCAGATTTTGCAAACACGATGCAATTGCAAATGAAAGAAGGAAGATGGTTTGAGCAGGGAAATGAATCAGATAAAAATAATGTAGTATTGAATGAAGAAGCGATAAAAGAATTAAAAATTCCGCAACCTTATATCGGGCAGCGTTTTGTCTGGAAAGGAAGAACAGGACAGATCATTGGCATTGTAAAAGATTTCAAATTTCATAGTCTGCACGATAAAACAGGGCCGTTGGTTGCTTTCCTTGATCCGAACTGGTACAATACTTTTATGATACGCATTGCTCCAAACAGTGCATCAAAATCTATAGACGCATTAGATAAAACATGGAAGAAATTTTTGCCAGCCAGTCCGCTGGAATACAATTTTTTAGATGATACATTCGATGAATTATACAAATCCGACAAGCAGGCATCCACATTAATATTAGCATTTGCAATTATCGCTGTTGTTATATCATGCATGGGATTATTTGGCCTGGCAACATTTACGGCAGAGAAGCGCACGAAGGAAATTGGCATACGGAAAGTGCTGGGCGCAAGTGTTGCAGGCATCACACAATTATTAACCAAAGATTTTTTGAAGCTGGTAATCGTTGCAATTATTATAGCTTCTCCGATCGCATGGTTCGCCATGAATAAATGGTTACAGGGTTTTGCATACAGAATAAATATCAGTTGGTGGATGTATGTCGTCGCCGGTTTGTTAGCTGTTTTAATTGCAGTATTAACAGTAGGCTTCCAGGCAATAAAAGCAGCGATAGCCAATCCGGTGAAGAGCTTGAGAACGGAATGATGTGGTGAATAGTAAACAAAAAGGTATAACTAAACATTTAAATTAAAACTTCTGTGATGTTTAAAAATCATCTCCAGGTTGCATTCAGAAATATTCTGAGAAAAAAAGGTTACACCGTTTTTAATATACTTGGGCTTGCAATTGGCATTGCCTGTTGTCTTCTCATATTTCAATATGTAGCTTATGAAAAAAGCTATGATAAGTTTAATAAGAATGTAGATAGTATTGTTCGCCTTCGTCT
>DASTXM010000127.1:0-5421 GCA_035765495.1 Hanamia sp.
CAATACGAACCACCCGGTAAATCTGGTCTTTATTAGCATGAAAATTATCAAAGCTTTCCTCGTATTGGACGACAAGGAATAACATTAAAAAAGCAGCAAAGCCTACAACGAGGCCAGCGATATTTATAAAGGAATTACCTGAATGTCTTCTTAAATTCCTGATGGCAGTTTTGAAATAATTTTTAAACATAAAAGTAGATTTCTGATATAATGATTTAATGATTTCTGATTTTTAATTCACTATTCACCATTCACGTTCATCATTCCGTTCTCAAACTCTTCACCGGATTCGCCATCGCTGCTTTGATTGCCTGGTAGCTCACTGTAACCAATGTAATAACCAATGCGCCGATACCCGCTGATGCAAAAATCCACCAGGCTAAGTTTGTCCGGTATTGATAATTCTGCAACCAGCTGTGCATGAAATAATATGCAACAGGCATTGCTATCAAAAGTGAAACAAACACCAGTATGATAAAATCTTTCGACATCAGCCTCCATAAATTGAATACAGTTGCGCCCAAAACTTTTCGCACTCCAATTTCTTTTACACGTTGCTCGGCCATAAAAGAGGCCATGCCAAATAATCCAAGGCATGAAATGAAAATGGCGAGGATGGCAAAGAAGCTGGCGAGCTTGACGATACGTTCTTCGTCACCAAATTTTTTTGCATATTGTTCATCTGTAAAATGATAATCAAATGGCTGGTCCGGACTGTATTTCCTGAAAACAGAACCTATTTTTGCAATCGCCTCGTGCATATTCGCCGAAGGATTTACGCGTATATCTATAACCTGTTGGGGATCATTATTGGTAACAAATACGGTTCTGAATACGGGTTCGTAAGGTGATTGCATCACCATATCCTTCACCACACCTATTACATGATAAAGATTACCATCCCAGTTAATGATTTTTCCAACAGGATTTTTAATGTTCATGAATTTCACAGCAGCTTCATTCAAAATGATTCCTGATGAATCTGTTGGGAATTCTTTTGAAAAATCACGGCCTTCCTTAAATTGCCATCCTATTGTTTTTCCGAAATCTTTTGAAACATATACCACATTAAAATCTCCCTGCAACGAAGGATCTTTTCCCTGCCATGTAAATCCATTATCCGTTTCATTCACATAGTAGGTGGGGCTTGATGATTCGGCGATTTCAGCAACTGCTCCTGAATTTTTTAAATCAGTACTTACGGCCTCAAAATGTTTGTGAATATCTTCTGTCGTCATCGGCACAGTGATCAGGCCATCACGGCTATACCCGACAGGACGGTTTTTTGCAAATTGTATCTGGTTAAAAACAACGATGGTTCCAATTATCAAAATCACTGATACGGTAAATTGCAGTACTACCAATACTTTGCGGGGAAGAGAGGCAAACCGGCCTACGCGAAAAGTTCCTTTCAGAACTTTTACTGGCTTAAATGAAGATAAATATAATGCGGGGTAACTTCCGGCGATAAGCCCTGTAATTACGGTGAATAAAATTCCTGAAATCCAGAAAAAAGGATTTCTCCAGGGAATTACAATCTTTTTATCAGCAACCCCGTTAAATGACGGAAGAATCATTTGCACCAGCACCACAGACAAGGCGAAAGAAAAAAAGGTAATTAATAATGATTCAGAAAAAAATTGTTTTATTAATTGTCCGCGCACAGACCCGACCGTTTTCCTGATACCTACTTCTTTGGCTCTCTTCTCCGACCTGGCCGTGCTCAGATTCATAAAGTTGATACAGGCAAGAAGCAATACAAAAAAACCAATGATCCCAAATAACCAAACAAACTGTATTCTTCCACCTACATTAATACCATTTTTGAATTCTGAATACAGATGCCATTTGCTCATGGGCAGTAAAAAAACGACCGGCTTAAATGCAGCATCGGCGGGTGTAACGTTTTTCAGCTTGGAATCTTTTATCTTGTCTGACACCTTTTGCATGTCTGCATTATCAGCAATTTGCACCAGGGCCTGGAAAGAGTTATTGCGCCACGGATTGGTGGCTTTTTCCATCCAGTTATTATTATCAATGTATAATTGCCATGGAGCTATAAAAGAAAGATCGCTGTAGCTTGAGTTGTAAGGCAAATCCTCGTAAACACCTTCAACTTTTACATCAAACTTATTATCAATTTTCAGAAGCTGGTTCATTGGGTCAGCAGTGCCAAAAATAGCTTTTGCTGCAGAGGAAGAAAGCAGTATGGAATTATAATCTTTTAAAGCACTTCTTTGACCTTCAATCATCTTTAAGGAAAGCATTTCCGTAATTGAGGGTTCCATGAAACTGCCGCTTTGAGTGATGATTTTATCTCCAAACTTTATGATGTGTCCATCATTCCACGAAGACATACAGATATATTTGAAGTCGCCGGCATAATCTTTTTTCAATTCCGCTCCCATCAAATATGGGAGTGAATATTGCGTACCTACGTCCCCGTTAAAGGTTTGATGTTGCATTACCTGGGCGATGCGGTTGTAGTTGGGGAAATTCTTATTAAAAGAAAGTTCATCATTGATCCAAAGACCAATCAATATCGCCACCGCCATCCCAACGGAAAGGCCTGTAATATTGATTGCTGAGTGCACTTTGTTTCTTATCAAATTGCGCCATGCTGTTTTGAAATAGTTTTTAAACATTTTATCTTTCGTTTAATGATGAATGTTATTATACGGCCAACAAATATTTTTAGATTTCCATTTTCTTCATTGGCACATCAGCATATCATCACATTAGTTAATTACTCACTTCTCAAACTCTTCACCGGATTGGCCAAAGCCGCTTTTATTGCCTGGAAACTGATCGTGAATAATGCAATCAAAATTGTTATTACTCCTGCCATTAGAAACATCCACCAGTTTATATTTATCCGGTACGCAAAATCCTGTAGCCAGTTATTCATAATATACCAGGCTATTGGTGAAGCAATGACAATTGCAATACCAACCAGCAATAAAAAATCTTTTGATAATAATTTCACAATGCCGGTAATGCTTGCTCCCAGGACTTTTCGGATACCTATTTCCTTTACACGCTGTTTGGCAAATAATGATATTAAGCCGAACATACCCATAGCAGCAATCAGAATTGTTAACAGCGCGATGTAATTGGTTACTTTTAAAATGTTATCCAATAATGCATATTGCTGATCCACTTTATCACTCATTAACTGGTAGCTAAAGTTTCTGCGGCTGGGCATAGTTTTGAAATCCTTTTCCAATTGATTCATCACTGTCTTCATATTTCCGGCATCCGTTCTTACACTCAGGTAGCGGTTTTCCAAACCGGGTTTGCCTGCGTACCATTGAATCAGCGGCCCAATGTTGTTTTGCAAATCTTCATAATGAAAGTTTTCCATCACCCCGATAACTGTATAAGGATGGCCTTCTTCTCCTTTTGCTTTTATTTGTTTGCCTACTGCATCTTTCCATCCAAAAGCATCCATTGCAGCACGATTGATTAATACTGCATTCTTTTCAGAGCCGGCAAGATCATCATTGAAATTTTTTCCCTGGATGATTTTGATCTGATAAGTGGGTACAAAACCGGCGTCAGCAGGCTCCTGCCTTAAGCTGACTTCTTTATTGGTGGAAGGATCAATGTAATTATTGTAGTTTTGATCATAAGAAGTAGGAACTACGCCATTGGTAGATATGCCTTTTACATAAGGATTGTTTTTCAGTTCATTTAAAATACTTCCAAACCTCGTATCTGCTGATTTAGGATCACGGAAAGCAAGGTCTAAATTTACTACCGCTACATCATCTTTATTAAAGCCGAGCGCAGACGACTTCATATAACTCATTTGCCGGTTAAAAATAATGGCCACACAAATAAGCGTAATAGCCAACACAAATTGTAAGGTGATAAATATATTCCGGAGACGGCTGCTTTTATAATTACCCGAATTCAGTTTTCCTTTAACCGCATCGGTTACTTTTACACTTGCCAGTTTGAATGCAGGCAAACTGGCAGCAACTATAGTAAATAGAATTCCAATGCCCGCAAATAGAATTATAAGCGGATAATCTTTTGCAATGCCGGTTTCTATTTCTCCCCATTTGTCTTTTACCATATCATTTATAACCGGTAAAAGGAGTAATGAAAAAATCAGCCAGGCAAATAAAACAGAAATAAAAACAACCAACCCATTTTCAAAACAGAACTGCACAATAATATTTTTTTTACTTCCGCCCATCATTTGCCTTACTGCCACTTCTTTGCTACGCGCATACATTCCTGCAGTATTCAGGTTTACCAGGTTTACCAGTATAATCAATAAAATAAACAGGCCTGCACCAATGGCTCCTTTAATAATTACGCCGATTAATACAGATTGTTCCTGTAGTATTTTATTAAAAGGAACAGCTAAAACGGTATTACCTTTTTGCTCAGGAGCATAATTTAATTTTACTATTGAAGCAATCTGCGCATCAAGCTTTTTTGGATCACTGTTTTTTTGTAATCTCAGGTAGTTCGATGCAAAAGTATTATACCAGTTTGCCCCTTGTTTAAAATCCGGATTGGATTCAAGAATAGCAGTGGGTAACAAAATAGTTGGTTTTACGGTACAGTTAGCTGGTATAGGCTTTAAGACGCCGGTAACCCTAAGTTGCATGGTATCATCTGCAGTAAGAATTTTACCCACAGGGTTTATATCACCAAAGTATTTTTTTGCCATTTCATCTGATAAGACAACAGAAAATTTATCTTTTAATGCATTAGCAGGATTTCCATATTTGAAAGGAAATTGAAAGACTTTAAAATAGCCGGTATCTACAAAATCAGTGGGTTGCTGAAACTCTTTGTCGGCATATTTAAGCCATGGATAATACCAGCTTTGTATATGCGTGGCTGCTTCTACCTCCGGGCAATTTTTTACAATTTCACCAAGCAATGGATAAGTTGTTTTGGTAAATTGGCTTCCTTCAGGCGTTTTTGTTTTCAGGTAATACATTTCACTCGTATCCCTGAGATTATCATTAGTAGTTACATACTGATATATTAAAACAGATAAAGCCATTATGCTGGCAAGTCCGATCGATAATCCCGTGATATTTACAATGCTGAAGAGCTTATTTTTAACCAATTGCCGCCACGCAGTTTTGAAATAATTTTTAAACATTTTATCTTTCGTTTAATGATGAATGTTATTATACAGAAGCCAACAATATTTTTAGATTTCCATTTTCTTCATTGGCACATCAGCATATCATCACATTAGCTAATTACTCACTTCTCAAACTCTTCACCGGATTCGCCACGGCTGCTTTTATTGCCTGGAAGCTTATTGTTATAAATGCTATTGCAATTGCAACAAGCAACGATGCTAAAAAAATCCACCAGCTTATTTCGACACGATATGCATAATCTTCAAGCCATTTATGAACAGAGAACCACGCAATTGGCAATGCA
>DASTXM010000128.1:0-15109 GCA_035765495.1 Hanamia sp.
AATGACATTGCGCAAAAATAATTGATTGGCGGTTGATTTTACCGCTTAACAGTGAACCCACAAATAACAGGAATTTTTATTCCAATTACGCGGAAATAAAACAATAAATACGAGGAATGCTTATTTATAATTTTCCATTGCCTTTTTAACGCTGTCGTATTTCAGCAATAAAGCTTTGGCGGTTTCTTCGTCCTTGATGCCTGTTTTTTCCATGATCATTTTTGTGCCTCTTGAAATGATCTTTTGGTTGGTGAGCTTCATGTTCACCATTTTATTGTCTTCCACTCTTCCCATTTGGATCATAGCGGTTGTAGAGATCATGTTCAAAACCATTTTCTGAGCGGTTCCGCTTTTCATCCTTGTGCTGCCTGTAACGAATTCAGGACCTACAATCACTTCAACCGGAAAATCGGCCACTTCGCTGATCGGTGATTCCGGATTGCATGCAATGCTACCCGTGGCGATATTGTTTTCCCTGCATTTTTTCAATGCACCAATCACATAAGGAGTAGTTCCGCTGGAAGCAATACCCACTACAAAATCTCCTTCATTCACTTTGTATTCCTGCAAGTCTATCCATCCTTGTTCGGTATTGTCCTCAGCGTGTTCAACCGGATCGACGATCGCTTTTGGTCCACCCGCAATGATGCCGACAACAAGACCTTTTGGAACGCCATAAGTAGGAACACATTCACTTGCATCCAGGATGCCAAGCCTGCCGCTGGTGCCGGCGCCAATATAAAACAACCTTCCGCCATCAATCATTTTTTCCGAAACTGCTGAGATGAGTTTTTCAATTTGCGGCAAAGCTTTTTGTACGGCGGTAGCCACCTGCTGGTCTTCTTTATTAATGTTTTTGATAATTTCTGCAACCGTCATTTTCTCGAGGTGACGGTGATTAGAGGCCTCCTCCGTAACTTTTCTAAACGCCATTCGTTTTTCTGCAAAACTACTTTATTTCATAATTTTTTTCAAAGGAATGAATGGTTTTGTTTGTCATTGTTAAAAGAATTTTCTTCTTTGGTTCAATTCTCTTCTTACATTAATTTACACCGCATTATTTTCATGTAATAATTTCAAAATGAAACAACTGATAGCCGCGTCATTTGCACTTATCCTTTCGATTGCAAATGGCCGCGCTCAAAATTTTGAGAAGAACCTGCAGACGTATGCAAAGAATTTTACAGAGGAAAGAATATACATGCATTACGATAAACCTGCATATGCAGCCGGGGAAACGGTTTGGTTCAAAATGTATTTGATGCAGACTATCTTTCCGGCCGATCAAAGTAAGACAGTTTACATAGACTGGAGCGATGTCAATGGAAAATTACTTTTGCACACCATTAGTCCTGTACAGGATGGAACCGCCATCGGTCAATTTGATATTCCCTCCAATTATAAAGGACAATATCTTCACGTTAAGGCGTACACGAAATGGATGTTGAATTTTGATTCGGCATTTTTGTACAATAAAGATCTTCGTGTATTGTCTGACGGTGTTGCACAAACGAAAAAGGAAGAAATAAAACCCGAACTTACTTTTTTCCCCGAAGGAGGAAATTTCGTAGCAGGCGTAAATAACAAAATCGCTTTTAAAGCAACGGATCAATATGGAAGGCCGGTAAAGATCAGTGGTGAGATCAAAAAGGCTAATGGTGAGGTCGCTACCAAAATGACTGAGATCCACGACGGGATGGGCTTCTTTTATTTATTGCCAAAAGAGGCGGAAAAGTTTATTGCTTACTGGAAAGACGAAAAAGGAAATCAACACAAAAGTGAATTGCCGCAGGTGCAGAATTCCGGAATTTCGTTTCAGATAGGACTGCAGGGAACAAAAAGGAATTTTTTGGTTACCGTTTCCCCCGATTTGCAAGCGAGCCTTCCTTCCGTTCATATTGTTGGGACAGAATATGAGCAACCGGTTTTTAATATTACAAAAAATATAGCATCAGGAACGACCGGTGGTATTATTCCTACGGAAAACCTGCCGACAGGGATATTGCGCATTACTGTTTTTGACCAGCAATGGAAACCGCTTGCGGAGCGGATCACTTTTGTAAAAAACCAGGATTATGATTTCGAGCCAACGATGACAGTAAAACATTGGGGCCTGAACAAACGAGCAAGAAATGAAATTGAGATCGAAGTGCCGGACAGTCTTTCCGCCAATTTATCAGTAGCCGTTACGGATGCCGCCATTGGAGAAGATACCAGTAATAATATAGTATCAACTCTTTTGCTGAGCAGTGAGCTTAAAGGAAAGATCAACAATCCCGCTTATTACTTCAGCAACAACAGCGATTCGGTAATGCAGCAATTGGATCTCGTGATGCTGACCAATGGCTGGCGTCACATCGATTGGCAAAACCTGGTGGCGGGCAAGTTTCCTACAATCAAATACCAAAAGGACACAAGCTATCTTACACTTTCAGGAAAAATTTATGGGGCCACACCGATTCAACTGGAACTGGCCAAACAAATCACTTTGATGATCAGTAATAAGAATGCCGGAACAAAAATTATCCCTGTTCCCGTTTCGCCTGACGGAAGTTTTTCTGATCCTTCGATGGTACTTTTTGATACAGCAACCATTTATTACCAGGTTGGAAAAAACAATGAATTGGGTGATGTAAATGTTCAGTTCCTGAACAACAAGCTGATGCCGTTTTCGCAAAATGAAAAAGCCACGGGCGTTTATTTTAATCATGCTGCCGACACAACCGGCTATGATTACCACATTCATTTGAATGATGAGATGGAGCGGTTGCTGCAGGAATACAAAGGGAAAGTTTTGGCTACTGTTACGATCAAAGGAAAATCTACTTCTCCATTGGAGGAACTGGACAAGCGTTATACTTCAGGATTATTTTCGGGTGGGGATGCCCGTGAGTTTGACCTGTTGAATGATCCTTTCAGGAATACTTCCCTGGACATTTTCCAATACCTGCAAGGAAAAGTGGCAGGACTCCAGATAAATACAACTACCAATCCGCCAACATTAACCTACCGTGGAGGAACGCCACAATTGTACCTGGATGAAATGCCGGCAACCGCAGATCTTCTTTCCACTTTGTCGGTAAATAATGTGGCTTATGTAAAGGTTTTTCAGCCACCATTCATGGGTGCGGCAGGCGGAGGGGCGAATGGAGCAATCGCGATCTATACAAGGAAGGGCGGTGACCAGAAACAGGAACCCGGCAAAGGACTTTCGAATAATATGGTGAGTGGATACACGATCATCAGGCAATTTTATTCTCCAAATTATGATTCATTCACAGCAGATGATGAAAAGAAGGATTTGAGGACAACGCTTTACTGGAATCCATCAGTTGTTACAACACCGGGCAATAACAAAGTACTTTTGAAGTTCTTCAACAATGATGTAACAGAATCTTTTCGTGTCATAATCGAAGGGATGACGAAAGATGGAAGGTTGGCGCATGTGGAGCAAATGATGGAATAGTGTTATTGTGTATATGATTCCAGAGTCAATTTGCATAATTGTCTTCAGCAAATACAAATATGTTATTTTTAATAAATAAATTGGAAATAGCAATTAAATAAAAACTGCGATTTTTAATGATCTTAATCTATTTCAAAAAATGAAAAATGAACCAAATCAACGTATTTGAAGGAAAAAGAATACGAAGTGCTTATGATGAGGAATTGGAAGTTTGGTACTTCTCGCTTGTTGATATAGTTGGTGTTCTTTCAGAAAGTAAAAATCCAACTGACTATTTGAAGAAGTTGCGCAAAAGAGATTCTGAGCTAAATTTCTACATAGGGACAAATTGTCCCCAGGTAGAAATGCAAACAAATGGAAAGAAAAGAAAATTGCTTTCAGGTAAGTTAAGTGGAGTTACAAGAAATGAAGAATTCGCTTTGCTAACGAACATAATCCACCAAGAGTGGACCGGCATGACAGTGAAACAACACAAAAATCTTAAAGGATTAAAAAGCCAAAATTTACGCGACCATATGAGTGAGGGAGAGTTAATTTTTACAGCCTTAGCGGAATTATCTACCAGACAAATCGCTGAGGCTGAAAAGGCTGAAGGAGTCAAGGGAAATTCGAAGGCAAGTAAAAAAGGTGGTTCAATTGCTAAAAATGCGAGAAAAGAATTGGAATCTAAAACAGGAAAGAGCGTTATCACAAAGGAAAACTTTTTACCTCCTAAAAAGAAGTTACAATAACCGTTTTAGGGAACCAGCGGTAATTTTAAAATGTTGATCAATTCTTTTTTGGCGAAGAGTAAATGAACTTTTTATTCTTTTTTTCATTTTATCCGCTCAACAATTTCCGCTGCTTTGGCTGCAATGTTTTTCCAGTAAAAGTGATCGAAGTAAGAAGGAGGAATGTTATTTAGATTTTCCAAACTTCTTTCCATCTTGTTTACAAACGCTTCCCAATCCTGGTTTCCGGACAGGTACAGTTTTCCGTTACAAATATTTTCTTCCACTCCGATAGCCCCGTTTTCTGTGGAAACGGCATTCATATTGTAGCCGAGCGCTTCCACGAGTTTTGTTTTGATGCCGCCTCCATCGTTCACAGGATTGATAAAGACATCAGCGCCTTTAAAATATTCAGTGATATCATCCACGAAACCTGCGTAAATAATATTTTGCGAAGCATAGTCTTTTAACTCATTCATTTCGGCAGGCAATCCCTTACCACATATGATGATCCTGTATTCTTTATTTTTCTTTGAAAAAAGAGGATTGATCTTTTCAATAATATTTTTTACAGCCACAAGGTTGGGATGATAATTGAGCGTGCCGTTGAACAGGAATAATTTTGTTTCCAGAGGAAGGGAATACCTTTCGACCAAGATCTTCTTTGCATTATTTCTTTCCTCTTCAGTTGGCGCTTCGTTCCATGAAATGCCATACGTGATGACAGCACTTTTTTGTAAGGGCAATTTGTATTTTTCATGAAAATAATTTCTATCCTTTTCGGTAATGCAAAAAGTAAAATCCGTTTTTGTATGAATCCATTTTTCATAATACCATAAAATTTTCCACCACCATTTGTTCACGGTCTTAAATCTTTCCGATTCAATATTGTGTGAATGAACGATCACTTTTACCTTTTCATATTTTTTCAACAACAAAGCCATCCATCCGTAATAAGGATGCTCAACAATTACATGAGTGATGTTCTTTTCCCGGATAATTTTCCTGATCTTTTGTAAATAGAATGGATTGATATAACGCAGTTTTTCGTTCGAGAGCCGGTTAAAAACAGGGTATGGCGCAAGTGAAGGATCATTGTCCTGAATTGTGAAACAAAACAGGTTTACTTCTTTGGAAAAATATTCATTGAAGAGGGCAATTCCCTTTTGTCCGCCCAATTTTGGCGGAAGTATTTTGTAGGTAACAATACTCAGTACATTTGCCATTCAAAAAATTATAATTCCGACAAATTAATATTATTTTGGTGAGAGTTTTTCAAAACACTGTATATTAATGAAATTAATTTCCTTTTTTTCGAGGTTCACTTTTATCTGCAATGGTTGCTTCATACTGTTTGTGATTTTTTCAATTATTCAATCATCGGCAACTGGAAACCCAACACCGGGAACGGTCACAAAGCTTCCATTTTTTAAAGACCTGGTCATCATCCTTGGTTTTTTGGCGATTGTGATCAACCTGCTCATGTGCATTACCTATCTTGTCGTATTTGCTTTAAGGAAAAAGTTGGTTTTGCCTAAATGGCTTACTATTGTCAATATTGCTTTTTTGCCCATTCAATTTTATTACTTCTTTTTTTATAAATAACAGTTATGATCCATAAAATTGTAAATGACAAACCCACTAAAATATTTGTAGGCTTTACCGCATTCTTTGTTGCCAACGCTCTGATCGCCGAAGCGATCGGGATGAAGTTATTTTCCCTGGAAGGTGTGTTTGGTTTGAAGCCTGCTAATTTCACTCTTTTCGGTCAGAGCGGATTAGCGTTTACGCTTACCTGTGGTGTTATCCTGTGGCCGTTGGAATTTGTGATCACCGACATCATCAATGAATTTTACGGTCCAAAAGCCGTCCGCCGAATTTCGATTACAGCTGTTATTCTTATTTCTTATGCCTTTCTTATGTATTTTATCGCGATTGCTTTGCCGCCGGCAAGTGCGTGGTTAAACAGTAGCCACGAACAAGGAGTTGAAAACATACAGGCATCATTCAGTGCCATTTTTGGCCAAAACATGCGCATCATCATTGGAAGTCTGGTAGCCTTTCTAGTGAGCCAGGCCGTTGATGTTTTTGTATTTCAAAAAATAAAAAAAGTAACCGGCAATAAAAAGTTGTGGCTGCGCGCTACAGGTTCCACCTTAGTCTCTCAATTGGTTGATAGCTACATCGTCTTGTTCATTGCCTTCAGTGGATTGTTTTCGTGGCAATTGATCCTTGCAGTAGGCATTATGAATTACTTGTATAAATTTTCCCTTGCCATCATTTTAACCCCTGTCATTTATTTTGTTGAAGGAAGGATCGAAAATTATGTTGGCCATAATGTTGCACAAAAAATGAAACTTGCAGCGATGGGAGAGGAGGAGGGAGGTTTTGAGAATATTCCTACTGCTGGGTAAGGTTTGATTATTAATTATTGATTATTGGGGTTATTATTGTTTTATTGTTCTATTGTTTTATTGTTGGGGAATTTATCTCATCCGCGTAAGTTTTCTAGCTACTACTTTATCAATTGGTAAACTCACATCTTCTTCTGAAAATTGTTGCAGATCTACGAAACGAAATGTTTCCGGTTGTTCTTCATGGGTGGAATTAATTTTGTTCAGATCGAAACTTTCTTTTGCTGCAACGTGATAATAAATGGAAATGATCTGGTGTTCAGGATTGAAGGCGCTTTGCTGGTAAAAATCTGTGGTATATAGATGATCTCCGACTTCCACGCGAAGGTTCATTTCTTCCATAAATTCTCTTTGCAAACAATCACGTGTTCCTTCACCTATTTCTAATCCGCCTCCCGGAAATTTAGTGTAGAAATTGCCACGGATAATTTCATCACTCAGCAGAATTTGCTTTTTTTCATTTACCAAAATACCGTAAACGCGCACATTAAAAATCATACTTCTTTAATTTCATATTCACCTGAAAAAACAAATGTGGCAGGACCGGAAAGCCAAATATTCCTGAATTCGGAATCGTTTATCTTGTCAAATTCCACATTCAAATGGCCGCCTTTGGTTCTTACTTCCACATGGTTGAATCCATTATCGTTGTGCGCTGCCATCAGTGCAGAAGCGGTAACACCCGTGCCGCAACTTAAAGTTTCGTTTTCTACTCCGCGCTCGTAAGTGCGCACAAAGATGTGGTCATCATCAAGCGTCTGCACAAAATTAACGTTGATGCCTTTTTCTGCAAAGTCCCTGCTGTTGCGGATCTTGCTTCCATCCGATACAACATTAAGGCCTTGTACATCACTCACGAATTTTACGTAATGAGGCGAACCGGTATCCAGGACATAATGATCCATTGAGAAATCAACGTCCGTTACATCGTTCATCTTCAGGCTGACTTCCCTGTTCAGATCTATTCTTGCTTCATGCTCACCATCGCTTGCCAGGAATTTGTATTCATTTTTTTTAATGCCCAGGTTGGAGGCAAACTGGACAATGCATCTGCCGCCGTTGCCGCACATTGAACCTTCGTTGCCATCGGAATTAAAATAGATCATTTCAAAATCAAAACCTTCTTTGTTGTTTAATAACATCAATCCGTCGGCACCGATGCCAAAATGCCTGTCACACATTTTTTTGATATGCTGTACCGTAAATTCATGCGATATTTTTTCCCTGTTATCAATGAGGATAAAGTCATTTCCCGCACCCTGGTATTTATAAAATTTGATTTTCATTTTTTACAACTTTTCTGTAATTATTTGCAGCGCTTTTTCAATCAGGTTGTCTATCAATCCAAGCGAATCGTTACTGAAATTCTTGTGAATCCTGTTGGCAATGATAGCGTTAAGCGAGAGGCAATGATGATTTAACGCTTTGCCCAATCCATAAATTGCAGAAGTTTCCATTTCGAAATTCGAGATACGATGGTGGCCAAATTGAAAATCAGTCAGCTGGTCGATCAGGTGAGGATGGGTAATTCCGAGGCGCAGTATCCGCCCCTGCGGACCATAAAAACCCGGGCAGGTAACTGTTATTCCCTGGTGGAAACCATCTACAAAATGTTTCAGCAAATGAATGGAAGCGGCAGAAATGTAAGGATCGCCAAAACCACTGTGCAACTGTGTTTGCGTTTTAAAAGAATGAATCAGTTGTTTTTCTTCTTCATTTGATTCGTGCAGGTAAAAATTCATCAGGTTGTCCAGGCCGAGACCGTGACTACTTGCCACAAAACTATCAATTGGGATATCCGCCTGCAAAGAACCGGAAGTGCCGATGCGGATAATATTTAATTGCGTCATTTCTTCATTTACTGTCCGGCTGTGAAAATCAATATTCACCAGCGCATCCAGTTCGTTAAGCACAATATCTATATTATCAGGACCGATGCCCGTACTTACTACTGAAATTCTCTTGTTGCCAATAAAACCTGTGTGCGTGATAAATTCACGGTGTTTTCTCTGCACTTCGATCCTGTCGAAATGCTTACTTATGCTGGCTACACGTGCCGGATCTCCAACGGTAATAATATTGGTGGCAAGTTCGTCTGGTTTCACATCAAGGTGATAGATAGCGCCGCGTTCATTTACAATCAATTCCGATTCAGCTATTCGCTGCATAATAACATTCGATTAATAATTAATGATACAAAAGTACTTCATTGAGAATGAAAAATTTGAAGATGCAGAAGCGCCGAATTACTTCTCCAATTCTTTAATCTAAATTATGTTCCTATTAAATTTGTTCTAAACAAAAATTACCTATTTTTGTGCGCTTTCAAAGAAAGGGTCCCGTGGCCGAGTGGTTAGGCAGAGCTCTGCAAAAGCTTCCACAGCGGTTCGAATCCGCTCGGGACCTCACTTCACAACTGCTTTTTCTTTCCTTTCTTCATCTACAACTTTGTATTTTGTATTGATTAAAAACATTCCGGCAAATAAGATAAGTGCAGCTAACAATAAAGACCTGTTAATGTAGGGAACCGAAAAGAAGCTCATATCGGCGATGCCCTGGATCATCAACAAAACTTCATTGATTATGATGCCGGCAACAAAAATGATCACGCCGTTTTTCCTTGTCTTATTCAGTGGATAATAATCATGATTAATGATGTAAGCAAGTATAAAAATGGTAACGACTCCAAGCAAAACCAAATGGAGATATCCTATAATAATTGGCCTGAAACTATAAGAAAGATGGCTGAGCGAAGGAATAGCCGAAGCGGCTTGTAGCAGCAGTTTAAGTGTGTAGGCAAAGCCGGAAAGGAAGAACAGCGTTTGCGCAAAACGGCTTATACCTGCTTTCATCAAATTCAGTTTCTTTCTCGCCGACTGCACCATAATTCCCCATCCAATGAGTTGAGCAAGAGCGGCAAGGATCACCAAAATATATACCCAAAAAGGAACAGGGATCCAGAGTGCGGAAAGCAGGTAAGCAGGAACGCAGGCACCAGCAAACAAATAAAAAACCGTTTTTATTTTTCCCGGTTCAACTCCCAACCTTAATAATGCCTCTGCAAATAGCCCCATGCAGGTAAAGAGAAACCATCCATTGTACTGGAAATGCAGAAAGAAATAAATGGCTGCCATAAAAAGTCCTGTATAAGGCAGACGGGTGATCATTATATAAGAGAGCACAAATGGACCGATGTAAGAAACCACATTGAATATCAGGGCGGCTTTCAAAAAAGGTTTTACAGGCGATGAAGGGACATATTTTAAACATTTCCAATAAGTGACTGCGAAGATCACGCCGGCTAAAACGGCTGTTGTTGAAAAAAATATCGAACCGGCCCAATAGCCCTGGAAAGGGAACGTGACGAGCATTCCATAAGAGGAAATGAGATTCGCCCAAAAAATCCACCTGAATTTACCAAAGTAATTTTTTCCCGTTTTGTCAGAAAGATATTTGACCAGGATCGCCATCAACACCTGGGTGACCCATCCTGAAAATGCAAAATGAGAATGTGCGTTTAAAAGAAATTTTTGGTTAATAAATGGAAGAGAATAAGCGATCTTGTAACGCAAAGTACTGCCAAGAATGGCCACCAGCATAAGATTAAATAAAGATACAGAAACCCAATTTCTTAACGAACGATCCATTTTTGAAGCAAAATAAAACCAGAAATAAAATTAATTGTATGAGTCAGGTCATATTCTTAATAATAGACTTTCCCTTTCTGGATCTGCAATCTTCCTACCACTTCCAACTGGCGTATGCTCCTGATGACTGTTTCTACACGTAGCCCGGTCATATCTGCTATTTGTTGACGGGTAAGTTGAACCTGGTTGCATTTGTTGCAAAAATACTTTTTGTGGGTTTTATAATAACTGAGCAGGCTGCAAATTTTGTCGGTAGGTTTATTACCTGCAAGGTCTTTAGAGATCAAAAAACGGAAACGTAACCGTTCTACCAACAGTCTTGAAAATTGGGCATGTATTTCCGGCTGGTCGCGGAGTAATTGTTGAAAAGTATCTTTTGGCAAACGAAGGACAACGCTTCCGCTGTTGGCAAAAGCTGAAGCGGCATATGGTTGACCGTCGAACAGGGGAAATTCGCCAAAACATTCTCCCGGTTCAATCATATCGTGAACGAACTCTTTTCCATCTTCACCAATCTGAACCCAGCGGACTGATCCCGAAAGTAACTGGTAATAATAATGACATTCGGTTCCTTCCATAAAGATCATGTCATTTGTAGAATAACTCTTATACGTAGCACCTAATTCAAGCAGTTGATCAATATCAATCATTGTCTTTTCATTTTAGGATGTAAATAAAGAACATAAAATCCTTTCGGTCAGGATTTTGTACATGATTTAGCTCGCATGGTTGTATGATTTGAATCATACAATTATTATTAAACCATTTTGCTGGTTGTAAACTAGTGATGTTCAAGCAAATATACTTAAATTAGTGTTTGAAACGAAGGTGGTCATTTTTGAAATATGACTAAACGCATAAACTGAAAATGAGCGCTCCAATAATTTTGTATTCTAAAATCTAAAAAAAATAAAGTGTTATGAAAAAGGTAATCTATCTAAGCTTGTTTGCGCTATTGTTCGTTAGTTGTAACAATTCAGGATCAGGCAAAGACCAAAATGATCAATCCTCTGTAGAAGCCACCACACCCGAAGCAGGAACCGATACAGCGAGTAGCGAAACTGCCAACGGGAATCCTTCTTATGATCCGAAAAGGGGTGAAGGAAAATTTACCCATGTAGATGTAAGTCCAACCCTGAACAAGGAGATGGCAGAAGCGGGGGAAAAAATCTACAAAGTTAAGTGTAGTGCCTGCCACAAATTGACTGATGAGAGACTCGTTGGCCCGGGTTGGAAAGGTGTAACCTCACGTCATACTCCTGAATGGATCATGAATTTTGTGACCAACACAGATGATATGCTCAACAAGGATCCAAAAGCGCAGGCGTTGCTGGAGATTTGCCTTGTTCGTATGCCCAATCAAAATTTATCTGATGAGGATGCGCGTAATGTTTACGAATTCATGCGTGAAAACGACGGTGTAAAATAAAAGCGATCCTGTTTTAAAAAACGCAATTACAAATTATCAAAATGAAAAAGAATCGATTTTGGCTTCATGCGCTGATAGCCGCGACAACGCTAACTGCTTTTTATTCCTGCAAACCCAAAAACACTGCAGATGTGGTTTCAGGAGATGCTGCTCAACGGGTTTATGTTGCCCCCGGGAAGTATGACGAATTCTATGATTTCGTTTCGGGGGGATTCAGTGGCCAGGTTAATGTATATGGACTTCCTTCGGGCAGGTTATTGAAAGAGATACCTGTGTTTTCCGTGTTTCCTGAAAACGGTTACGGTTACAGTGAAGAAACAAAACCGATGCTGCAAACCTCGCACGGTTCCGTTCCATGGGATGACCTTCACCACCTTGAATTTTCTCAAACGAACGGTGAAATTGATGGCCGCTGGTTATTTGCGAATGCCAACAATACTCCACGTATTGCCAGGCTTGATCTTACCACATTTAAGACGGCTGAGATACTGGAACTCCCTAACAGCGCAGGAAACCACTCTTCACCTTTTGTGACTGAAAACACAGAATACGTGGTAGCAGGAACCCGTTTTGCGGTGCCGATGGATAATGACAATGGTGATGTGCCCATTAACACTTACCGCAAGAATTTCAATGCCTCTATCAGTTTTGTGAGCGTGGATAAAACCACCGGTCGCATGAAGATTGCTTTTCAGCTTCGTGTGCCGCCGGTTGATTTCGACCTGAGCCATTCCGGTAAAGGCCCATCCAATGATTGGTTCTTTTTCTCTTGTTATAATACAGAACAAGCCAACACTTTATTGGAAGTGAACGCTTCACAAAGGGATAAGGATTTTATCCTGGCTGTAAACTGGAAAAAGCTTGAAGAATATGCCAAAGAAGGTAAAGGAAAAACTGAAAATGTTTCTTACGTACACAATGTCTATGATGAAAGTTCACATTCAGCAACTTCAACAGTTGAGAAATCTGTGAACGTGCTCGATTCAAAGGATTTGAAAGATGTATGTTACTTTATTCCTTGTCCTAAATCACCGCACGGATGCGATGTGGATCCCACAGGTGAATACATTGTTGGAAGTGGAAAGCTTGCCGCATTGATACCCGTATTCAGTTTTGATAAGATTCAAAAAGCCATTGCCAACAAAGATTTCATTGGCGATTATGACGGTATTCCTGTGATCAAATATGAATCCGCTTTGTATGGTGAAGTGAAAAAACCAGGCTTAGGCCCATTGCACACAGAGTTTGACGGAAGAGGTAATGCCATCACCACCATGTTTGTTTCATCAGAAATTGTAAGATGGAACATCAAATCTTTGAAGATCATTGACAGGCAGCCGACTTTCTATTCTCCCGGCCACTTGTCAATTCCCGGCGGCGATACAAGAAAGCCAAACGGAAAATATGTGATCGTTTACAACAAAATCACTAAGGACAGGTATTTACCAACAGGACCTGAATTGGCTCAGGCAGCCCAGTTGTTTGACATCAGCGGCGACAAGATGAAATTGCTCCTCGACTTTCCAACGATTGGTGAACCGCACTATGGACAGGCAGTTGAAGCTTCATTACTAAAAGACAAATCCGTTAAGTTTTTCGACATCAACAAAAACACCAATCCTTATGTAACCAAAGGTGAATCAGAGGCGAAAGTTGTTCGTAACGGAAAGAGAGTTGATGTTTACATTACACAGATCCGTTCACATTTTAACCCGGATAATATTGAAGGAATCAAGATGGGCGACCAGGTATACTGGCACGTTACCAACCTTGAACAGGATTGGGACGTTCCTCATGGATTTGCAATCAAAGGAGCACCTAATACCGCTGAGTTGCTCGTGATGCCCGGTGAAACCCAATCACTTTACTGGACACCGGAAAAGCCAGGAATTTACCCGTTCTATTGTACAGATTTTTGCAGTGCATTGCACCAGGAAATGCAGGGCTACGTGAGGGTTTCGGCGGCCAACAGCAATGTGCCGCTTACCTTCAGTACAGGAAAAAATATGCCTGATTCTTCGTCAACACCGCCTTTGTCAATGAAATAATTTATGAGGTTTCTCCCGGAATAAATCCGGGGAAACCTTAAATCACAGATCATGAAAAATGTTTCGTCCATAAAAAATATAAACCGCATTCTGCTGGTTGTTGGGGCCATGGCTTTGCTGGTGGTGATTAAAGTGCCGATGTGGCGAATTGACTTAAATGCGCCACAATACCCTGAAGGCTTGAAATTATTTATTTATCCAAATCACCTTGGCGGAAATGTGGATATTATCAATGGATTGAATCATTACATAGGGATGAAATCTTTACACACTGAAGATTTTTTTGAATTCAAAATTCTTGTTCCCATCATCATCGGGTTTTCGGTTTTGCTTTTGATAGCGGCAATTGTAGGGAAGAGATGGATATTGCAAACGGTATTTGTCTTATTTGCTTTGTTTGGCATCATAGCCATGTACGACTTCTGGAGATGGGAATATAATTATGGCCACAACCTTAATCCCGATGCAGCCATTGTTATTCCGGGAATGGCTTATCAGCCTCCTATGATCGGTTTCAAACAATTGTTGAATTTTGGTGCCTATTCGGTTCCTGCATTGGGGGGATTTCTTTTTGCCGGAGTAGGAGTTTTGTTGCTCGCACTCAACATTTTTGAATTAAGAATTAAAAAGAAAAATAAAAGAAGTTTGAAAACTTCAGTTGTCATAAAACCCGCTGTAGCACTGATGTTGGCAGCTGTGGTTTTTCTTTCTTCCTGCAATTCTTCCACTCAACCCATTGTGTTGGGTAAAGACAATTGCAGCTATTGTAAAATGCCATTTGGCGATGCAAGATTTGGTGCAGAAGCCATCACTTCAACGGGTAAGGTTTATAAGTTTGACGACGCGCATTGCCTTCGTTCATTTATTTCAGAAAACAGTAAGCCCACAAATAACTGGAAAATTTATTTTGTTGATTTCGGAGGCAAACACGATTTCATTGATGCACAAAAAGCGTTTTATTTAAAAAGTGAATCTTTTCGGACACCCATGAATGGCAACATTGCCGCTTTTCAAACAGAAGAAAGTTTGCAACAGGCAAAACAAGAATTTGGTGGCAACACGGTCACCTGGAAAGGAGTAATCCAATAATGAAAAAAATAATCACACTGGTTCTATCAATTTTTGTTCTTGGACAAAAGCCAAGCCTGGCAAAGATCATAGCTGTTGCTAAAAACAGTCCGGTGGCTTCTGTGCAACAGGCAATTTCGATGGCTTCAAATGGTGATACGGTTTTGGTAAACCCCGGTGTTTATAAAGAAAAAAATATTATCATCGACAAATGCATTGTTCTTCTTGGGAAAAACTACCCGGTTTTGGATGGAGAACATAAATATGAGATCATTTCTGTTAAAGCAAGCAATGTAACGATCAAAGGTTTCAGGATCGTTCATTCGG
>DASTXM010000129.1:0-6866 GCA_035765495.1 Hanamia sp.
AAAAATCATACTAACTTACATGAAACTACCACCAATAGACCATATTCATTTACCGGTTCGTCCTTTTTTATGAGTCATATAAAATCGATCCCCTGCTTATTCTTAATACTGTTTTTTGCAACAGGTTGCAAGATTGAATATCGCCCGCCCGTCGAATCACCAAAAACCGGGTACCTCGTTGTAGAAGGATTTATCAATAGTGATGGCGGTCCTACTACCATCACTCTTTCACGAACACTAAAACTTTATGATGATACCACAAGAAACAACCGTGAACACAATGCAATCGTCAACATCCAGGGAAGCGATAATGAAAGTTTTCCTTTGCATGAAACAGGTGATGGAGTTTATACTTCCGAACCTTTACAACTGAATAGCAATGAAAAATACCGGCTCTACATAAAAACTCAATTTGGCAAGGAATATGAATCTGATTATTCAAGCTACCGATCAACTCCTGAGATTGACAGCCTGAGTTGGAACAGAAATAACGATGGCGTCAAAATTTATATTAATACTCATGATGATGCTGTACAACCTACCTATTATTTTTGGAGTTATGAAGAAACCTGGGAAATTCATTCTGCATTTCTTAGTCAACTTGTTTATTTCTATTCCCCGGGAGGCTTATTTCCGGTTGGTGTCAGTTTCAGGTTCGCTGATCATAGTGCCGATAGCTCGCTTTATAAATGCTGGCAAACTGAAAATTCCTCGAATATCAATATTGGCTCTTCAGAAAAATTAAGTAACGGCCATATTTATTTTCCAATTATGTCAATAGAACCTGGCGGGCGAAAGCTCAGTGTCCTTTTTTCTATCCAGGTGAAGCAATATGAAATCAGTAAGGCACAATATGATTATTTACGGATACTTAAAAAAAATTCTGAGGATATTGGTTCTATAACCGGGCCGTTGCCTTCAGAACTTAAAGGAAATATTCAATGCCTTTCTAATCCATCTGAAACTGTAGTTGGTTTTGTTGAAGTTTTACAGCAAAGAGAAAGCGAAAGGCTCTTTATCAGCAATAATCAATTGCCCAATTGGAATTATGATCCTCACTGTTCTGTAGTTTCTGTTGAAAACAATCCCGATGATGTGAAAGACAAAGGCGACTTGTTTCCGACACTTGTTCATGAAGAAATCGGCCTTGGGGCCATAAAATCATTTTACGCAACTGCAGACAGGAATTGTATGGATTGCACGGTACATGGATCGCCTGTAAAGCCTGATTTTTGGCCGTGATTTAAAATAATGAATGAAAGATTGTTTTAAATATATCACCATCTTTTTACTCATCACCTTTTTTGCAGGCAGCTGCAAAATTGAATATCGCCCACCCGTCGAATCACCCAAAACCGGCTATCTTGTTGTTGAAGGATTTATCAATAGCGATGGCGGACCTACCACAATAACGCTTTCGCGAACCCTGAAAATTTATGACGATACAACCAGAGACAATCGTGAACACAATGCGATCATCAACATCCAGGGAAGCGATAATGAAAGTTTTCCTTTGCATGAAACGGGTGATGGTGTTTACACTTCTGCACCTCTTCAATTGGACAGCAACGAAAAATACAGACTTTATATAAAGACACAATTTGGAAAAGAATATCAGTCTGATTATTCAAGTTATCGAACAACTCCGGATATTGACAGCCTTAGTTGGAAGCGTGATAACAATGGTGTTAGAGTTTATATTAGTACGCATCAAGACCGGGTGCAGCCCGGATACTACTTTTGGAAATATGATGAAACTTGGGAGATCCATTCTACCTACTACAGCTCATTAAAATATGCTTATCCACCAGGAAGTCTTATACCTTATGGAGTAACAGGTCGAAATCAAAGTGGGTTACCTGATACAACTTTATACAAGTGCTGGATAGATGCACCTGTTACCAATATTAATATTGGTTCGTCTGAGAAGTTAAGCCGCGACAATATCTATTTTCCAATTATGTTAATTGAACCTCAATCCAGAAAATTAAGTGTTCTCTACAGTATTAAAGTTTTTCAATATTCCATAAGTAAAGAAAGATATAATTACCTCAAAATTTTAAAAACCAATTCGGAGGAAATCGGCTCTATAACAGGTCCGCTACCTTCTGAATTGACCGGCAATGTTCATTGCATAACAAATCCTAATGAAACAGTAATTGGCTTTGTAGAAGTGAGCCAGGAAAAACAAAGCGAAAGATTATTTATCAGCAATAGTGAAGTGCCGGGATGGGGTTATAAAATGCAATGTATTCAGTGGATAGTTCAAAATGATCCTCAGAGCGTCAGTGAAAATGCCAACCTTTATCCTACCACACCTTATGAGTATGGAGCAGGAGGAGTAAAATCTTTTTTCGCCACACCGGAAATTAATTGCATGGATTGCAGGTTGCTCGGTTCACCTGTAAAGCCTGATTTTTGGCCATAAATATTCGGGGTTGGAAAGTAGTAAACGAATAAATAACCTTGATTTTTATTCTTAACGTTAACGCCGTTCATAACAAGAAGGGAGCACTTAATAAAAAACAAACCGGTTTTGCAATAAAAGATAATTATCTTTCAAACTCAACTTTCGTTTTTACCGGTACATGAAATTAATCACATCAATAGCCTGCTTATTTTTACTTGGATTTTTAGCAACAAGCTGCAAAACTGAATATTATCCAAAGGTTCAATCGCCCTCATCCGGCTATTTGGTGGTTGAAGGCTTTATTAATGGAAGCGACAGTCCTACGGCAATTACACTCAGCCGCACGCTCAAAATTTATAATGATTCAGTTGTTGACAATCGTGAACATAATGCAATGATCAATATTGAAGGGGAAAATAATGAAAGTTTTCCTTTGTACGAAACAGGGGACGGTGTTTATACCTCTTCTTCCTTGCAGTTAAGCAGCAATGAAAAATATCGTTTGAAAATAAAAACAGCTAATGGCAAAGAATACGTTTCCAATTACTCCGAATACCGATCAACTCCTGCTATTGACAGTCTTAGCTGGATACGAAATAATGATGGCGTAAAAATTTATATCAATACCCATAGTGATCAAAATGAAGTTGGATATTATTACTGGAAGTATGAAGAAACATGGGAGTACCATGCTCCGTTTTACAGCTCGCTGGTTTTTATCGTTGATAAGGATACGCATGTTGTTATAGGTGTGCGGTACAAATACAAGGATCATCACGCAGATTCGGCTAACCACGTATGTTGGAAAGATATTGTTTCTTCAAATATAATTACGGGTTCTTCGAAGATGCTCAGCAGCGATCATATCTACTTCCCAGTCATGTCGATTCCTGCCGCTGATCAAAAATTAGGGGTTTTGTACTCAATAATTGTCAAGCAATATTCAATAAGTGAGGAAGCTTACTCTTACCTTCAAAAATTGAAAAAGAATACAGAGGAAATCGGTTCCATTTTCGCTGCACAACCTACTGAAATTACCGGTAACATTCATTGTACTACTAACCCATCGGAAAGAGTTATAGGTTTTGTTGAAGTAAGCCAGGAAAAAGAAAAAAGGATTTTCATCAGCAATAAGGAGGTTCCCGGCTGGAACTATGATGACGGATGCAGGCAATATCTCATTCATAATAATCCGGATGAGTTGAAAAACAAGACAGGAGGGCTCTTTCCCACAGTTCCTTTTGATGCAACTCCCGTTTCTATCAATTCTTTTTACGCCACTCCCGATAACAATTGTATCGATTGCAGCTTCAACGGATCAAATATTAAACCTTCATTTTGGCCCTAAAACCCAAGGCTCTTTTTTCAGTGAACCAATAAAAAAAAGATTTTTTTCGCACAGAAACTAAGTTAACACCTCGTAAGTCATGACCGGTGTTGACTTATTTTTCAAAGTCATTTTGCCTACCTCTTTGCATTGAAACGATTCCTTTACCTTTTGATAAGATGCTTCAGAGATCAAAATCTGCCCGGGTTGCGCGGCAGCTTGTAACCGCTGCGCCATATTAACAGCATCGCCAATAACAGTGTAATCAAGTCGCTTCAGGTTAGCCGAACCAATATTACCACTCACCACTTCCCCGCTGTTGATGCCGATTGACACATTCGGCATAAAAGTTTTTTGTGCGGATTCGTTTGGGAGTTTTTCTATTTGTCTTTTCGCGGCAAGACAAGCATCAATAGCGCGGTCGAGGTGATAATCTCCTTTGAAAACCGCCATCACTGCGTCGCCAATGAATTTATCAATATATCCGCCCTGTGCAATGATCTCTTTTACAATCACATCAAAATAATTGTTCAATAATTTCACAACTGTGTCTGGAGCTTCGTTTTCACTAATAGACGTGAAACTGCAGATGTCAATAAAAGCAACAGTAACATCAACAGTTTCATTCACCATTAACGTTTTTTCAAACTCGCGGCTGCCCATGAAGTTAAGCACCGTTTCGTCAACATACATTTTAAGGATGTTGTTTTCTTTAATTGCCTTCATCGTTTCCTTCATTTGCTTCACATGTTGAAGCGTTTTTTCCATCGTCACTTCCAGGTCGTCAAAGTTCACAGGCTTGGTGATGAAATCAAAAGCACCACGGTTCATTGCTGTGCGGATATTTTCCATATCGCCGTAAGCAGAAACAATAACTGATTTTACAAGGCTGTGTTGTTCATTCAGCTTGCTCAACAAGGTAAGTCCATCCATCACGGGCATATTAATATCACTAAGCATAATATCAATATCCTGCTCCTCGTCCAGCTTTTCCAGGGCGAGTTTGCCGTTACCGGCGAAAACAAATTCATATTTACGTTCACGGATCTTCTGTCGAAATTTTTGCTTGATCAGCACTTCCAAATCCGACTCATCATCCACTACCAAAATTTTTGACATCAACTCTTTATGTTTAATTTTTCCTTCAATAATTTAAAATCGACAGGCTTGGTTAAGAATTCATCTGCTCCAAGTTCTTTCGCAGTTTTATAATTTTCCGCATCGCCATAAGCAGTGATCATCATAACTATCGGCGGTGGTTCATGATGCATCCTTTTAATCCTTGACAACAATTCAAGCCCGCTCATCCCGGGCATGTTTATATCTGATAAGATCAATACAGCTTCCTGGTCGTGAAGATTCAGGTATTTCAAAGCTTCTTCACCCGAAAAGGCAAATTCAAATTCCACTTGTCTATTACGGATCTCCTTTCTGAATCTTTGCTCAAAAAGCGTTTGTATGTCCCTCTCGTCATCAACAACTAAAATCTTCATCTTTATTGTAATTTAATTAAAATTTGTTGTTAGTAAATGTTATAATAAGCTTCATTCATTATGATCTACCGGCAGTTGAATCGTAAATTCTGTTCCTTCACCTTCCTTGCTTTTCACATTAATTTCGCCTCCATGAGTTTTAATGATATCGTAACTTAAACTTAATCCAAGACCGGTTCCTTCGCCGGTTGGTTTCGTCGTAAAGAAAGGTTGAAATATTTTATTTTTTACACTCTCAGGAATCCCTGTGCCATTATCTTTTACACTGATGAATACCTTGCCATCTGCCTTATTTGTGGAAACAATTACAGTAGGTTCATAATTATTTCCTTTTTGCAGTTTAGCCGCTTTTACAGCATAAAAGGCATTTGTGATCAGGTTTAAAATAACACGGCCTACATCCTGCGCCACAACGTTTACTTTTCCGACGTTCTCATCAAAATCAGTTTCCATCGTGGCATTAAAACTTTTGTCCTTGGCCCTCAGTCCGTGGTAAGCAAGACGCAAATATTCATCCGCCAAATTATTTATGTTGGTCGGTTCTTTTTGTCCATTGCTGCTGCGGCTGTGTTGCAACATTCCTTTGACGATTGAATCAGCCCTCTTTCCATGAAAACTAATTTTTTCCTGGTTGTTCTTAATGTCGTCGGCGATTTCTTCCAAAGTTTTTTTCTCATCTGAAGAAAGATTCGTTTTGTTTAACTCCTCCTTTAACTCATCCGCCAGTTCAGTATTTACCTCAGAAAAATTGTTTACAAAATTGAGAGGATTTTGAATTTCGTGCGCAATGCCGGCCGTCAGTTCTCCAAGAGAGGCCATCTTTTCTGATTGGATCAATTGCGCTTGCGTTGCTTTGAGGTCTTCCAGTGATTTTTTCAATTGGCTTGTACGATGTGCTACTTTCTCCTCCAATAACTTATTTTCTTTCTTCAATTTCCTTGAACGGTAAACAATGTAGAGCCTCAGTAAACCGAGCCCGATCAAAACATACAAGGTATAAGCCCACCACGTTTTATACCATGGTGGCAATATGGTGAAACTAAAGGATGCCGGCTTACTCCAGTGGCCGTTCACGTTTTTGCTGCTTACTTTAAAAGTATAGTTGCCCGGGGAAAGGTTCAGGTAATTTTCAGTAAACGTATTTAAAGTTGGGGTGCTCCAGCTTTTATCAATGCCTTCGAGTATATAAGTGTACAAAACGGAATCTTGCCTTCCGAGGTTTGCCTGTTCAAATTGAAACTGTAAGTAATTATTATTATAAGGCAATCTCATATTTACAGGTAAGTTATACGGTCCTCTCACGCTATCCCACTTGTATTTGTTTTGATCTGCAAATCCTGCATCATGCGCAACTTTATTGTTCGCTGTATAAAAAGTATCAGCCGTCCATATTGTATCAACAGATGACAAAGATTTGTAATCAAAAAAGTTTTGTGGCTTTGTCATTATATTAACCCCCGTAATATTTACTACCGCTGAATCGGCTACCGGCTGTATATTATTCAGGATGGTAATTCCATTGTCTCCCCAAAGAAATTGGCCTTCTCTTGTTACAGCATCGGTTGACCAGGCTGTTGAGTTAAGCCTTGTAAGGCCTTCAGAATTATCCAAAACAGAAACTTTCCATTTGGTTACA
>DASTXM010000130.1:0-7696 GCA_035765495.1 Hanamia sp.
AAGTACCTCTTGCTGGAATACGCCTTTGAAAAGCTGAATGCGGAGCGGGTAGAGCTGAAAACGGATGAAAGAAACATCGCCTCGCGGACGGCAATAGAAAAGATTGGCGGAAAGCTGGAAGGTATTTTAAGATCACACACCCTACTGCACGACGGCTACCGTAGAAACACGGTTTATTACAGCATCTTGAAGCCTGAATGGATGGAATTGAAGGGAGATTTTCTGAGGTGAGTGGGTGTAGAAACCAAGAAGGTTTTTGGGAGGCTCCTATTTTTTTTGAAAGCCATGAATGAAACCTTCTTGGTTTTTTTGCACCTTGTTTTTTTTGCATGAAAGGTAAACCAAGAAGGTTCTTGGCAAGTTCGTATCCTTTGCATTATGCCATCTACGCAAGAAAGTGTCTTATTAATTATTAGGTTTTAAAATTGCAAGCGATTTAAAAAAATTGTATCTTTAAAATTCCCCACCACGTCATTTTTCAATAGAATTTAGTAGGCTATTTTCTTGTTTTCTTATTACGATTGACAATGACCCAGGGCAGCACAAGTCAGACACAACTGCGGGATGAGTCCGGGGTAAGTGCGGCGTATGTGCCGCATCTGTCACCCATGTGCTATAGCTTTCCTATTGGGTATCTATCCAGCATCTATGGTTGATCCTTTAAGGAGAGCGGAGGAAACCATACAAATCCTTCCGCAATTCTATTGTCAGTGAAAACTCTTATGTTTACTATTAAAGCCTTTATTGATTCACCTAACAACTGCACTATGGTAAAGCTATCTGAATTTGGTTTTACAGGAACCATTTGCAAGTAAAGATTCAATTTTAGATAGTTTCAAATTAGTAAAATAACCAGCCCTGATACTCAACTCAACCAATTAAATACAGGAATAGAATACACGATGAAAAAATAAACAAGCTGGTGTTTGAGTTGTATTGATTGGGGGAAGAGAGAGGAGGATTGTGGAGAATGTCTTAACTATGATTTTTAAAGATTCAAGGATGCCTGCCTGTGCAACATTTTAATCAATTCGGTTGTCAGTTCGAAGTCACCCTGATAAAGATTAAAAAATCAATTCTTTTGTCTATCAAAACTTGTATCGCTTTTTACATTTTACTTCATGTTTCCTTTTAATTTTTGTTATTTTTGATAGATGGAGAAAGCAGTTAAAATAGTGCATTTGAAAGACAGAAATACTGATTTTCAGTATTGGATGTCGCGGAGCGAAACAGAAAGACTTGAGGCGATAGAAACATTAAGAAATCAATTCATAAATTATAAAGATGTTGAGCCGCGACTTCAAAGAGTTTGTAGAGTTGTTAATCAAAAACAAAGCTGAATACCTGGTTGTAGGTGGGTATGCTGTAGCCATTCACGGCTATCCCCGATATACGGGAGACCTTGATATTTGGCTGAATCCTACTCCCGAAAATGCCAAATCGATCCTTAGGGCAGTTAATGAATTTGGATTTTCATCTTTTAATCTTACAGAATCAGATTTTACAAAACCCGGAAACGTAATACAGTTAGGTTATCCTCCACTCCGGATAGATCTATTGACTGAAGTAGATGGTGTTACCTTTGAAGAATGTTTTATAAATCGAAAGGAAGTTCAAATGGATAATCTGGTAGTCAATTTCATTGGGTATGAAGATTTAATCAAAAACAAAAAGGAATCCGGACGACTTCGGGATATAGATGACATAGAAAATCTGAAATAAGGTATCTATACTTTCCAATTACTATTTCTTATTGCAAAATACAAATCCCAATTATTTCCTGATCCACTTTGATTATCTTTCAGCCATCCAGATGTAGCATTCATGGACGACACCTTGCTATTTCTTATCCATACATTACTTTTGATTCTCTTTTCTTCAAAACATAAATTCTCTATTCATGCAAAAACTTCTCCTATCCATTTCACTTCTGTTTATTTTACAAATCTCATTTTCCCAAACAAAAAAAATCATTGGCTTCTATCAACAAAATGTAGAGAAGCAATTAAATGCCGAATCAGCATTTGATAAAAATCTGAGCGCTGAAAATATTGGCGCTACCATGAAAATACTTTCGGCAAAGCCACACAACATCAGTTCTCCGGGAAGTAAGGCAAACGCAGAATATCTTTTGAGCCAGTTTAAAAAGTTTGGCTGGGACGCGGAAATTGAAACCTTTCATGTTTTGTTTCCCACACCCAAAACAAGGGTTTTGGAAATGACTTCTCCCACTACTTATAAAGCGATATTAAAAGAGCCGGCGCTAAAAGAAGATCCGACCAGCGGACAGGAAGGACAGTTGCCTACCTACAATGCGTACAGCGCAGATGGCGATGTTACCGGCGAATTGGTTTTTGTAAATTATGGTTTGCCGCAGGATTATGAGGTGCTCGAAAGGATGGGAATTGATGTAAAAGGAAAAATAGTGATTGCAAAATATGGACATAGCTGGCGCGGCACCAAGCCAAAAGTGGCCCAGGAACATGGTGCCATTGGTTGTATCATTTACAGCGATCCGATGGACGATGGATATTTTCAGGGCGATGTGTATCCAAAAGGTCCTTTCAAAAATGAATACGGCGTACAAAGAGGTTCGGTGATGGACATGGTGATTTATCCCGGTGATCCGTTAACGCCCGGGGTTGGCGCTACCGAAGATGCAAAAAGATTAGACAGGTTGCAGGCGCCGAATCTTTTAAAAATTCCGGTGTTGCCGATCAGTTATCATGATGCAAAGCCTTTACTGGAAGCGCTTTCCGGGCCAAATGTTCCTCACAACTGGCAGGGTGCTTTGCCCTTTGCTTATCATATCGGTCCGGGAAAAACAGCCGTTCATTTAAAAGTTGCCTTCAACTGGAATATCGTTCCCTGTTATGACGTGATTGCAAAAATAAAAGGCGATAAATATCCGGATGAATGGGTAATAAGAGGAAACCACCAGGATGCCTGGGTGAACGGAACATCCGACCCGGTCAGTGGATTATCTTCACTGATGGAAGAAGCAAAGTCAATTGGAGAAATGTTGCGGAATGGGTGGAAGCCAGCACGTACACTCGTTTATTGTGCATGGGATGGCGAGGAACCGGGGTTACTTGGTTCTACTGAATGGCTCGAAACACATGAAAAGGAATTGCAACAAAAAGCGGTGGTTTATATTAATTCAGATAATAATGAACGAGGCTACTTTTATGCGGAAGGCTCGCATGCTTTGGAACCTTTGATCGATGAAATTTCCAAAACGGTAATCGATCCGCAAACGAATGTGAGCTTGTTTGACCGCAGAAAAGCGCGTCAACTTGTAACAACCACTAATACGGATGGGCGCAAAAAAATTATGGATGAAAAAGAAATGAAACGTGGCGCGATGGGTTCTGGGTCTGATTACTCTTCATTCATTCAGCACGCCGGCATTCCTTCTCTGGATCTGGGCTTTGGCGGCGAAGGAAGCGGTGGGGAATATCATTCTATTTATGATGATTATTATGATTTTACCCATTTTAAAGATCCGGGTTTTCATTATGAAGTAGCGCTGGCGCAAACTGCAGGTCGCGCGGTTTTGCGTATGGCCAATGCGGATGTTTTGCCTTTTGATTTTACCCATTTATACAATACCGTCAACGGGTATGCAGATGAACTGATCAAACTTGTGAATGATTCAAGGGAATCAACAGCGATAGAAAATAAATTGATCCAATCAGGAGATTACAGAACAGGAGAGGATCCGACCAAAACATTCATTGCACCGGTTGCAAAATCAGCGGTTCCTTATCTTGATTTTTCACCTTTGCAAAACGCGTTGGCAGAATTGAAAAAAAGCGCCGATAGTTTGAAAGTTGTTTTCCAGGATAAAATAAAAAGCAATTCAGTGAGTGATGCATTTAATCAATCACTTTACCAGGCAGAGCAGCAATTATTAAATGAAAACGGCTTGCCACGAAGAGCGTGGTATAAACATACCATTTATGCTCCCGGCTTTTATACCGGTTATGGCGTAAAAACGATGCCCGGTATCCGCGAAGCGATAGAGCAAAGAAATTGGAAAGAAGCACAGGAGCAAATTATTGTTGATGCAAAAGCGATTGAGAGGTTTTCAGATTTTTTAAAAGAAGCAGAGCTGAAATGATGGGAAAGAAATAAGCAATATTGTTGTTTTACTGTACTCCGATACTGCTATCCGTAATTAGCAGCTATGGATCATTCTATATTTCTAAACACAAATCTTCAGACTGCCACTCTTACAAATAGCTCAACCACCATTTTTCCCTGTGACTGGTTTTGTAACGATCATACCATTTGCACAAAGGAAAGAGGGCTATTACCACCCCAATCCAAATGATATAAACTATCAAAAGGCTGTAACCATCCTTTGCCGCCAAAAAATAAAAAGGCATGCCGCTATGGATGGTAGTTGCTTCAGCAAGTGAATGCCCTTTGATCAAAACAAAAGCAGCGGATACTAAATGAATCACATAAAGGTGAATGACGTAATAAAAAAATGGAACCCTGCCATAAACTTTTATTGCTTCCGTGAAACCATTTTTTATCTTTTCAAAAAGGGACAGCAGCAGAAAAGCCGGCCCCATCATGATGCACATGTACATTAAGGATGGAGGATATTTTTGTACATTAATAAATGACAGGAATGTGAACAAGCCATTCTTCTGAGTGTGCCACGGTTCAGGATCGCCATACACGTTTATAAAACGAACAATAATAAATAATACGATTAAACCAATACCGATACGGTTTAGTATTTTTCTTCTTTGACTGACCGTAAATTTTGGCGAGAAGAATATTCCCGTACAATAGCCCAGCATCATCAGCCCCACCCAGGGCACAAATGGATAAAGGATCATCAACACATGAGATTGACCGATCGGGTACCTGGCGAAAAAACCATGATGCAGCAGGTCCCACCAGAAGCCGGGCACAAATCCCGGAGCAGACTCCGGAATATCCAACAGGTTGTGTCCAAAAACAATGATGAATCCAATTACCAAAATGACATTAAATGGTAAACGTACCAGCAGGCCCAGCAAGACCATACTGATGCCGATGGCCCATATCACCTGCAGGATGATAATATGATAATGCGGATTAAATGTCCAGGCAAATGAGATAACTACGATCTCTATGAATATGAGCCAGAGGCCACGCTTTATCAAAAAAGATTGCAGCACTTTTTTTGTTTTACGCAAGCTTTGCAGATAGATGGAGGTGCCTGAAAGAAATACAAATACCGGTGCGCAAAAATGGGTGATCCATCGTGTGAAAAATAAAAACGGAGTGGTAGTGGCCAGGTCGAGCGGATTTGCTGACTGATGGAAATAGTCTCTTACATGGTCGAGGGCCATGATGACCATTACCAGCCCTCTGAGCACATCTATGGAGTCTATCCTTTTTGTTTTTGAAGCTGTTGTGGGTTGCATGAAATTGTGTTTTGGAATTAAGTGGTTTATGTGATTGCATTCCATTGACGATACGCCTGGTATTGCTGAAGGATATTGGTATAAAAGCTAAGGTTAGATAGGCTGATATCAGTGCGTTTAAAAAAATGCGATAAGCCGCACAACGTCGTATTTTGTAAGCGCAATGATGTCAGCGGATACTCTGCCAACTTCTTTTACCTACAAATGATGAGCGGGATAAAAGAAAGCGGAGTGCCTGCAAAAAAATGATCGCTATAAAGTTATTGTTTTAATCGAAATATGAAATGATTATAATAAATTTATCGAAAATAAAGTTTCACTGCTTCTGTTTAAAATCAAAACCGGATGCTCCATCTTATCAGAATTCCCTGGCAGAGGTTCATATCCTTTACAAATCGCGGAAGCAGTGATCATGTCAGCATTTTCTTTTTTTCCAAACGCAACGATTGATTGAATTAAAATTTACTTCATGAGAAGAAGCATCAAAATATTGACATTCACAGTTGTAATAATAATTGCAGTTTGTAGCTTCTCTTATTTGACTGACAAGGCAATTTACACAAGTTGGAAATTGACCAACAACTCAGATGATAAAACGAAAATTTCCTGGGCAAAATTTGAATGGAGTGGAGCTACTTTGAATGGAAAATATTATGACAAAATAGCGATGCAGATTCCTTGTAAGATAGAGGGACTTCCGAATGTTTTTACATTTCAATTTGATTTAGGCACCGGCCTTACCGGTGTTTACGAAAATTCATTCAGCTCCTTTTATTCTTTAAATCCAACTGTTGAAAATAAGATCCAAAAACTCAGAAGTCCACTTCAATTCTGGAATCAATATAAATGCTTTAAAGATTTTATAATCACTTTTGGTAACTATATTGCCACAAATAAAGTGGCATTTATTTATAAGAATTATGGAGGAGAAATTTTAAATCCAGATTTCACAGATACTTTTCATATAGGAACTATTGGCAGAGATTTGTTCAAAGATAAAATCCTTATCATTGACTATCCGGATAAACAGTTTGCAATTTGTGACGAGATGCCAAAGCAATTTGCTTCAAATCTTTTCAATATTGAGTTGGGTAAAAATGGCGAAATCATTTTGCCAATGAAGATTCACGGTAAATCTTATAGAATCATGTTTGACAATGGTTCCAGCATGTTTCCGTTAATTACCGAAGAAACAAATATTTCGAAATTTTCAAGTTCATCATACGTTGACACAATTGAGATTCCTTCATGGGGTAAAAAACATAGTGTAATGGGCAAAATGATTACGGATACTTTTACACTTGCGGGACAAAGATTTTCAGATGTGGAGGTATATGGAGAAACGTTTTTACCGATTCACAAGATCGCCGATGGAATAGCAGGAAATTATTTGTTTTGGAACAAAACGATCATCATAGATTTTAAAAATAAGAAGTTTGGTATACAATAAAAAGAGGGCGCAATAATTACTTCACCTATGTTGGAAGAAATCGCCACAAGGAATTTTATCAACTACCAAACAAATAATCAATTTTTTCATTTACATTCGTTTCACGGTTCGGGCAGACGGACCTTGAATTCCTCCCATCACATAGTCTTGTTCGTTGTAGCGGATTGCGAGGCGACATTTTACACTACTCAAAACAATAAATAAATGTAAAGAAAAAGATGAAAAAACTCATAACCTGTTTGATGTTTTTTTCTTGCACCCTAAACTCATACAGTCAATCATTACCAGATAGCACTAAAGCAGAATATTACGCTGCAAAAACTGATAAAGAAAAAGGTCAATGGCTGCTGGACTATTTCCGGCAACAAGCAAACAATACCAAAACTAAAACGGACATACTTTCATTAAAAAGCTGGTTCGAAAAACAACATGATGATGTTGGTACCAATTATACCATGCTTGGCCTTGCAAATATTCTAGAAACAAATGGTGACTTGCCAGGTTCGCTTAAGGTGTTGTTTTCCGTACTGCCAAAATTTGAGGAACGTAAAGACAGTTTTGGCATTTACGAAACATACGTAATAATCGAAACGACATATATGGCCGCTAAAGATTATGTGCAGGCCGCAAAATATTCAAAAATGTCTATTGCTTTTGCCGGCAACGATCAAAACCGGATATCAAGAATTTATAACGGCATCGCCTGTATATATGGTGAAGGGAAGATGCCTGATTCAGGGATGGCATATGCGGAAAAAGCAGTGAAAATGGATGGCGAGTTGAAAAATGATAAACAGCTTGCAATTTCCACCAGTAC
>DASTXM010000131.1:0-2997 GCA_035765495.1 Hanamia sp.
AACTTTTCATTTTTGTATATTTGAAGCGCCCCGCAAAGGGGCGTTTTCTTTTCCGGTAAACGAAGAAATAAAGTGATTTTTTTATAAAGAATTCAAGTAAACCAACAAATAATCCGAAATTGTATTCCCAAATCATAAACCGATAAAAATGCGACCATCAAACAGGCTTCCTTTCCGCACCGGCTTTGGAATTGATTTTCACCAGTTGACAGAAGGAAGAGAATTATGGATAGGAGGGGTGAAGCTGGAACATACTAAAGGCGCGCTTGGTCACAGCGATGCCGATGTGTTGCTTCATGCTATTTGCGATGCAATGCTGGGTGCGCTTTCCCTGGGTGACATTGGTTTTCATTTTCCTGATACTGATGCCGCATACAAAAATATTGATAGCAAAATACTGTTGCAAAAAACAATTCAGTTAATCACCGAAGCGGAATATGTGGTCGGCAATATTGATTCTACTGTTTGTCTGGAGGCGCCCAAAATAAAGCCTTACATTCCTCAGATGCAAAAAGTGATCGCAGAAATTCTGATGATCTCTGAAAACCAGGTTTCCATCAAAGCCACCACTTCTGAGAAAATGGGTTTTGTCGGTCGCCAGGAAGGAATTGCAGCATATGCAACGGTTTTGCTGATGACTGTTGAGTAAGTAAGACAAAATAAGTTTTCAGGTACTTTATTGAAGGAATATTCTTTTTAAGACTATACACTATTCATCTCATGAAAGGTCTTAATTATTTTTTTTGCATTCTCCTTTTATTGTTTAGCTATAATAGCTTTTCTCAGGAAAATTGTAACAATGGTAAAGATGACGATGGGGATGGATTAATTGATTTGCAGGATCCTGATTGTCAATGCCATTTTAACGTAAACGGCAATCTTTTGCAAAATGCTTCTTTTGAATCTTTTAAAAATTGTCCTACTAATTATTCTTATAATAACGATTACAACATCATAGATTTTTGGCAATATGCTAATTATACAAGTGGTAACGTTGCCCAATATTACCATAATTTCCTTTGCCCTTATGATTCTGCACAGGTTATGCTTTTTATTCCTCCGGCTCTTCCTTTGCCTGATGGAAACGCTTTCGTATCTATTCGACAATACGTCTATCGGAAACCAGATATGCAGGAAAAAGATATTGCAAAGGTTTACATTAGCCAGTGTTTACAAAATCCACTGATCCCTGGCCAACAATATACGTTGAGTTTTAGCGCCGCCCGGTTCCAATCGAATGATGATCGGAATTTTAAATTTAAATTGACTCCATTTACAGTAGCTATCTTTGGTAACGCCAATTGTAATGCAGTACCGTTTGGCGTATCAAACGCAATCAGTAACGGCTGTCCTGCAAATTATTCTGGTTGGAAATTACTTGGTAAAACAACAGTATACAGTAAAAGCAAATGGGTACAAAACAAGATCAATTTTACAGTTCCGTCAGATATCAATGTGGTTGCAATAGGACCTGATTGTTCTTTTTTGAACCTGCCCTTTGACAATGCAGATAGCACCACTTATTTAGATTTTTATGTTTACGATTTGGATAATTTACATTTATTGCCGACGAAAGATTTTCACTTTACTTATATCCAAAATCAAAGTGCTGTCCCTTGCTCTTCAGATTCGGTACTAACTGTTCCGTTTACGCCTAACACCAGTTATCAATGGTATAAAGACAGTATTGCAATTATCGGCGCAACAGAAAACAACTATCGCTTACCTCAAACTAATTCAGTTGGAAATTATAATGTTCGCATTACTTATCCTGATTCGTGTCTTATTTCTGAAACTTTTTCTGTAGAGATAAATGAACTGGATAAGCTGAATCTTCCGTCAGATACTTCTTTATGTGAAAAAGATACATTGCTGTTAGCCCCCGCTTTGAAAGGAATTACTTATCAATGGAATGGTAACAGTGATACAGCAGTCAGGATTTTCGCGGAAGGCATTTATGATATAATTGCAACTAATGCCAATGGCTGTAGCCGCAATTTTACTGTTAATGTACATGCTCAGAGCTGTAGCCTCTTTATGCCCAATGCTTTTACACCGAACGGAGATGGAAAAAATGATTTATTCCGGATTCCGGAATCAGTAAAAATAAACCTAAAACAATTTTCAATCTTTGACCGTTGGGGCAATAAGGTTTTTAGTACCACTAAAAGAAACACAGGATGGGATGGCAGTTTTAAAGGCGTAGCCAGCGCTGCCGGAGTTTATATTTACGTGATTGAAGGAGTTAGTGATAATAAAAAGAAGATACTATTGAAAGGAACGGTTACTTTGATCAGATAAAAAAAGAGTATGTTCTTTTACAAAACAGAAGGCGCGCAAAAAGTAAAACTTACAATTGCACCATATCATTTTCGTCAAGCGGCATAAAAGGATTGTACGCAACTTCCCAATAATAACCGTCCGGATCAGCAAAATAGGCATGATAACCACCCCAGAAAACTTTTTGAGGTTCTTTAGCAATAGTGGCGCCTGCTTTGCGTGCCAGCTCAATGGTGTCGTGAACTTCCTGTTCGCTTTTCACGTTGTAGGCTAAAGTAATTCCGCTGAAACCTTCGTTTATGCCAGGCGGATTTGTTTCATTAATGTCTTGCGCCAATAAATCCAGCGGATACAATTCGAACCGGGTTCCGAAAGTATTGAAAAAGATCACTTTCGGACAATCATCTGTTTCTTTGGTCTGAAACCCCAAACCTTCCCGATAAAATTTTACAGAGCTTCTCATATCTCTTACGCCGAGAGCAATAATGTTGATTCTGTTCATATTATAATGTCTTTTTGCAGATATATTTTTATTCTTTTGTAAATATACAAAGTAAGAATCCTGATTTAAGTAACGCTTGTGTACAACGTCAGAACATTCTTTTATCCTGTTTCTTTCATAATAATCTCCCGCTGTTTTGGTTCAATGTCGCTCCACTTTATAAACGGAGCAGGCGCGTCGCTGAAGTTGTTTAATTGTAATTCATACCATCTTAC
>DASTXM010000132.1:0-64366 GCA_035765495.1 Hanamia sp.
AATAAACCCTTCAGAACGATTTACATAAATTTTTGTATTGGCTATCGCTACGGCTTTTGCCTGGATAGTATCAAAAAGTTTGATCTCTGTTTTTCTTTCGCGACCGCTGCCATATTTTTTCAACAATTCTTCATAATAGGAAATTGCATATTCGGTAAGGAATTCAAGATGATGCCTCACCTGTTCAATCTGGTCTTCAAGTGATTTTATTTGATTGATCAGGTCTTCGATGTCCAGTTTGTAAATTCTTCGTACAGGCTTCTCCGTTAGTTTCAGGATATCTTCCCTTGTTACCTCGCGATGCAAAACCTTTTTAAAAGGAACAAAAGCTTTATCAATGGCAGAAATTACTTTTTCCCAGGTCTCATGCTTTTTTTCAAGTTCCTTATAGATCTTCTCTTCAAAAAATATTTTTTCAAGGGAAGTGTAATGCCATTTATCCTGCAACTCACGCAACTTGATTTCGAGTTCCTGCTTCAAAAGCGAACGCGTATGATCTGCAGCATATTTTAATAGTTCTGTAACCCTCAAAAAACGTGGCTTCTGGCCTTCGATAATGCAGGCATTTGGTGAAATGGAAATTTCACAATCAGTAAAAGCATAAAGGGCATCAATCGTGATGTCAGGTGAAATTCCGGGAGCCAGATCAACTAAAATTTCCACCTCAGCTGCGGTGTTATCAGTAACTTTCTTAATTTTTATTTTGCCGTTGTCATTCGCCTTGATTATGCTGTCAATAAGTTGTGTAGTAGTTGTTCCGTAGGGAACATCTTTGATTGCAATCGACTTTTTATCGATCTCTTCTATTCGTGCGCGCACTCTCACTTTGCCTCCTCTTACACCATCATTATAATTAGAAACATCAACCATTCCGCCGGTAGCAAAATCAGGATAGAGTTCAAACTTTTTTCCTTTGTAATATTTGATAGTGGCTTCAATAAGCTCACAAAAATTGTGAGGAAGAATTTTTGTTGCAAGTCCGACGGCAATCCCTTCAGCGCCTTGCGCAAGCAATAACGGGAATTTCATTGGCAAAGTGATTGGTTCATTTTTGCGGCCATCGTAACTCAATTGCCAATTGGTTGTCTTGCTGTTAAAAGCGACTTCCAACGCAAATTTGCTTAGTCTTGCTTCAATATATCTCGGTGCTGCAGCTTCATCACCCGTGCGCACATCTCCCCAGTTTCCCTGGGTTTCGATCAATAATTCTTTTTGTCCAAGATTCACAATAGCATCTCCGATACTCGCATCTCCGTGAGGATGATATTGCATACTCTGCCCGATGATATTTGCTACTTTATTAAAACGCCCATCGTCCATTTCTTTCATCGCATGAAGAATACGACGTTGCACCGGCTTCAAGCCATCTTCAATTGCAGGTACCGCGCGTTCAAGAATCACATAACTTGCATAATCGAGAAACCATGTTTTATATTGCCCGGAAATCCCAGAATCACTGTGTTTATATTCCTGTTTATTTATATTTGCCATTTTTATTTTCGTTTCACTTCCTTCTGTAATCATTAAAGTTCATATAGCTCGAGCGGCTGCCCGTTTGGATCAGAGAAAAAACAAAATTTCTTATTCGTCAAGTCATCAATTCTTATTCCCTGCACGTCAACATTCTTCTTTAAAAGTTCGTTTACTGCTTCTTCAATATTTTCTACCGCAAACGCAAGGTGCCTCAAACCTTTTGCTTCAGGAAATGACTGCCGCTCTTTAAATTCAGTGAAAGAAAATAATTCAATTTGATAAAGGCCGTCAATTGCCAGATCCAATTTATAAGAATTTCTTTCTTCCCTGTAAGTTTCTGACAAAATAGTAAATCCCAAAACATTTGTATAAAAGTCTTTGCTTTTCTGGTAATCGTCAGTCAGAATTGCAATGTGATGAATCCTTTTTATATTCATTCCGCTTCGGTTTTAGCAGTCTTTTGTTTGACTTCCAAATCTTTAGAATTGCCAGCAGCATTTTGTGCCTCAATTTTATCTTCTGCAATTAATTTTTTTAATCGCCAAAGCAGGAAAGCATCTCCGGTCGTTTCTTTCGATTTGTGCAAGAAATGATGAATCACCCGGCTTCCCTTTTGCCAATCACCTGTAACATATTCCAGTAGAAATTTGTCATAAAAATCTTCATCGCGCTGACATAATTTTTTAGCGCCTTCCAACAGGCGAACCATTTTATTTTCATTGCAGAGTTTTGTCCATTCATCCGGATCTAATTCAAATTCGGATGTGCTTAAAGGCCTTGCAAGTTTCTTTGCTTTTAAAAATTCCCTTGGTGGAATTTCAAATAAATTAACAGGGTAAAAAATATTTCCCTTGTCGTTGATGAAGGGTAAATTGTTGAGAAATAGAACAAATATTCTTCCCACAAATTCTTTTAGCTGGCTCATAAGCCAATAATACCCACTCACATCATGTTTGTTGGGCGCCACCCAAATCCAAACGTTTTCGTTTTCATCATTTCTCAGCCGCTCAATTATTTCTTCTACTGTTTTTGGATCATTCACTTCTTCGGAAATGGGATAATCACTTGCTGCCAGAACTTCCTGCCACCATTGCTTTCTTGCCTCAATTCCTTCAGGAGTAAAAATATCTTTGATAGGGCCAACGGCATAATCATCTTTAATGAGTGTAATCTCATCGCGAAGTGATTCATCCAGATCAAAACTTTTTGCTAATGTGTGCGTATCTTCTTTTTGAAAAACTATATGCATGTATTGAAAAAAGGATTTGAATTATTTCTTTAAATTTAAATAAGGCCTAAGGAAAATTTATTCCTAAATGGTTAACGAAAAATTACACAGCAGCTTCCACCAAATCCACCTCCACTTTAAGATTATCGATAATAAAATCCTGACGTGAAGGTGTATTTTTTCCCATGTAATATTCCAACAATTGTTGAATATGCATTTCGGGCAAAAGCATAACCGGCTGCAAGCGCATATCTTCTCCTATGAATTTTCCAAACTCTTCAGGAGAAATTTCACCTAATCCTTTGAATCGTGTGATCTCCGGCTTGCCGCCTAATTTCAGGATGGCTTTTTCTTTTTCTTCTTCATTGTAACAATAAATCGTTTCCTGCTTTTCTTTATTTTTCCCCGGCATGGTTCTCACCCTGAACAACGGTGTTTCCAAAATGTAAACATGCCCATTTTTGACAAGGTCAGGAAAAAATTGCAGGAAGAAAGTCATCAACAAAAGACGAATGTGCATTCCGTCCACATCGGCATCGGTTGCGATCACAATATTATTATAGCGAAGGTCTTCATAACCGGATTCGATGTTCAAAGCGTGTTGCAGAAGATTGAATTCTTCGTTTTCATAAACGATCTTTTTGGTAAGACCAAAACTATTCAACGGTTTTCCGCGAAGGCTGAAAACCGCCTGCGTTTCTACATTGCGGGATTTGGTGATCGATCCGCTCGCGCTGTCACCTTCAGTAATGAAAAGCGTGGTCTCCATCTTCTTTGCGTTAATCTCATCTTTATTTTTTCCTTCGGCTTCATCATTAAAATGATAGCGGCAGTCGCGCAACTTTTTATTATGAAGGTTCGCTTTTTTCGCTCTTTCATTGGCCAGTTTTTTTATGCCGGCCATGTCTTTGCGCTCCCTTTCATTTTGCTCTATTCGCTTCTTCAGTTCATCAGCTGTTGATGGATTTTTATGCAAAAAATTATCAAGCTCTTTACCTAAAAATTCAGTGATGAAAGTTTTCACAGCTGGTCCCTTTTCGTACATCAGTGTTGAGCCAAGTTTTGTTTTTGTCTGGCTTTCAAAAACAGGTTCCTGCACACGAATACTAATTGCAGCGCAAATGCTTCCACGAATGTCAGCTGCATCATAATCCTTCTTATAAAATTCACGGATGGTTTTGACAAAACCTTCCCGGAAGCCCGCCAAATGCGTTCCTCCTTGTGTAGTGAACTGGCCGTTTACAAAGCTGTAATATTCTTCTCCATACTGATTATTGTGGGTTATCGCCACTTCAATATCTTCACCTTTCAGGTGAATGATCGGGTAGCGAAGTTCATCGACATTGGTCTTCCTTTCCAACAGATCGAGTAACCCATTTTTACTTACAAATCTTTTTCCATTGTAATTAATTATAAGTCCGGCGTTCAGGAAGCAATAATTCCAAAACTGGTTTTCGATGAACTCACGTATGTAATGAAAATTCTTGAAAATTTTTTCATCAGGAATAAAAATCACTTCAGTTCCATTTTCTTCCGTTGTCTTGGTTTCTTTACTGTCATTTATCAATTTGCCTCTTTCAAACTCGGCAGTTTTTTGCTTGCCATCCCTTACTGACATTACTTTAAAATATTCACTGAGCGCATTAACAGCTTTTGTACCCACTCCATTCAATCCAACACTCTTTTGAAAAGCTTTGCTGTCGTATTTAGCGCCGGTATTTATTTTGCTCACCACATCGACCACTTTACCCAAGGGAATACCACGGCCATAATCACGAACGCTCACTTTTTTATTTTCGATGTTGATGTCAATATGTTTTCCATAACCCATCATGTGCTCGTCAATGCAATTATCAATTACTTCTTTCATAAGCACATAAATCCCATCGTCAGGACTACTACCATCGCCCAGTTTCCCGATGTACATTCCCGGGCGAAGGCGAATGTGCTCTTTCCAATCAAGGCTCTTGATCGACTCCTCGTTGTATTCAAATAAATCTTTATCAGCCATTTTCTAATTTAAAATTTTGCGCAAAAGAAAGAAATTTTATAGACTTTGCTTTCGCGATGATCATATTTTCCCGGGAAAAAACAAGCTCCTTCCCTATCTTCCAAATATAAGTAAAGACAAACCCAAAGTGAAAGGAATGTTGTAAACACCATGTGAAAAAACTCTTTTGTAAAGACTAAAAAATCAAAACAAAAAGGTTTTTAATTTATTCGTTCACTGGCAACCTAAAAAGTCGGCTTCCTTCTGCAATTATTTTACATTTTGGTTTGCTTTCACGAAATCGCTAACAAGGTAGTTGATCAATTTTCCCATTGTAGAATCAGATTCCCCATTGTCCATTGTTACAGCTCCTTCACAAATGTGCAGGTAAGCAACTTTTGCGTCAATCGCTGCAAAATTCAAATATTGGCGTGCATGAAGGGTTGTTATTCCGCAAGGTGTGGTGGCACTGCTCAAAACATTTTCGATTGCATCCAAATCAAGTTCGACACCCGTGTAATTATCTTCTGTAAAAGAAGTTCCTTGCGCGACTGCCTGGATAAAGTTCACTTTTTCATGAATGAAAATGTCCTCGTATGAAATAAAATCGATAAAAGGATTTTCGGCAATATCAGTCCAAACACTTTGTTGCACATAATTTTCATGAACGCCCACGATGTAATATTTATTGAGGTATCCATCTTCATCAGCATAACGAAAAGGATTGCCTGAATGCCTTCCTGCCGATGGGCGGTAATCAGTATGAGCGTCAAGATTGATGCAATTTATTTGTGCTAGTGGGATCAAATCAGCCTTGTATAATCCTTTCGCTGCACCTTTTATTGCCGGGTAGGCATTGTTGTGGCCGCCTCCAATAATTATCGGAATTTTTTTGTTTTGCGTAATAATCTTTACCAGTTCTTCAACAGCATCGTCAATGGAAGAAACCAAAGAACGGTAAGCGCCAATCTTTTCATCCTGGTCGGCCGCATTCACATTAATCAGTTTTTCCGCATCTGAAAAATCAAAGTGGCCAGCAAGAAAAATATTTTCGCCGGTCAATGCACCATTACTTTGAATATTTAAGAAAGAATCAAGGAAAGGAAACCACGCGGAATCGGCGCCACCTTTACCAAGGTTTGCCTTGATGCCGATATCTTCAGGAATACCAAAGAGTACATATTTTGCCGGTGTTTCTGCAATCACTTTTTCAATATCACCAGTGGCATCGCAAAGAACAATTTCTCCAAGCTTTGTTTCAAATCTGCGCATATTTATGCGCGAAAGAATTTCCTTTTTGTCGTATCGTTTAAACTTTGAAAGCATATTTTTTGTTTAAAAAATTAAAATTTGTTTTAAATAAAATCTCCTTTGATCATCACTTTATCAATCAAATTTTCACCAAAAGAATAAGGAAGATAAGCAAGAGATGAAATTGGCTTTGTAAAAATCAAATTAGCTTTTTTGCCCACAGCAATGCTTCCGTAATCCTTGCCTATTTCCATTGCAGCAGCACCATTAATTGTTGCAGAATTAATTGCTTCTTCAGGAAGCATTTTCATTTGGATACAACTTAATGAAACAACAAAATTCATATTTCCTGATGGAGATGAACCGGGATTATAATCTGAAGCAAGCGTGACTGCAGCACAAGCATCGATCAATTTTCTTGCGGGAGGCATTGCAGTTCTTAAGAAAAAAGCCGCCGTCGGCAACAAAGTAGAAGCGCCTTCGAATTTGCCCAACAACTCAATTTCATTATCTGTCAAAGTTTCAAGATGGTCCAGAGATAAAGCTTTCTCTTGCACCCCTGCTTCAATTCCACCAATACTGTGCAATTGGTTGACGTGTAATTTAGGCTTTAAGCCAAATTGTTTTCCGGCTTCGCAAATCGTGTTCATTTCCCCTGAAGAAAAAAATCCTTTTTCGCAGAAAACATCAATATAATCAGCTAACTTTTCACGTCTGATTATTGGCAACATTTTGTTAACCAGCAAATCAAGATATCCTTCATGATTTTCCTTGTAAGCGGCAGGAAAAGCGTGAGCGCCCAAAAAGGTTGACTTTATCTCGAACCGGCTTTTTTCTCTTAGCTTTTTGATCACCCGCAACATTTTTAATTCCCCTTCTAACGTTAACCCGTACCCGCTTTTTATTTCTATTGCACCTGTGCCCAATTTACCAACTTGCTGCAATCTTTTCAAGGAGCGATTAAATAGTTCATCTTCAGAAATAGAATTTACTTTTTCAGCAGAGTTCAAAATTCCTCCACCTTTTGCTGCAATTTCTTCATAACTCAATCCTTTGATCTTTTCAATAAATTCTTCTTCCCTGCTTTCCGCGAATACAAGATGTGTATGACTGTCGCACCAGCAAGGCAAAACAAAAGTATTATCAGGAACTGCAATTCCTTCTTTTGCAAAACGCAGATTATTCACCTTTCCAAAATCGGAAATCGTATCGCCTTCAACAATGATGTATGCGTTATCAACTTTTGGCAAAATTGCCAGTTCACCAGCCCTCAAAAAGCCGGAAGATTCCCGTGTGTTCACAAGGCAACGAATGTTAGTAAAAATTTGCGTGGGCATGGAAGCTAAATTATGGAAAAAGGAATTGGAATTGATTATTACTTATCCTGATTCGTGTACGATATTTGAGGTAAACCAGTAAACCTAAATTCAATAATAAATGCCAAATGCTCTAATAAATGAAAGCTCTCCTTATTTGCTTCAACACGCAAATAATCCTGTTGACTGGCACGCCTGGAATCCTGAAACCTTACAAAAAGCAAAAGATGAAAATAAAATGTTGCTGATAAGCATTGGATATGCTGCTTGCCATTGGTGCCATGTGATGGAACATGAATGCTTTGAAAACAAACAAGTGGCCAAACTGATGAATGAAAATTTTGTTTGTATTAAAGTTGATCGCGAAGAACGACCTGACGTGGACCAGGTTTATATGAACGCCGCTTACCTGATCAATGGAAATGGTGGCTGGCCCTTGAATGCATTGGCAATGCCTGATGGGAAACCTTTTTTTGCAGGCACTTATTTTCCAAGAGAAAACTGGATAAGACTGCTCGAATATTTCGCAGGAATCTATAAGAACGAAAGAGAAAAATTAGAAGAGCAGGCTGAAAATGTTTCGAAAGGAATCCGGGAAATTGAACATATTCCCATCAATCCTGCTCACTTGGATTTTGATAAAAAAGACGTGGACGAAATGTTTTCTGTGTTTGAAAATAGAATTGATTTTGAACTTGGAGGCACCAAAGGAGCAATGAAATTCCCCATGCCGTCTGTGTGGGAATTTTTGTTGCAGTACCATTATTTCTCTGAGAATAAAAAAGCTTTGGAAGCTGTTGAAACTACCCTTAAAAAAATGGCAAACGGAGGAATTTATGACCAGTTGGGAGGGGGTTTTGCACGTTATGCAACCGATTCAAAATGGCATGTTCCTCACTTTGAAAAAATGTTATACGATAATGGCCAATTGGTTAGCTTTTATTCACATGCTTACCAGTTAACGAAAAATCCATTGTATAAGAAAGTGGTTTATGAAACATTGGATTTTGTTAACCGCGAACTAGCTTCGCCTCAAGGTGGGTTTTATTCTTCTTTAGATGCGGATAGTGAGGGTGAAGAAGGAAAGTATTATGTGTGGACAGAAAAACAATTAAAGGAAATTTTGCAGGATGATAGTCAGTTGTACATTGATCATTTTGGAATTACAGAATCTGGAAACTGGGAAGAAGGCAAAAATATACCTGATAGGAATTTTGGAAAAGCACCAGGGGCAGTAAACGAACAAATAAATGAAAGACTTTTTTTGTTGAATAAAAAGTTGTTGCAAGAAAGACAAAAGCGCATTCGGCCTGCAACAGATGATAAAATTCTGGTTTCATGGAATGCGCTGATGTCAATTGGTTTTATTGATGCATACAGGGCTTTTGGTGAAGATTCTTTTTATAAAATTGCTGAAAAAAACCTTCAATTCGTAATAAAAAATTTATGCACGGAAGAAAACCATTTATACCGGAATTACAAGAATGGTAAACCTTCTATCCATGGTTTTTTGGATGACTATGCGTTTTTAATTAGCGCATTAATTTCATTTTACCAGGTAAGTTTTGATGAAAGCTATTTGCAAAAAGCAAAAGCCTTGACAGAATATGTGCAGTTTCACTTTTTTGACGAGCAGAGTGGCATGTTTCTGTATACCGATAATCAATACCATGATTTGATTGCGCGAAAAATGGAAGTTACAGACAATGTAATCCCGTCCTCTAATAGCGAAGTGGCGAAAAATTTATTTGTACTCAGTTTATATTTTGAAGAATCAAAGTATGAGAAACAAGCCCGGCAAATGATTAAGAATGTTTTCGGGGATGTAAAGAAGAATATAGGCTATTACAGCAACTGGGCCATGGCAGCCAATATGCAAATCTACCAAATGATCGAAACCGCTATTGTTGGCAGGGAGGCCGATGAAAAAAGAAAGCAGCTTCAGCAACATTATTTACCAAATGTAATTTATTCGGGAAGTATGAGAGAAAGCACGCTTGTCTTGCTTCAAGATAAATATGTTAAAGATAAAACAATGATCTATGTGTGCCGGAATAAAACTTGTGATTTACCAGTTCAAAATTCGACGCAAGCATTGGAACAAATAGAAAAGTAAAAGAAGAACCGCACAATCGGCATCTTAATTGTAGTGAAACAATTTATATTTTGTATTCACCTTTAAAATAATTAATTATGAAAGCAGTTGGTTGGGTTTTGATCGCCATTGGAATTATCATGATCATCATAAAAGGCGTTTCAATTCCTGAAAAAAAAGACATTATTGACGCGGGTCCTATTCATGTCAGCAAGACTGAAAATCATTGGTACGGTTGGCCAACTTATGTTGGAGGCATACTGGCAATTGTTGGAGTGGTGATGGTGGCGAGTGCGAAAAAAACGACGTAGATAAAAGTTTACTACAAAAAAATGCCCGTCGATTACACGGGCATTTTTATTTAAAGAATCAGATGATTATAATAATAGAATCAAAAGCAAAATGATGATAATGATGGCACCCACTGAAAGATAAATTCCAGCATGACGTGCTTCTTTTTTCAGGCTTTTTACTTCTTTCCTTAATTCCTTTTTATCGGCCCTGGACAAATTGCTTTTATCCATGTCACGGATTTCAATGAGGCGGTTTTCAATTTGCTGTGCACGAACTTCCTTGGGCACTTCTTTTTTTACAGGAGTTACACTATTTGCAAATGTGGGTGAAACAAAAGAAATAAGGAAAGCCAGTAACAGTACCGGAATGAATTTTTTTGTGCTCATAATAAATGTTTTTTAGATGAAATAATTACTAATTTGTTAGTAAGTTCTTAACAACAATCATTCCTGTTTTTAAATTCATATAAAGTAACTTAAGAAGTAATTTCAAATTGAATTAAGAATCCGGCAGCTGAGTTTTATTCAGTTGGCGTTTAAGATCGTATTGAAGATCAGGATGCAAATTTTCGATACACTTTTTTATTTTCAGAAATTGTTTTTCATGCAGATTATTTAGTTGCCGGCTTTGATCGATTGGGATTGAATACTTGTCCATGCAATTGCAGAAATGCATCAGCAGTTCAACTTCAATTTCCGAGTCGGCTGTGAACCGAATTTGCTTGTTTACATTGCGTAATATTTTCCGCACACTTTTTTTTACCAGATAAATATTTGAACGGTTTATTAATTGAAACTGTGCGGATATTTCATTCTTTACTTCCTTTACATAACCTTCACGGTCCTTTGCTTCAAAGAGTAAATAGCTAAGAAGTTCCTTATTTTCTTTTTTAAATTTTGCAAGGCGTAGACAAAAATCCAAGAGCTGATGTGAATTGTAATTACCTAATTCTCTTTTTAATTCATTGATTGAAGCTGCTTTCATGAAACCGTTTGCGGCAATTTAAAAAAGTTTCCTTTCTGAAAGGATATTTGAATAATAAAAAAGGGAACCATAACGGTTCCCCATCGGTTTATTCGTGTGTAATTCTATTGCTTCATTACTTTTCCGTTATACAATATTTCGCCATTATTATTGGCAACTGAAAGAATGTACATTCCATGTTGCAAATTACTTATGTTGGTAAAATTCTTTGTGCTTGCGCCACGGTTCAAAGACCACTTTTCAACTGCCAATTGCTTGCCGGTAATATCTACTAATCTCGCAGTTACTATTTGATCGGAGGGACTTGTGAGGTTTACGGAAAGCGTACTGTAGAAAGGATTGGCTATTATTGAAACTGTCATCTTCTGAAGACCCATTTTTACAATAACAGTATTTGAATAAGTGGATCTTCCATCGAGGTCAACCTGCTTGAGGCGATAATAATTAACCCCTGAAAGTGGAGATGCATCAAAAGAATTGTAATCATGGCGAACCTGGCTGTTGCCGGCTCCCATCACAGTTGAAATTGTTGACCAATCAGTATTTCCGTTTGGACTCCTTTCAACCTGGAAGTAATTGTTGTTTAATTCCTGCGAAGTGGTCCAGGCAAGAACAACGCCACTTCCTTTACTGTTGGATGAAAAGCTTGTGAGGGTAACAGGCGCAGGTCCCCCTTCAGGGCATTGTGATAAATTAATGTCATCAATGGCAAAATCATTACCGCAACCACCGGCTGTTACATCCGATAGGGTAATCCTGATTTGTGTAGGGAAAAAACCGGTTTGCGAAGAAGGAAGTGTAAATTTTCCACCAATATTTACCCAGTTGGGTGAAGAAGTTTGTTCAACCCCTGCTGCTGTAAACGGCGATCCAGAAAGTGGAACCCAATTATTGTTTTCATCAAGGAATTCAACGTCAAACTTTATTTGAGGCAATAATGGATCTGGGGCGCAAATTCCGGCTGTGTCCACATTTATAATAAATAAACTAACTGTATAGTCACCTGAAGTAAACCCGTGAGTATTAGTTACGATATGTTGGTAAAAAGCTGTATCAGTACCATTTGCTACCAACATTTTCCCATCAGTATTCCCGGTATGATCTGCCGAGATTTGCCATTCTGGTTTTTGCTGCGTATTGTTTATAATTCGATAACTGCCTTCACTTGAAAGATTTCCAGCACCCTGGTAGAAAAAACCGGGTAGAACATCAGAGCTTGAAGAGGCGGTTGTTCCTGTTCCAAAATCTTCCGAAAAAATGGTTGTGGCATTATTACACGTCACCTGTGCGGAAATTTCAGATGAAGTTGCTGAAAGCAAAAATAAAGGCAGGAGCAGACCTGAAATGGTCTTTGAGAAAGTAAAATTCTTTTTCATAACTGTGTTTTAGAGATAAGAAATAAAAACTGGAAAATGAATTATACGGCTTTGCTCTTATTGCTTTTTGCAATTCAGGATTTTGGGTAAAGGTTTCCAGGAAGGAGCAGGGGTATTGGTTTTCAGGGATGGGGAAATACAAATCTAATACTTAAAATGAATTTTTAAAATATTTTTCGATTTTTTCTTAAAAAAATTCTTCGCAGCAAGCGGTATAATCTTCCTATTATGGCACATTTTATGGGCGAAATATTTAAAAATTACTTATTATGAAAACGATTTTAATGACTGTTACTTTGGTTTGCACAGTCAATCTTTTTACGCAAACTTCTGTAATTGCCCAAGACACTTCACAAAACCAACAGTTAAACGAGCAACATACTTATCCCGGGTTTGATAAAAATTATAATGTGCCAGCAAAACCACATATTTACAGGGATACAAGACTTGGCAGTAGTTCGCCTCTTTATAATACTTACCAGAAAAATGATTATGGTGCAGGCGCAATAACAACAGATCCGAATAAAGGAAATGGCATTGCCCAATATCCACAGAATACTTTTGATACAAGTAAGAGTGCAACCAAGATTTACAGGGATACAAGACTTGGAGGAAGTTCGCCTCTTTACAACACTTACAAGAAAAATGATTATGGAGCGGGAGCGGTAACTACAAATCCAAATAAAACGGGGGGCGCTGCTCCTGAGGAGATTTTCGCTGAACCGGACACCTCTAAAAAGTGAGGCAACTATTTCAATTGCATTTGAAACAGCCTTGGCCAGTCTTTCCCCGTAATGTATAATTTCTTATTTGTACTATCGTAAGCGATGCCATTAAGCACAGCATCTCCGTTTACCTGCACCCCTGGATCATACTGTTGCAACAAACCGGAAAGTTGCAATTTTCCGGTAACATAGCCTGTCGCTGTGTCTATTTTGACTATTTCATTAGTAAGCCACCTGTTTGCAAAAACAGAACCATTTATCAGTTCGAGTTCATTCAGACTATCCACTTCCCCATTATTATCAGCAACGGTAAGGATCTTATTAATGGTAAAATTCTTTTTCCTTTCATCAGGCTGCACAAAAAACAAATGAGAGGAACCATCACTTATAATTATATTCTTCCCGTCGTTTGTTGCGCCCCAACCTTCCCGATTCCATGTAAGTGTATCAATTGGATGATTGAAATCAGAAAGATTATACACGAAAACATGATGGCTCTTCCAGGTTAGCTGATAAATTTTATTATTAAATATGGTAATCCCTTCGCCAAATATTGATTTGTCAGGAATCAGGAAATCTTTTTCAACTTTTCCCGTTTTAATATCTACTGTCCGCAGATTTGACCTGCCCCACTCACCTGTTCCTTCATACAGTTTACCGTCGTGATATTCCAGCCCCTGTGTGTAAGCCATTGAATCATGAGGATATACAGCATCAACTTTAAACATTATCTGCGCCGGAGGAGGAATGTTATTCACCTTTGGAACAGGCAAGGAATAATCATAATCAGGAGAAGAAGAGTTGTTACAGGACACCAGAAAAAATAAGAGGCTGGCAGCTGCTAACGATTTATAAACCATATTAATTTTTAAGAGGTGTAAAATTAAGTACTCAAAAGTTTTTAACACAAACTGATTGAAAAATAAACCCTTAAAAATTTTTAACTTTAGAAAATATAGTCTTTATTTGTGCTCTAAACCTCTGCTACCTTAAATAACACTCTGACAATTCAAAATGTTATTCACCGTAAGCTTCATGGTTTTCATTATCCCTTGTAAAAATTTCACCCAAAGCCTATGTAATCCCACATTGTTAATCGCTCAAAATCTGAGTTGTACAACGGGAATACATGAAAGTTATTTTTACAATTTTTTCTGTCACTCTATTTCTATATAGTTCCGCTCAGCGCTGTTTTACGCCTGATTATATAAAAAGTCAGCCCACCAGAAACTTTATTACCAAAAGACAAACGACTGTTACCTCGGCCACGCGTGACACACTACCGAATGAAGTAATTACGATTCCGGTTATTGTGCATGTTCTTTATAATAACAATCAACAAAACATTAGTGACGCCCAGGTCATTTCCCAGATAGTTTCGTTGAATAAAGATTTCAGGAGAAGAAATGCGGATACAATAAATACACCTGCTCCTTTTAAATCAATAGCTGCAGACACGCGCATTCAGTTTTGCCTTGCAAAAGTGGATCCCAATGGAAAATATACAACGGGCATAGTACATAAATATACCGTTCAATCCCAGTTCCTGGGAGACGATGCTATGAAATTTTCAGCCCAAGGCGGTGACGATGCCTGGGACGCTACCCGGTATCTCAACATTTGGGTTTGCAACCTTTTTGGCCGCACATTAGGTTATGCTGTTTTGCCTGGCAGTCCCCCGGAAAAGGACGGTGTCGTTATTCAATATGATGTGTTTGGAACAACCGGCACCCTTACTGCGCCATTTAATAAAGGCCGAACAGCCACTCATGAAATTGGTCATTGGCTTGGTTTAAAACACTTATGGGCCGACACTACTTGTGGCGACGATGGCATTGCTGACACCCCACCGCAGGAAGGAAGTAATTCCGGCTGTCCTTCATTTCCTCATCTTTCTTCATGTTCGATCAATCCTTATGGTGACATGTTTATGGATTACATGGATTTTACCAACGACGCCTGCATGAACATGTTTACAAAAGGACAAGCCATTGAAATGAGAAGCCAGTTTGCTGAAGGTGGCGCCAGAAATTCATTCCTCAATTCAATAGCCTGCGACAGTACAAATGCTGAGGGAGGACCGCTGCCTAAGGACTCCGGAAAACTGAAGATTATTTTGTATCCTAATCCCTTCAGTAGTGTAATTAATATTTCTGTTAATAAAGATTCTGAAGTAGTTGGACACCTGCTCAAGTTGTATGACATAAGTGGCAAATTATATCTATCACAAATCATCCAGTCTCAAAACACAATCCTTAATGTAAGCAATCTCGCATCAGGAATGTACATTTTGAAAATCGATGGTCTATCAGGACCCCATATTTATAAGATCATGAAATTGGGAAGCGGCCATTAGGATATTTAAGATTTTCTTTAATAAAAATTATTGAGGCAAAAAAAAAGGTTTGAAAAACCTTCGGTAACTTTATTACGTAAATAAAGCAAAGACCGTTATGAAAAAAATGGCTTATTTCATTGGTATTGCTGTTTGCGTTTTACTTTCTGATTGTAGCCGCTCGCAAACTCCCGACAAGAATAAATATCCTGATCCGCAAATTGCAACTTCTTACAATAATTTTCCGGTAAAATATTCTGATGCACAATGGAGACAAAAACTTACCCCGGCTGAATATTTTATTCTGCGCCAAAGGGGAACCGAGATGGCCTTTTCAGGGAAATACAATCATTTTTATAAGAAAGGAATTTATTATTCTGCAGCTTCCTTACAACCGGTCTTCAGTTCCGATACCAAGTTCAATTCAGGTACCGGCTGGCCGAGTTTTTATGCACCCATAAACAAAGATGCAGTTAAACTCGTGCTTGATAAAAGTGACGGAATGCAGAGATGGGAAGTAGTAGATTCAAAAACCGGTTCACATCTGGGCCATGTTTTTGATGACGGACCTCCACCAACAGGAAAAAGATATTGTATCGATTCTGACGCCCTGATCTTTGTACCAGAAGGAGGAAAACCTCCGACGAGTGCGAAATAATTGTAGTAAACAAACAAATACAGGATTTTTTTCAACCAATACGTCTACCATTCAATGGACTCCATCAGCTTGCGCGTGCTTTCAAAACCCGTATGTTGATAAGCATGGATTCCAATTTTGCGCGCGGCTTCAACCAACATGATCCGGTCGTCGAAATAAACACATTCTTCAGGTTGAACCTGTGCTATTCCAAGCCCGATATGATAAATTCCCGGATCTGGTTTGCGCATGCCAACTTCGCAAGATGAAATAAAGGCATCAAAAAGGTCGTGTAACCTGAATTTACGGATCCTGTATTGATTCAATTCTCTTGGTTCATTATTCATTGAAATCACCTTCACATGCTCATGTTTTCGTTTCCATTCAATCATCCATGGCAGCGTTTCTTGAAGAAGTTGCGATTGAGCAAACATAAACTCCTTGAATTCTTCTTTAGTAAAATTCCTCGGTTTATTAAAAATAACAGTATCCAAATAATCGTCTAACGTGATTCTGCCAATTTCATAAACATTAAAAATAAAATCGTGAAGTATGTTCATTTCATCATAATGAATATGAAACTTTTCGGCAGCAGCCATTCTTGATTGATGTGGCCAACCATTGGTAAGCAATACACCTCCTATATCGGAAAAAAGCACCTTTATCTTTTTAGCCATATAATAAATCCCAAAATTTTATTCCTGTTCCAGTTTTTTTATTTTTTGCAAACGCCTTTCGTGCCTTTCGGCGCCGATATATTTTGCATTGAGAAAAGCCATTATCAAATCTTCTGCTGCGGCAAATCCGGTTACTCTCCCACCCAGGCAAATTAAATTCATATCATCATCCTCTACTCCCTGGTGAGCCGAAAAATAATCATGAATCAAAGCAGCCCTAACTCCTTTCACCTTGTTTGCTGCTACGGAAGCTCCAACGCCGCTCCCGCAAATAGCTATTCCCCGATCAACTTTTTTATTTGCAACAGCTTCCGCCAAGGGAATTACGAAATCGGGATAATCATCACCGGTATCCAGTTCCGTTGCGCCAAAATCTTCAACTTTATAACCATTGTTTTCTATAAAAATTTTTACCGTGTTCTTTAATTCAAATCCGCCATGATCGGCGGCAATACCAATTTTCATTTTTGCTTCATTTAATTTTCCTGTTCAAATTGTTTCCATAATATCATTCCCCCTTTTATTCCTTCCTTGTTGTTGGCAATAGTAACATTATCGTCCAATTTAAAATCAATCAATTTGGCACCACCACCACTAATGTACAAATGATCATAATTAAAAACCACTTTCAATATTTCAATAACACGTTTCACTCTTTTGTTCCATGTCTTCTTGCCCATTTTTTCCATCGCAGCGGCACCCACGTAATCATTATAATTTTTCTTTTTGGTAACAGGATGCTGCGACATTTCGAGGTGCGGAAGTAATAATCCATCCCGCATAATAGCGGAACCAAATCCTGTACCTAAAGTAATTAACATTTCTACGCCTTTTCCTTCAGCAAGGCTGAGTACCTGCAGATCTGCATCATTGATCACAAGCGCCGGTTTCTTTAAATGTGATTCCAATTCATGTTTCAGGTCAAAATCCTTCCACATTTCATTGCTCAGTTTTGGTGCAGTTTTTATGACTCCATGTTTTACATAACCGGGAAATCCCGCCGTTATTTTATCGAAATGAGGAAAGCGGCTTGCAAGCTCGAGTATCAACGAAACTACTTTGTCAGGATAAGGTGGTGAAGGCGTTTTTTCGCGTTCATACTTTTGTAAAAATTCTCCTGAATAATCAATAATCGTGGCTTTAATATGCGATCCACCAATGTCGATACAAAGTATTTTCTCATCTGTTTCGGCCATTCATAATATTTTTTAGGAAGCTTAAAAATAATCTCTTTCATCCAAAAATAGCACCAGCGTTAAAAATCCCGTAGCACAATAAGGTCAAAAGGTAAACAATTGCCGGCCGATTTTCTTTCTTAGATTTACAAGCTACATTATTCTTCAATAATTAAAACTCTAAAAAGATGTGGTGGATTTTTGCTTTGCTATCTGCGCTCTTTGCCGCGCTCACAGCCATTTTTGCCAAAATTGGAATTAAAGGTGTCGATACCGATCTTGCTACGGCTATAAGAACAGTGGTGATTTTGATTCTTGCCTGGGGCATAGCATTTTTCCGCGGCGGCACTTCCACAATGAATACTTTGACCAAACAAAACATCATCTTTCTTTGTTTATCCGGAATTGCCACTGGCCTTTCCTGGATATTTTATTTTAAAGCTTTACAGTTGGGAGAAGTTTCCCAGGTGGCCCCAGTGGATAAAATGAGTGTTGCCTTTGCTATTATCCTCGCGGTGATTTTTTTGGGTGAGCCTCTGACGCTCAAAAATGTGCTTGGTGCTCTGCTAATCATCGGTGGAAGTCTCGTTTTGATTTTATAATTAAATGAACCGACTGGCAATGGATGGTAATAGTTAGAAAAAGAGGACTTCTTAATATTATAAAAATGAAATCTCCGATATTTCTTTATTTACTGTTGTTCTTATTGTAAAATCACCTATTCGCAGTTACCAGCCAAAAAATATTTCTTTAACTTTAATAGGAATTATCTATATGAAAAAGATCATAACCGTTTTACGACCTATCGATTCACCCTGGCCTGCAATGCGGATATCTACATTTATAGCTAAAAAAAATTCTGCAGCCATTCACCTTGTATTCTTAACTTCTTCATCAAAGGATGTCGACTACAATTATCCTTTTCCAAATGATCTTTCCACTGTTGATGATATCGCCGGCGACCAACAAATTTCCGAAAGCAACCAGGGGTTGATTGAGGACAAACTCGAGCTATTTAAGCAGGAATGCCAATCAGTTGGAATTGATTTGAGCTTTGAAAAAAATATTTCAATAGAAGAACTTGCCAGGCAAACTGCTGATGCTGATCTTTTAGTGGCCGACGAAGGAGGAGACTTTTTGCCCGATATTTTGAATCAAATTCAATGTCCCGCATTTTTGGCTGCTTTCGATCAACTGCCCGAAAGGTCGGTATTGATGTTCAACAATGCGGAAAACAGCAGATACGCTATTGAAAGCTTTTCCAATCTGCTCACCGGGCTTGCGGATCTACCGACCATATTGCTGTCCATTAATCCAAAAGAAGAAAATATACTTAAAGAATATGCAAATCAGCTTAAAACAAATTTTCCAGGCATTTCGATCAAAAGCCTGGATGGAAAAGTAAAAAAAGAAATGGAAAAGTTTCTTTCAGGTTTGCCCGGACATGTTTTGGTGGTAATGGGTGGTTTTGACAGAAGCGAGATTTCAGAATTTTTTCATGAAAGCCTGGCCAAAAAAGTCATTCGTGATAAAAAATATTCTCTGTTTATTGCCCACAAATAACCCGGGAAGGAATTTTAGCATTTATGGACTCTCTGCTTTCATTCAAAATTTTATATTTGCCAGCCTTTAAAATTTGAGCATGACAAGAGAAGAAAAATTTATGAATGAAGCGATCTCATTGGCGGAAAGAGGAATGGAAAAAGGAGAAGGCGGTCCATTTGGTTGCGTAATTGTAAAAGAAGACAGGATCATCGGGAGAGGAAATAATAAAGTGATCAGCACAAATGATCCGACGGCACATGCTGAAATAATCGCGATCAGGGAAGCGTGCAAAAATCTGAGTTCTTTCCAGCTTGAGGATTGTGAAGTTTACACATCATGTGAGCCATGCCCCATGTGTCTTGGCGCTATCTATTGGGCAAGGCCAAAAGTGGTTTATTACGCTAATACCCGCACTGATGCCGCGAACATCGGTTTTGACGATTCAATGATTTATGATGAAATAAGCACTGAATTGGAAAAGCGTAAAATACCGGTAATCAATATTTGCCGGCAACAAGCCAATGAAACTTTTGCCCGTTGGCAACAAAAAGAAGGCAAAAAAATTTATTAGTATTTCCCAAAAAAATAATCAAGAAACTTAACGGGGATTAATTCAACGAAATGGCTGGGTATAGTTTTCCCCAATATAACACTGATGCACATCCCAAAATTTAAAAATTATGTCTGATTGTACGATAAATATTCCTTTTACAGAATCTGTTTCTGCAGGTATTCAAAAAGCCAAAGCAGCGATCGAAAGTCATAATGGCACCTTTAACGGAAATGAAAATGCCGGTGAATTTGACGTTACTGTTTTCGGAAATACGATTAAAGGAAATTATACAGTTACTGGAAATATCTTATGCCTGGTGATTACTCATAAGCCATTCTTCGTCCCCTGCAGCACTATTGAAAGCTTGCTGTTGAAAGAGATTTCTTAAGAGCATAATAAACTAGACTTTCACGTGTATTGTTGAAAGAACATCCCTGATTTTTCTTACCATTTCGTTTACCTCGAATGGTTTTGCAATAAACTCATCAGCGCCAAATTCTTCAATGGCAGTAGCGGCAATGTTTGGGTAGGAAGAAAACATAATTACCGGGATGTGTCTTGTTGAAGCTGTTGATTTTAATTTTTTGCAAACATCCATTCCATCGATCCCTTTAAGAAAAACATCCAACAGGATAAGATTGGGTTTATTTCTCTTAATATTCTCCCACGCCTTGTGCCAATCGGCAAAGGTCCACACTTCAAAACCTTTCTTTTTAAGCAGCGATTTTACGATGCTGAGAAGGTCCTGATCATCATCGAGAATTAGAATTTTTGACATGCTGAGAAAGCATCAAAAAGCGTGCAACATTAAAGGGTTTGCAGCGAATTATAAAATTATTATGAACCCGTTTCTTCAATTAATTTCATGTGGTCAAGAGCGTCAATTTTTAGGTGAATAAAAAATAAAAGTAAAGACTTAGAAAATAATTGAGATGGTTGAAATTGCTTAACAATTAATTAAGGTCTCAAACACATCAAGATCAATTATTTGTTGGATTAATTATAAAAAAGGCAGGATGATGTTCAGTTCGTGGAGAAGATAAAACTTAATAAATGGCATAAAAAAAGCCCCTGTTTTCAGAGGCTTTGTGATCCGGCTGGGGCTCGAACCCAGGACCCCAACATTAAAAGTGTTGTGCTCTACCAACTGAGCTACCGAATCATTTTGCGATGTTTTTCACTTCGCATTTTTTACTTCCTTTTCAAAAGGAGTGCAAAAATAAGTGAAACCAAAGTTTGAACCAAAACTTTTGAAACATAATTTGAATTTCTATTTCAATCAACAATAGAATTAATTTTCATCTTCCTTCCTTCTCTCCTATTTTTGTCCAAAATAAAACCGAATGTTTGAAAATAAGATAGTTGTGATAACGGGCGGTACGGATGGAATTGGCAAGGCACTCGTTGCAGGATTTTTGCATAAAGGTGCATCCGTGTCTACGTGTTCAAGAACTGAAGAAAAATTATCGAGCCTTAAAAAAGAATTTTCGGGAAAAAGTTTGTTTACTATGACTGCAGACGTGAGCAATGAAGTTGATTGTCGCAATTTCATAGAAAGAACTTTGGAACACTTTGGTAAGATTGATATCCTCATCAATAATGCCGGCATTTCTATGCGTGCTGAATTCAAAGACACCGATCTCGATACGCTCAAAAAAGTAATGGATATTAATTTTTGGGGCGCAGTTTATTGTACCAAATTTGCATTGGATTCGATCATTAAAAATAAGGGAAGCATTGTCGGTGTTTCTTCTGTAGCAGGCTTTAGGGGTTTGCCCGGAAGAAGTGGTTACAGCGCCAGCAAATTTGCGCTTAATGGTTGGTTAGAAGCATTGAGAACCGAGTTATTGAAAACCGGTGTAAATGTGATGTGGGTTTGCCCTGGATTTACCAAATCTAACATCCGAAATGCAGCATTGAATAAAAATGCGGAACCTCAAAAAGAATCACCTTTGGAAGAAGACAAATTAATGACTGCTGAAGAATGTGCGTTGCACATTATGAACGCTATTAAAAAAAGAAAAAGAACGATCGTATTGACCTTTACCGGAAAAGAAACCGTTTACCTAAACAAACTTTTCCCCGGACTGGCAGACAAACTAACTCATAGGTTTTTTTATAAAAATGGTGAATTGGTAAAATGATTGAAAATGAAGGCCATAATTAACTCATCCTTTTTTTTATTTAACTGAATAGAATTAATTTTCACAAAATCAATTTTCGCAAACAAAACCGGATCAAAACAAAGGAATGTCTTTAATAACACTCACATCAGATATTGGCCGGCAGGATTTTTTAACTGGTGCGGTTAAAGGTCAATTGTTACAAATAAATCCCGATTTCCGGATTTTCGACATTTCTCACGAACTCTCTCCATTCAATTATCCCCAGGCTGCTTATGTTTGCCGCAATGCGATCAAGAATTTTCCACCCGGAACTTTTCATATTGTGATGGTAAATCTTTTTGACAAGCGTCGCGATCATTTGCTTTTGGTAAAACACAATGACCAATATATTGGTTGTGCGGATAATGGTTTGATCACAATGATCCTTGAAGAAACACCTCAAAAGATTGTTGCTCTTCCTTTGGATCCCTCCAAACAAAAAAATACATTGAACTGCGCAAAGGTTTTTGGAAAAGCTTACCAAAGTCTTTTAGAAGGAGAAACGATAGAGGATTGTGGAGATGCGGGGATTTCAATCGAAGTGAAAAATCCATTGCGTCCACTTCGTGGCGATAAATATATTGAAGGTCAAATAATCTTTATCGACAATTTTGAAAATGTGATCATCAATATTACCAAAGAAGAATTTGAGGAACAACGGCGCGGAAGAAGTTTCAAAATCGTTTTCAAAAGAGATGAGGTAATTGAAAAGATAAGTGAAACCTACGCCGATGTTCACGAAAGCGAAAAACTGGCGCATTTTAATTCAGCTAATTATCTTGAAATTTCTATTAATAAAGGAAATGCAGCGGGTTTATTTGGTTTGGAAGGTTACACCGAAAATGTAAATATGCAAACGCAATACATGCAAAACCGTCTTCTTTATCAAACAATAAAAATCTACTTTGATTGATCGTTATTGATTGCAGGCGTTTTTAAAAACAATTCAAATACATACCCAATCAGGATAACAAGCACAGCGCCAATAACATTAAGCCAAAGAAAAGAGATTAGGTTGGCGTTGTAAATCCAAATAACAAAAGCTTCACTGATGATGGCAGAATAGAAAAGTGCATTGGCTTTAATTCTTTTGAACCAAAATGCGATGAGAAAAATGCCAAGAATGACACCATAAAATAATGACCCCAGAATATTTACGGTTTCTATCAAACTATTGCCCAAATTGCTTGCAAACTCTGCCACCAAAATGCAAAATATCCCCCAGACAAAAGTGTAAAATTTAGAGACCCGGTAATCCTGTTGCTCGGTCAGGTATTTATTAAAAAACCTTTTGTGAATATCAACCACAGTGCACGACGAAAGCGCATTTAATGCAGCAGCGATACTCCCCCATGCCGCGAGAAAAATCACTGCAATCAGCAAGCCTACCAGTCCTTTGGGCAAATAATCAATTACAAAATGAAGAAAAATATAATTGGTATCATTGACTTCTTCATGAGGCAAAGCTTTGGATAAAATGGCTTTGTATTCCCTTTTAATTTTTTCTTTTTGAAGGTTATCAGTTGCAGACACTGTGTTGTATTCGTTTTCCAAGCTCAGAAGTTCACCTTTATAACTCGTTTGCTTTGCGCGTTGTGCCTGTGTTTCATTAAAATAAACAGGCGCCTTATGATATTGATAAAACGAAAAAACCAAAACACCCAACAACAAAATAAGAAATTGCATCGGCACTTTCACCATTCCATTCATCAACAAACCTAATTTTCCCTGGCGGTTATTTTTTGCTGTAAGGTATCTTCCTACCTGGCTTTGGTCTGTTCCAAAATAGGAAAGTGCCAGGAAAAATCCACCAATAATTCCGCTCCAAATATTGTATTTGTCTTTCCAGTCAAAACCTCTGGCAGTTTGACCTGAAGTAATGATATTCATCTTACCGTTTTTACCTCCAAGATGCAAAGCATCTAAAAATCCCACATTCGAAGGCATTAAATGAACAACGACATATCCTGCGATCACCATCCCGATGATCACGATAAAAAGCTGAAGTTTTTGTGTATGCGCGACGGCACGGGCTCCGCCACTCACAGTATAAATAATCAACATGCCGCCCATGATAATGTTTGTCAAATAAATATTCCAGCCGAGTAACGAACTTAATATCAGTGATGGCGCATAAATGCTTATTCCTGTAGAAAGCCCCCTGGAAATTTGAAACAGGAATGATGTGAGCGTTCTCGTTTTCAGATCAAAGCGATTTTCCAAAAACTCGTACGCCGTATAAACTTTTAATTTGTTAAAAACCGGAACAAATGCGATGCAAATAACAATCATTGCAAGCGGCAAACCGAAGTAGTATTGAACAAACCGCATTCCGTCTGTAAATGCTTGACCTGGAGCACTGATAAAAGTTATGGCACTCGCCTGTGTGCCCATAATACTCAACAAAACCAAGTACCACGGCATGTCGCGGTTACTCAAAAAATAACCATCAAGATTTTTGGAAGTTTTGCTTTTGTAAACTCCGTAGATAATAATAACTGTAAGCGTGATGATAAGCACAAACCAATCCGGTAAACTCATATCTACGTTTTTTAATCAAAGTTCAAAAAGCTGAGATCTGCACAACCAGTAAAGCCACAAATAAGGAATATTTTTATGTGGCTTGTTAGATATCAAACATTTGAGAAGCCAAATCGCTACTCAAAATATTTGGTGATGAAATAATAAAATATGATCTGCAAAGCCAGGAAAACCAGTACCACCATGTACAAACGATTCCAATATTTTTTTTCTGATTTGTCCAAGCTGAAATTTATTTAAAAGATTTACTTCTGTTGCGGTTTTGCAATAAGATTGGCGAACAAACGAAAAGCACCGGGAACGCCCGCCGGCAATTGCCTGAAGAAAACAAGGCTTGCATAAACAAATCTTCCTTTTCCATAATCGGTATAAATGAGACTTCCATCGGATGGCGCTTCATTCGCGTCATTCATTTCAAAAAGCGATTTATAATGATCACCATAATTTTTCGCCTGGTAAGTACTCCGTTCCTGGATCCAATTATCAAAATCTTTTTGATTGATCTTGTTAGGATAATTCATTAAAACGCTTCCCGAATCTGTAAATTTCACTTGTGCATCTTCGTTAGTAACGCGTGTGCGTGAAATAAAAAATGGATAAGGACCAATTTTTGCCTTTAATGGACCAATGTTGTTATTAGTATTATATTGAACCAATAAAACACCTCCCTGTTTTACATAATTCATCAATACATCATAAGAATTATTAAGCCATTCAAAAATATTATAAGCCCTGACGCCAGTAACAATTGCATCGTATTGTTTCAGCTTTTGTTCGGTCATATCTTTTTGAGAAAGAATAGTAACTCTATAACCCATTTTCTGCAAAGCATCGGGAACTTTATCTCCGGCGCCGGGAATATAGCCGACATTATTTCCTGAAGTTTTCAAATTGATATCTACAAGTTTCGTTTGCGCCTTTTTGAAATAAATAATGTTGGGAATATGCGGGTACTCTATAATTGTTTTATAGGAATCAAAAACCTGGTTTCCTTCAACGGCACTCCAGTCGATCATTTCAGTATTTTGCCTTGCAGGATCTTTAATCGAAAAAAGAGAATCATTCGCTGATTTGGCAAGGATCACATTTGGCGAATGGCTTTCCTTCAGTGTAAAATCCTGTTTTTCATTACTGTTGATTATAGTGTTCTCTTTTATATCAACGGGTTTGTTGTTTATTGCCAAAGCCAATTCAGGAGTGGACTTCACTTCAATCTTTGGAATGATAAACAGCGGCTCAAACGTTTCTCCTTTTACAGGATCATTTGATTTGAATTGAATTGGAATTGCATATTCCAAATTTTGGCCACCAATTGAAAGATCGACAATTGCCTGCTGGGGATCGTTTTCAGGTTTGCCAATCATCGTTTGATCAGAAACATTGTAAGAGCCTTTGCTCATCGGTTCTGCCAGCCAGTAAGGCTGAGAAATTTTTGCATCAGCCGGTACGAAAACATCCAGGTTCTTGTCAACATTTTCATCTGTTGGCAATTCAGAATTAAGAGAAAATTGTTGATCGCGGATTTTTACAGAAGTTATTTTTACATCACCTCCTAAACGATTATCGGCTACAAAGTGAACTTGCAAAGAATCGCCCTGCACGGCAAACATGCTGTTTGTTGTGGCTTCCATGTAAAGTCCAATGCATTCCCTGATGATCTGCTTCAACTGTCCAACTTTTTGATCACGCCAATAACCGGAAGGTTTATTCTGTAACAATTTGTAAATACTCAAAAGTTGGGGCAAGGAATTATTAGGATGTTCAAAAGAATAACTGTTTATCAATTGCTCAACCGCCTGTTCAACATCCGGATCATTCACTCTTCCCCAGCTTGTGTCCACACCATCCAACAAAGTTTCTTTCGGTGCTGTGCCTTTTATTGTTTTGAAATACTCAAGTTCCCTGCCGCGGGATGAAGGAACGCCAAATCCCTGAGTTTTATGCTGGCTGCGGCTTTGGGCAGCTATTTCTCCATAACTTTTTCCCAACAATGGATTGTAACCGCCCACATCAATTTTAAATTGATCCGGCCTTTCAGTATTAACGCCGCCAAAATTGAAAGTGTTCCACAGCAGTCTTTTTGCCTGCCATGGTTTTACACCATATTTAAATTGTTCAGGAAACTTATTTGGATCAGCCGCGGCTTCAAAAGCTTCGCCGGCAAGGATTGCAGACGCAGTGTGGTGACCATGACCTCCTTCACCAGTTGTCGGGAAACGGGTTATAATAACATCCGGTTGAAATTTTCTTATCACCCAAACAACGTCTGATAAAATTTTTTGTTCGTTCCAGAATTGAAAAGTCTCAATGGGACTTTTTGTAAATCCAAAATCAAAAGCACGTGTAAAAAATTGTTCAGCTCCATCGATTCTTCTTGCTGCAAGCAATTCCTGCGTTCTTATCAAACCCAAAACACTTCCCTGTTCATCACCAATCAAATTTTGGCCCCCGTCACCGCGCGTCATTGCAAGATAACCGGTTCGGTACAACTTTTCATTAGCGAGCCATGCAAGCAATCGAGTGTTCTCATCATCGGGATGAGCAGCCACGTACAAAACGGAACCAAGAACATTCAGCTTTTTTATCTGCTGAAAAATCTGGTCAGAATTATAAGATTTTGGTGCCTGTGAAAATGAATGTTGTGCAAATGCAAAGAAGAAAAGAACGAACAAAAATTTACGCATCTCTTACATTTTTATTTTACGAATGTAAGTTATGTAAACTGAAGAGATGCACCGTTCAAAAAAAATTGCTTCCATTCATTTACTAATTACAGTAAAAAAACATCTCACATGAAATTTTATTTTGACAAAAGAGTAAGCCAAGTCAGACGAATTCATTACGTGGCTTTTATAGGGTGAGGAAGATATTTTATTTCAATTAGCCCTCCTTCTGAAGTTCAAAATGGTTAAAATCATTTTTCGTATAAGGCTTTCCGTTAAATTTCTCAGAAACAATATACCTGTTTTCCTTACTGTTTGTGTATCTCAATTTAATTTGAATGCCAGAATAGAAGGATCTTTTTTGTAAGTATCGAGAATTAATTCGCCAAAAAGCGTATTGGCCCAGGCAAACCATTTTCTTGTGAATTTTGATGCATCATTTTTATTAAAAGATTCATGCATAAAGCCCGTTCCGGCGTTTGAATGCTTCAACATTTCCAGGCAATATTTTATTTCTGACGAATCACTGCTTGTTAAGCCCCGCATGATAATACTCAAAGGCCAAATCATGTCCAATCCGGCATGTGGACCACCAATGCCTTCGCCAGCGCTGCCTTTAAAGAAGAAAGGATTATTTTGGGACAAAACAAATTTGCGGGTATTCAAATACAGGGGATCGTTTTGATCAACGGCATTTAGATATGGCAGCGACAACAAACTGGGCACATTTGCATCATCCATCAGGTTAAAACTTCCGAAACCATTTATCTCGTAACCGTAAATATTGCCAGGCTGCGGCGAATTAATCACCGCATATTTTTTAATAGCAGTTTCCACTTCATTGGCAAGTGCAGTGCATTCATCAGCAAGCTTATTGTTTGAAGAAATGCTGTTAACCATTTCAGCAGCGTTTCTTAAACTCACTACTGCAAAAAAATTAGAAGGAATTAAAAATGGAAAAATGGTGGCATCATCACTCGGACGAAACATAGAACAGATAAGGCCTACAGGCTTTATGGGATATCCATAACCTCCCAATGGAACACCATCAGTTGCCCAGGCAGTTTTTCTCTCAAAGGAATAAGGGCCTCTCCCGTTTTTTCTTTGTTGCTGTTTAAAAGTTTTTACGATCAGCGCAATTGATTCTTCCCAGTTTTTATCAAATGGACTTGTGTCGCCGGTTTCTTTCCAATAGCCGTGTGCGAGGCGAATGGGATAACAAAGAGAATCCACTTCCCATTTTCTTTCGTGAATACCCGGCTTCATATCTGTGATGTCGCTTTTCCATTCACTAACCCTGTTGGGATCTTTGTAAAATGCATTCGCATAAGGATCCAAATGAATGCATTTTACCTGGCGGTTAATAACACCGGCAATCAATTGCTGAAGGTGTTTATCTTTTTTGATCAACGGCAAATAGGGCCAAACCTGCGCACTGCTATCGCGAAGCCACATTGCATCAATATCGCCCGTGATCACGTATGTGTCCGGCTTTCCATCGATCATTTCAAAATCGACTGTTGTGTCCAGAGTATTTGGAAAACAATTTTCAAACAACCATGCAAGCTCAGGATCGGCAATTTTTTTCTTGATACTTTTGATTGTTTCTTCTACAGCTTCGCTTGTAAATTTTCTTTCAGAAACAGGTGGTCTTTTGTTTTTGAGATCGTCATTGAAAAAAGCAAAAGCATTTGATTTTTTTATGAATAATCCGGTTGTCAATAATCCGGTTGTTTGCAAAAATTGTCTCCGCGAGTTCATATTAAATTTTTAGAGGCAGCAATTTAAACCAACTTTTTATCTACTGGTTTCAATGGTCAATTAATCGGAATTTCGTTTGTGGGTCTGATTTGGTCGTCTGACACTTTCTCATAGATCAATACTTTTACTATCCATTGGGGAAGTGAATAATCCATAGAAACTTCAACTTTAAAAAACTGAAGGTTCCGGTTTGATGGATCGAGTTGCAAAATGCTGGAAGCAAACGCCCTACCTTCATCCGGCGTATCAAAAGGGCCGTTTAATTTGTATTTGGTTTTATCAAAAAAAGTAATCGTACTCCCATTCAGTTGTTTGTAATAATCCTTATACTTTTCAGAAGTTTCTTCATAATCTTCTGATTGGAACATTATTGCCTGCCAGGTATAAGAATAAGGATCGGTGTACTTAGTGATAGAAGTTGATAATGCATCTGAGGGTGCAACTTTACTTGCAAACACAATTATGTTATCGCTTATGCTGACAGTGTCGCCTTTTATATTATCAAAATTTTGAGAATAATCAGCAGCCACTTTTTCAATAACAGGCCTTAGAGTTTTTGGTGTTTTTTTTAAAGATAAAAGAGGTTGCGCCGAACCAGAGAATGCCCAAAAGCCAAGCGCCATCAAGATCAATTTTTTCATAACAGTTTCATTTAAGGATTTTCCTACGATTAAAATAAGTTGCGATATTAATCCTTAAATGATTGTTTTAAAAACGAAAGTAATTCACACCATGTGGAAAGTTTATTTAAAAAAGATTCGAAATGAAAATGCCGCATTGGTAGCGGCATTCGTAGTAAAGCAATAAAAAATTGAAAATTCTATTTCACATTTACATCCCCAGCAGTTTATACATTTCATCCAGTTTCGGAGAAAGAATAATATCTGTGCGGCGGTTTTTTGCTCTTCCTTCAGGAGTAGAATTGGAAGCTACCGGTTCGTAAAAACTGTGACCTGAAGAAATAACTCTTGTAGGATCTACTTTATAACTATTTACCAATACACGAACAATCGCATTTGCCCGTGCAGTGCTTAATTCCCAGTTATCCTGGTAACGGCCGCGAATAGGAATGCTGTCGGTATGCCCCTCGATATTTACTGAAACATCTGTGTTCAAATTAAGGACAGCTGCAAGCTTTGATAAAGCGTCTACGCCTTTTGGATTTACAACAGCGCTGCCTGACGGAAACAATAATTGCTCAGACAAACTCACATAAACTTTTCCGTCTTTTTGATAAACCGAAAGTTCATTTGAATTAAATCCTTTCAATGCTTCAGCCATTTTATTTTTCAATTCAGCAGAAGCTTCTTTTTGTTGATTCAACAGGTTTTGAAGTTGTTCCAGTTTCTGCTGTTGTTGTTGCAGGTTTTGCTGGCTTTCGGTTAGTTTGCTTTGTTGCGCAGTCGTCTGCTGGCTCAATTCACTGTTCTGCGTTTCAAGATCAGAAATGCGCGCATGCAAACCATCAATATCTTTTTGCAAAGAGGATATCTGGTCGTTGAGAGAAGCAATATTGTCGTTCAATTGTGAATTCCGGTTTGCCAATCTCGTACTATCTTCTCTTAACACCGAAGTTTCATGTTGTGATTGTAACAAATATCTTTTTGCAACACATCCCTGCAGAATAAAAAAGCCCGGGATGATTATTAAAATTTTCTTCATAATTGTCTTTTGATTTTATACCACTTGTAAAAATTATGCCAACAAAAGTAGCGATAACAGTCTTTAGAAAGATTCATTATAAATGCAAAAGTTTTGTTTCAAATGTTGATAATTTCCTTTTTTGAAACTGATTTCATTTCAAAAGGAATGGTTTTTAGAATCTCCTCCTTCAGTTTTTGAATTAATTTTTCTTTCACAAAATAACGATAGGTAACGAGGCCAATTTCCCTCACCGGCACGGGGGCCTTAAAATAGCGTATGTTTTGTTTTTGTTTCGCCGTCATTGATTTTAAGGCAAGCATTGGCAGGATGGTTATTCCATGATTTATTTCCACTATTCTTTTCAAAGTCTCCATACTACCTGTTTCAAAATCAAGTTGCCTGAATTCCTGCTCTTTATTTCTCAGTTCACACAAATTGAAAACCTGCGAACGCAGGCAATGGCCTTCTTCAAGCAGGCAAAGGCGGTTTACATCTATGTCATCCGCAAGTACAAATTTTTTCTTAAGTATCTTATCCTCCGGTGAAGCATACACGACGAAAGGTTCATAAAAAAGTGATTGCTCTTTCAAGGAAGGCTGGTTGAGTGGAGTTGAAAGCAAACCAGCATCAAGGTCGTGCTGCTGAAGTTTTTGAATGATCTGGTCTGTCGTAAACTCACTTACTTTCAATTTGACAGCAGGGAATTTTTCCAAAAAAGAAGTCATAAACAGAGGAAGAAGATAAGGGGCCAGTGTGGGAATTACTCCAATCCGCAATTCACCCTTCAACTGCGCCTGCTCATCAAGTACTATTTCCTTAAGCTTATTACTTTCATGTAAAATAATTTTTGCCTGTGCAATAATCTTTTTCCCCATTTCTGTTGGAACAACGGGCTGACGGCTACGATCAAAGATCTTTACATCCAATTCTTCCTCCAACTTCTTTATCATCATACTTAGTGTTGCCTGAGTAACAAAACATTTTTCTGCTGCTTTAACGAAATGCCGGTGCGTATCAACAGCAATAACATATTCAAGTTGTTGAATGTTCATGGGGAAACAAGTATAGATAAAATCTATTCGAAGATAGATAATATCAGTAATTATAATGAAGAAAAATTCCTAAATTCGATTACCCGGAAAAATGAAAAAGTGTGATCCCGTTTTTTATCCGTAGTTTCTAATTCGAATGGTTTAGTTAAGCATAAAAAAGTTTGATTAGGTAATCTTTTCAAACTTTTTTTGTTTTACGGATGAGGCCCGGTTTTTGATTTTCCTTTTGACATTTGCAGAAATTTTGTGTCGAATTATATTTTGAAGATGAATAGTAAAAAAGCAATCCCCTACTCTGTTTTAGATCTCGCAACTGTTCCTGAAGGTGCATCACTAAAAGAGACATTTTCCAGGAGTCTTGAATTGGCTCAATTTGTTGAAAAGTGCGGTTACAACCGATATTGGCTTTCTGAGCATCACAACATGATCAGTGTGGCAAGCTCAGCCACTTCAATCCTGATCGGTTACATTGCCGGAGGCACTTCTCACATGCGGGTAGGCTCCGGCGGAATAATGCTTCCTAATCATGCTCCACTTGCAGTTGCCGAACAATTCGGTACGCTTGAATCCATTTATCCCGGAAGGATCGATTTGGGTTTAGGAAGAGCGCCGGGAACAGATCAGCTTACTGCCATGGAACTTAGGGGAACCAGGCTGAGTACTGCCGAAGATTTTCCTCAAAATATTATAAAACTCCAAACATTTTTTTCAAAAGAAAACGCTACTGCCAGGGTAAGAGCCATTCCCGGTGAAGGACAAGATATTCCGATCTGGATTCTCGGCTCAAGTACCGACAGTGCGCAGTTAGCTGCTTACCTTGGCTTGCCATATTCTTTTGCCAGCCATTTTGCTCCTGCGCAGTTTTTTACCGCTATTGCATTGTACAGGCAAAATTTTCGTCCATCAGCTTCATTGGAAAAGCCTTATGTAATGCCATGTTTAAATGTGATTGCAGCGGATACTGACAAAGAAGCCAACAGGCTGGCAACTTCATTATTTCAAATGTTCAAGGGAATCATAACGGGAAAGCGTACACGCTTACAGCCTCCGGTTGATGACATGAAAGATGTGTGGACGGAATATGAAGAGCAAGCTGCAAGTCAAATGCTCCAATTATCTTTTATTGGCAGTCCGGAAACGATAAAAAATCAATTGCAGCATTTTTATGAAGAAACAAAAATGGATGAGATAATGGTGATCTCAAATATCTTCGATCAGAAGGCAAAACTTCACTCGTATGAATTATTTGCAGAAGTAATGAAAGAATTGAAAAATTAATTGGTATCGATTAGGAATGTTCCAAGGTCAATCACCTCTCCTTCTTTCATTACAAACTCTTCAAAATTGGAAAGATCAAGATTGGACATCACTTTGCTCTTGAATATTTCCTCCTTGTTTTTATAAACAACAAAATAAAAGTCGGGTTTGCTGTCAAGATCAACAGGTCGCGAGAAATCACCTTTCGAAAAAAGGAATTTAGCAACCCCTTCCTCATCCGGAGCACTTTCGCCAAGGAAATCATCATTGAAAACGTCGCTGTCGTAAAGCCTTACTGAAAACTCATTTCCTGTGACCGGCTCGTCATCTCCTTTTCTTATCAGGCGCACTTTCACCTCGATATTCATTTCTTTATTTAAAGCAATTGATGGCATAAAAAAGTTTTCTTGAAAAGTAAGGATTTTTCTTAACTCATCCAATTGGAAAAAGGAAAATTGAAAAACCAGCAATTTGTTCGTTTACCGGTTATCGTAGTGAAAAAAATATTGAAAAGTTGATATTATTCATCAAGTTTAAGCACTGCCAAAAAAGCCTCCTGGGGCACTTCTACATTTCCAATCTGCTTCATTCGCTTCTTGCCTTCTTTTTGTTTTTCAAGCAATTTTCGTTTACGGCTAATGTCGCCACCATAACATTTGGCAGTCACGTCTTTACGCATGGCACTGATATTTTCACGCGAAATGATCTTAGCTCCAATAGCAGCCTGGATAGCGATCTGGAATTGCTGACGAGGAACAAGATCCTTTAATTTTTCACACAATTTTCTTCCAAATTCCTGAGAGCGGCTTCGGTGAATCAAAGAACTTAGCGCATCCACTTTATCGCCGTTCAACAAAATATCCATCTTCACAATATCACTTTCGCGATAACCAATCGGGTGATAATCGAAAGAAGCGTAACCACGAGTGACACTTTTTAACCGGTCGTAAAAATCAAAAACGATTTCGGTCAATGGCATCTCAAAGCTCAATTCAACACGTGTTGGTGTGAGATAAGTTTGATTGGTCAGGATTCCCCTTTTGCCAATACAAAGCGACATGATGTTGCCAATATAATCAGGCTTGGTGATGATTTGAGCACGGATAAAAGGTTCTTCAATTCGCTCAATCCTGCTCGGATCGGGCATTTGAGCCGGATTGTTTACGATTAGTTTTTCACCTTTTGTCGTATAAGCAATAAAACTCACGTTCGGAACCGTTGTGATCACGGTTTGATTAAATTCCCTTTCCAGCCTTTCCTGCACAATTTCCATATGCAACATTCCAAGGAAGCCGCAGCGGAAACCAAAGCCTAAAGCCTGTGAAGTTTCGAGCTCAAATGTGAGGGATGCATCATTGAGTTGAAGCTTTTCCATGCAATCACGCAGCTCTTCAAACTCATCAGTATTCACGGGGAAAATTCCTGCAAAAACCATGGGCTTCACTTCTTCAAATCCCTTGATCGATTCTTTGCATGGATTGGAAGTGGTGGTGATCGTATCACCCACTTTCACTTCTTTGGCGTTTTTAATTCCGGTGATCACATAACCCACATCGCCCGCACGCACCTCATTTTTTGGCATCATTCCCATTTTCAAAATGCCGACTTCATCCGCATTGTATTCTTTACCAGTATTGGAAAATTTGATCTTATCATTTTTCCTGATCACACCATTAAAAACACGGAAGTAAACAATGATTCCGCGGAAACTATTAAATACACTATCAAAGATCAAAGCCTGCAAAGGTGCGTCGGGATTACCTTCCGGTGGCGGAATTCTATTTATAATTGCCTTAAGAATTTCTTCGATTCCTACACCAGTTTTTGCACTTGCGTGCAAAATGTCCTCATGTTTACAACCGATAAGATCTATAACCTGGTCTTCAACTTCAGCTATCATTGCTCCATCCATATCGATCTTGTTCAATACCGGAATAATCTCGAGATCATTATCAATTGCCAGGTATAAATTGGAAATTGTCTGCGCCTGGATTCCCTGGGTTGCATCGACCAAAAGCAAAGCTCCTTCGCAGGCAGCCAAAGCACGGCTCACCTCATAACTAAAATCAACATGCCCGGGAGTATCAATTAAATTTAAAATATATTCCTGCCCTTCATAAATATAATTGATCTGAATCGCATGGCTTTTTATAGTGATTCCTTTTTCACGCTCAAGATCCATATTATCCAGCACCTGGGCTTGCATTTCCCTATCGTTAATTGTATGGGTAAATTCCAGCAAGCGGTCTGCCAGCGTACTTTTCCCGTGATCAATATGCGCAATAATGCAAAAATTTCTGATATTCTTCATTTACCCAAAATAGTTTTAAAAAACGCTGCAAAGGTACTAAAACGCATTCCATTAATTGTTTAATTTAAGAGCCTGAATCCTTTTTTGACAGTAGTTTTAGAAAAGATTCTTATAAATATCTTCACAGCTTTTTCGTTAATAATTTCATGAGTAAAAATTATTGTTTCAAATTTGGCAATAATGAATTTTAAACAGGAACTTGTAAAAAATATTCTCTTCAAGGGTATTAATGTATTGTTGTCCTTTGTGGTCACCGTTCTGGTGGTTCGGCTGCTTGGCCCGGAAGGTAATGGAATCTTTTCATTGTTCATGGCAAACACAGCAATCATTGCTTTGGTTGCCGGTTTCAGCTTTAACTCGGGACTTGCTTATTATTCTGCCAAAAATCAATTTGCTCCGGGGGCTCTTCTCAATTCTTCTATCCTGCTGTTGTTATTTCAAATGCTTTTGATTTTCGTATCTGAAAAAATTTTCAAAACCATTTTCGGTTACTCGTTTTACTTAGACCTTGATTCAACACAAATAGCTGTATGGGGTTGGCTATATCTTTTTGCCGTCCTGCTTAACAGTTATATTACCGCTTTTTTCACTGGCAATAAGTGGTTCGATACACTGAATATATTGACTGTATTAATCAACATTATTTTCATCATTGTTTTTGCCTTCCTCATCGCCACGAAAAATTCCCATTCAGTCGAATATTCAATTTTCATACTAAAAAGTTATATCCTTCTTATTTCGTTGCAAGCCGTAATTAATTTGATCGTATTGGTTGGAAAAATAAAATTCAGGTTTCAACTTTCATTTCTAAAAATGGAGCAACTTAAAAAGGTTTTGTTGTATTCGGGCGTTGCCTTTTTTGCCAATATATTTCAATTCCTCGCCTATAGAATGGATTATTGGTTTATCAACTATTACCAGACAAAAAATGAATTAGGTCTGTATGCTCTGTCAGCAAAACTCAACCAGGTCTTATGGTTGCTACCAATGACCATTGCTACTGTTGTGATCCCGTTTACGGTCACTTCAAGGGAAGAACTTTCGCTGAAAATAAAAACGATATTACGGTTTCAACTCAATTGCTATTTTTTATTGGGTATTCTCCTTGCTGCGGTAAGCCCGTTTTTTATTCCATTAATTTTTGGAAATGATTACGCAGGTGCTGTTTTGCCTTTTGAATTGTTGCTTCCAGGCGTTGTAATTTTCACGCAAACAACAATTCTTGGGGCTTACTTCGCGGGTATCAACCGGCAGGATATTAATTTAAAAATTTCATTTCTCTGTTTCTTCACTATCCTTATCGGCGACTTTTTTTTGGTTCCCCGTTTTGGAAAAGAAGGCGCCGCCATAGCCAGTTCTGTAGGATATGCATTAAGCGGTTTTACTTCTTTATATACGTTCTCTAAATTGCCGGGCAATTCATTTAAAGAGCAACTGTTTATGAAGAAAAAAGATTTTAAAACTTTACAATCGCTGTTGCTTTCAAAATTAAGACCGAATGCATAAAGTTTTATTCCTGGCAAGTTGGTTTCCGTCAAAAGTTGATCCTTTCAATGGGGATTTTATTGAGCGACATGCAAAAGCGATCAGTCTGAACAACCAGGTTTTTGTAATTTATGTTGTAAAAGACCCGTCAATAAAAAATGGTATAACGTTAGTAAACAAACAATTTGAGAGGAATTTAATTTCCTTTATTGGCTATTATCCAAAGTTCAATTCCCCAATAAGATGGATTGAAAAATTACATTCAAATTATCACGCAGTAAGATTACAAAACAAAATATTTAAAACCATTTTGAAAGAATATGGAATGCCGGATATAATCCATCTGAACGTGTTGATGAAGGCAGGAATTTTCGCCAGGCGCCTAAACAAAAAATATTCATTGCCCTATGTGTTAAGTGAAAACTGGACGGGCTATTATCCTGAAAGAAATGATGGTTTTTTGAGCCAGGATTTTTGGTACAGAAAAATGTCAAAATCAATTTATAAAAACTGCACTTTGCCTTTGCCCGTCACAAAAGATCTTGGTGAAAGAATGAATAACTTATTTGGAATTCAAAAGGCATTTAAAGTAATCCCAAATGTAGTTGATACATCTTTGTTTTATCCTTCTTTTGAAAATAAGAATTTAAAAAAAAGATTCATTCATATTTCAACATTGGGATATCATAAAAATATTTGGGGGATCTTAAACACAACAAAAAAATTGTTTGAAGCAAGAAAGGATTTCGAATTGCATCTCGCAGGAAATGCTTCTCCTGAAATTATCAATTGGACAAAAGAAAATAATGTTTTTAATACCTGCATATTTTTCAAAGGATTGATTTCTTATAAAGAAGTTGCAGTCGAACTTAGAAAATCAGATGTCCTGGTAATGTTTAGTCGCTACGAAAATCTACCGTGCGTTATTTTGGAAGCGCTTTGCTCAGGACTACCGGTAATTTCAACAGATGTAGGTGGCATCCGGGAAGTGATTGATGAAGAAAATGGAGTATTAATTGAGTCGGAAAATGAAGACCAATTATTAGAAGCAATGAATAATATGCTTGAAAACTTCGGAAAATATGACAAGCAAAAAATCGCAGCAGAAGCCAAAGAAAAGTTCAATTACCAAACGGTTGCCAATCAATTCCAGGAAGCATACAAAGAAGTATTAGGCCGATGACCGGAAAATTTTTTAATTGTTTCCGATGGCAAGAGCGTTAAACTCAAAACCAACATTTCATAAAAAACAGCATCCGACAAAAACCAAAAACCAACTGGTAAAAGAAGAGAAAGAACGAAAAGAACTTTGTCACATTTTCGGGTAAAAAATCCAATTAAAAAAAGTCCTTCCATTACAAAACCTCCAAAAAAAATCACTTCTATTAATAAAGGATGATCTAAAACCCACCAATATATCTTGCTTAAAAAAGTACCCGGATTGTAAAATAAATAAGCCGTTAGATTTCTTTTCAAAATCAAAATTCCCTGGTGGACATGCAACCATGAAAACCTGAAAAATTTCCACAAAAAAGCTGCAGAATAAGCAAATAAAAGAAAATAACGCAATCCTTGCCAGGCAAACGAAAAGCTCTTTTTTGAAAATAAGAAAACAAATGGTGTTATTAAAAAAGCAACCAACGAATGAGTGTGATGAGTTCCGTAAGAATTAAAAATAATATAGTAAACAAAATAGAAAAAAATAAAAAAAACTATCAGCCACTTTTTTGCCGGAAACAGAATAACACCAATACAAGTTAGAAACAGCGATACATCCCAAAACCAGGCAACTAATAGATTAGAAGAAACCGCCTGGGGAATTTTCAAAATGTGCATCAACAAATAAGTTGGATCAACATAAGGATATTTAAGAACCGGTACCTGCAGCTGGTGAATAAGCGTATTGGAAAATGCTGCAAAAATTAAATCAATAAGAATAAAAGAAAAGACGATCCGGCAGAGAAAATCAATTTCTCTTTGATCAAAAATATCTTCGCTTGCGTTATTCTTCATTTATCAAATTATATGTTGAATCAACAACGATTGAATTGTTATTTGTGTAATGAACATTGAGCACATCAACTTTTATATTATTAATCTTTTTGCCAGTTGTTTTTTGCAGATACACTTTATACCATTTCGGAAATTCATCAATGTTATTTGCACAATTCAAAATCCGGTCTTCAAAAGGCGCAATAATGAAATAATTATTTTTCAATTTTTGCCGAAGAAAGTTTTGCAATGGATCACTTCCAATTCCAGAAACATCTGCATAATAATCGAGCGGGGAAGTAAGAAAAAAACGATTCGCAGGAAAATATCCGGACGAATAATCTATAATATTTCCATCACCCGTTATTTTATATACCGTGTATTCTGCAACTGCCTTTTCTTTCGCTGAATACATTCCCCAAACATAAAAAGGCGTCATTTCAAAACCAGCTAGGTTACAAAAAATAGTTGCCACAGTAAAAAAAAGAAAAATGAAAAATATTTTTTTGCTGTGGCGATAAACTTTATAAAGAAAAAGCCTTTCAATTTTCATCATCCGAAGATAAATCTTCGCCGGTGGAATCGAAAATATTGTCGCTGCTAACATTAATTTTTTACAACTTTGCGGGTTGTGAATAAATTCAAAAATCACAGCAATCTAAAAATGTTTAAACCCCGCAAATTAAATCCGAAAGCACCTTCAGAAATAAACACGGGCTTTGGCGTAAATTCTTCTAATTATGGCGGAAGATTTCTCAACAAAGACGGTAAACCCAATATTGAAAAAAGAGGAGTCGGTTATTTTGAAAAGATTAGTTGGTATCATGCATTACTGGAAATGCGCCGTTCCAAATTCATTGCCGCCATTTTTATTTTTTACCTTGCCATAAATATTTTGTTTGCATTTCTGTATGTTTTAGCCGGAGTTAACCATCTTGAAGGAATAACCGCAAAAACTCATTTCGGGAAATTTTTGGAAGCTTTTTATTTCAGTTGCCAAACTTTTACGACTGTAGGTTATGGCAAAATAAGTCCGTTGGGGTTCGCTGCCAATTCTTTGTCAGCATTGGAAGGATTGATTGGCTGGGCAAGTTTTGCAGTAGTAACAGGATTGATATATGGAAGATTTTCAAGACCAAAAGCATATATCCGTTTTAGTGAGAATGCAATATTGGCGCCGTATCAAAATGGGAAAGCCATCATGTTGCGCCTGGCGCCATTTAAAAATACGACCCTTACAGACGCCGAGGCGAAAGTTACTTTAGGATTGATCGTTGAAGAAGACGGAAAGATGATCAATAAATTTTTTCCACTTAAACTGGAATATGAAAAAGTGAATTCATTAACGCTAAGTTGGACGATCGTTCATCCTATAACAGAAACAAGCCCGTTTTATAATTTTAGTGAAGATGATTTCAAGAATGCTAAAGGCGAAATAATGGTATTTGTAAAAGCATTTGATGACATGTTTTCAAATGTCGTGGTAGCACGCACTTCCTATCTTTTAGATGAAGTGATACCACGAAGAAAATTTAACCCAATGTATCAACGTTCGCCTGATCAAAGTAAAACGTTATTGCACCTTGATAAACTTAGTTCCATCTCCGAAGCAGAAATCAATTTCTAAATCACCGAAAAAAATCTCTCTGCAAAATGTCGGTTCACTGAAACAAAAAACCCGGCGTCATTGCCGGGCGAAAAATTTAATAAGAAAGTCTTTTACTTTTTCTTATTTGCTTTGTATCTCATGTCGGGTGTGCCATCTTTCTTCATTGGTCCGGTGGCTTTGGCCGTCATTTTGTTTTCCTTGTACCTCTTGTCGGGCGTTCCATCAGCTTTCATGTGTTTGCTTGCAGTAGCACCCTTTTCGACCTTGGTGTCCTTTGCTTTGTTTACACTTGCTGTTGTTGTAGGCTTTTTCTTTGAGGTCTTCTGGATTGTTTGCGCATGGGCATAGCCAAAGGAGCCCGCGAACAAAAGAATGGCGATGAGCAATTTTTTCATTGTGTAAAAATTTTATAACCTAAATGTAAGATGCAGTTCTACATATAATTTTGTTAAACCATATATAACAGAACAATTTTACAATTTGGTGATGATCGCCGGTTCAGGTTCTGAATGGAATTTAGTTTTTTAAACTTTGTATGATCTGGACAAATTCGGAAGCGTTCAAAGAAGCCCCTCCGACAAGTCCGCCGTCAACATCAGGCTTTTCAAAAATCTCTTTGGCATTGTTGGCTTTCACACTGCCACCGTACAGAATTGAAATATTTTGAGCAACCTCGTTTCCATATTTTTCGGAAAGAATATTGCGAATATGGGCGTGCATTTGTTGCGCCTGTTCAGCTGTTGCTGTTTTTCCTGTACCTATTGCCCAGATTGGTTCATAGGCAATTACACAATTCCTGATTTCTTCCGGTTCAAGATGTAAAAGACTTTCTTTTAATTGCGTTTCAACATATTCATTTTCCGTTCCGCCATCTCTTATTGCCAATGATTCGCCACAACAAAAAATGGGCTTTAAATTATTTTTCAAAGCCACGTCCACTTTCTGTGAAAGCATAAAATTGTTTTCATTAAAATATTCCCGGCGCTCACTATGGCCAATGATGACATAGTCAATTCCGCACGAGGCAAGGATCGTTCCACTAACTTCTCCCGTGAAAGCACCTGATTCTTTTGTATAACAATTCTGAGCCGAAACGAAAAAATTTTTACTGTTTTTCAGTTTGCCTTTTGCCAAAAGCAAATAAGGAAACGGTACGGCAAAGACCGCCTCATGTCCTTCTGAAAGCTGAAAATTCTTACTTACGATCTCATCCAATAATGCATTTGCTTCCTGCAACGTTAAATTCATTTTCCAGTTCGCTGCTGCTATTTGTTTTCTCATTTTTATTTAACTTTTAGTAGATTTTTTTTAAGGCTAATATTTCACTTTCTGTCATTTCCCTTCCTTTTAATTTTTTCCAGTTAGTGATATCTTCAACTGCTTTTTCGAAAATATACCTTTCATTTCCCCATGAAAAATTTTCAATAAATTTATAGGGTAATGGATTGCCAAAAATGCTACAACACACACCCACAACGGTTCCTGTATTGAATGAAGTATTGATGGCACAACGGCTGTAATCGCCCATCAATAATCCACATTTTGTTCCCGTTACTACAAATTCGTTTTCTTTTTTACTCCAGATCTTTACTTGCGAGGCATTATTCTTCAGGTTGGAATTGCTGGTGCCTGCACCCAAATTACACCACTCTCCTATAACCGAATCCCCAAGGTAACCATCGTGGCCTTTATTGGAAAACCCCATCATCACTGAATTTTTTATCTCGCCACCGGCAAGACAAAAAGGGCCGATCGTTGTTGCACCATAGATTCTAGTTCCCATTTTTACACGGCTTCCTTCGCCTATTGAAACTGGCCCACGTAACAAACTGCCTTCCTGGATCACTGCATTTTTGCCAACATAAATTGGACCATCTTCCGCATTCAAAATTGAAAAATCAATCTTTGCCCCAGGCTCAATAAAAATATTTTCTGTATTTATTCCGTGGGAATTGACAGGAATTTTTTCCGATCTTCTCCCGGACGTGATCATTTTAAAATCCTCATTGATCGCCCAATTATTGTATTCAAAAATTTCCCACGGATGTTCGATGATTTTACAATCACCAGAAAATGGAATTTTTTCTTTTTTGTCGAAAATGGTTTTCAAAAAATCAAATGACGGAATAAAATTGGATGGATATTCGATATAATCCTGAATTTCGAGAGAATTTAATCTTTCTTCTGAAGCAAGAAAAACTTTTCCTGGAAATAATTCCTGCCATTTTTCATAAATGGTAAGAATGCCGATGCGAATATGAGCCGGAGAATGAACCACCCCGAAAGGGAACAATAAATCTTTAAGAGAAATGTCGTCCAGCAAAATATTCATCCTGAGATCAAATTAAAACAAGCAATGAAATTAAAAAAAATCCCCCGGTAAAGGGGGATAAAAAATCAAAACGAATAATAATTATTTTTTCTTCTCATAACGCTTTCTGAATTTATCGATACGTCCTGCAGTGTCAACCAGCATGTTCTTACCGGTATAAAACGGATGAGAAGTATTTGAAATTTCGAGTTTAATAACGGGGTATTCTTTACCATCTTCCCATTGAACGGTTTCTTTTGAAGCAGCTGTTGAGCGACTCAAAAACATGGTGCCGTTACTCATGTCGCGAAAAACCACGAAACGGTAATTGGATGGATGAATGTCTTTTTTCATATTTTAAATTTTTGAGCATGGCTAACCGATAAGTCTCCATGCATTTTTTAAGTGTGCAAAGCTAAGGCAATAAAAGAAATTGGCAAAACGAAAAAATTAATTTTTCATGTTTACATATTGAAGTGCAAGACCGAGGCCCCAGTTTTTTGTAGCTTGTATAACTGCTTGAAGTTCATCTATTTTCTTTCCTGAAACCCTTATAATATCGTCCATAATCGACGCCTGCACTTTGTATTTGCCGTCTTTTATCAATTTCACAATTTTTTTGGCGTCTTCCTGGCTGATGCCGTTTCTTACCGGAATTTCCTTCTTTACGATCTTGCCGCTTTGAAAAGGTTCTTTGCTCAGATCATAAATTTCGGCCGCCAATCCCTGCTTCATACTTTTGCTTATGAGCACATCAATGATCTGCCCAAGTTTCATTTCACTATCCGCTTCAAGGTTGAGTTTATAATCCTTTTTGTCAAGATCGATCACAACATGATTGCCTTTAAAATCAAAACGATTTTTAATTTCTTTTGATGTAGTATTTACCGCGTTGTCAAGTGTTTGAAGATCAACTTTACTTACAATATCAAATGAAGGCATAATGATTTTTGTTTTACAGGTTCGTTTTAGAAAGACAAATGCAATTTACACTAAAATGAAATAATTGATTTTTAGGTGAGCAATTATGGGATATTGAAGGAAAATAAAAATTTGGGGTATTTGTTAGTTTACCGGAAGAAAAAATACAATTGTATTTTCGGGTCACATTGCTTAAAAAGAGCGAAATATTGAAGATTGAAATTTACAAAACCACATGACATCTACTGATATCCTTGTTCTCATCATTAGCTTTTTTGCCTCACTTGTAAGGTCAACGCTTGGTTTTGGAGAATCGCTTTTTGCAGTGCCATTATTTCTGCTTTTTTTGCCAGTGGAAATTGCGGTACCATTATCTGTAATGTTGTCCATTGTAATTGCACTTTTCATCGTCATACAAGACCATGCAAAAATTCATATTCAAACTGCAAAATGGCTGATCATTTATGCGATACCGGGAATTCCTTTGGGCTTGCTTATTCTGATTTACGGAAACGAAATCTTTATAAAAACCACACTCGGATTTTTGATCATCATTTATTCTCTTTATTCGCTCTTTGGAAAAACAAAAAGAAGTCTAAAAGATGACAATAAAGCAGGGCTTTTCCTCTGCGGTTTTTTGTCAGGTGTATTTGGCGGAGCTTATGGACTGAACGGACCACCACTCGTGGTTTACGGCAATTTGAGAAATTGGTCGGCCAAACATTTTAGAGCAACCTTGCAGGCCTATTTTTTACCGGTAAGTTTTATTGGATTCCTTGGATATTATTTAAAAGGTTTGGTGACCGCTGAAGTGACGCACTATTTTTTGATTTCACTACTGACTTCAATCCCTGCCATTTTTATAGGAAGATTTCTAAATCACAAATTAAATGAAGGTTCATTCTTTAAATTTGTTTACTGGGGACTTTTGATGGTTGCAATAGTCTTGATAGTAAATTCTTTAAATAGGAGCATCGTAATAAATTAATCTAAAACTATTTTCATTTTTTCTATGCAACTTCTGGAAAAATATTTTGACGGATTTACGGAAAAGCAAAGAAAGCAATTCAGCGATTTAAAGCAATTGTACGAAGACTGGAATCAAAAGATCAACGTGATCTCAAGAAAAGATATGGACCATTTTTATGAACACCACGTTTTGCATTCGCTGGCAATTGCTGCCGTATTTGATTTTCCTGAAGGTTTACAAATAATGGATCTTGGTTGTGGTGGTGGTTTCCCCGGAATTCCGCTTGCGATCTTTTTTCCAAAAGTTCATTTCCACATGGTCGACAGTATCAATAAAAAATTAAAAGTGGTAGAAGCTGTTGCTAACGAAATTGGATTAGAAAATATAACGGTGCAGCATACACGTGCAGAGGACATCCATGACCGGAAATTTGACCTGGTCATTACACGAGCGGTTGCGCCACTCAAGGATTTATGGCGATGGAGTAAACCCTTATTAAAGAAAAGCAATCAAAGAACTGGCAAAAATCTCCCTCAACTTATCTGCTTGAAAGGCGGCGATCTTTCAAAAGAAATTCATGAAAGCGGCCTTCGTCCAAAGGTCTGGGAAATCAGTGAAATTTTTGAAGAAGATTTTTTTAAGGAGAAATATATTTTGTCAATTTGAAAATTCGAAAATGTGAAAATCGCTAATTAGCTCATTGGCTAATGTGCTAATTAAAAATCACCAATTCAACTTCAACACATTATTATCCAAATTCACATCGGCCATCCGTTTTGTTGGATCTATTTCTGCCTTTATCAATTGATTTAAAGGATGGTCAAATTCAACTACATAAGTTGGATTTGTCCAGTTCCATTCTTTATGAACAATCCTCTTTTCGTCACTTTCTGCCGGTTTATCAGCCAGCATCATATCCATTGGAATATAATGCAATTCTTTGGTACTGTCTTTAAACGTGAGTTCCAAATCAATAGGCATGGGCAGTTGGCCAATTCTCCTCAAGCGGATCTTTGTAACGCCACCATCTTCCCAAAGACTATCAATGCTATAATCGATCGTTTTGATCGTGTTAAGCCAATACTCTTTATACCAACCCAATTGAATGCCACTTACGTCCTGTGCAACTTTAAAGAAGTCATTTGGATTTGGATGTTTAAATCTCCATAGTTTATAATATTCAAGCAGAATTTTATCTCTTACAGAATCGCTCACGATGTAGCCCAATTGCTCCAATAAAATTTCCCCTTTTGAATACGCATTTATTTCGTAACCAAGATTTGTATCGTAATGATCAGAGTTGGTGGTCATTGGCTCGGCATAATTCGTTTTCATCAAAAAGTAATAACCACGGTAAGCTCCGGCATGATTCAAAGGCAACGCTGTCGGTTCCTGTAAACCTTTTACTTTGCGGTAATAGGCAGATACCTCTCCCTCACCATAACTTGCATAACCTTCGTCCATCCATGGATGTTCATTTTCGTTTGATCCCAACATCATCTGGTACCAACTGTGCATCCATTCGTGAAAACAAGTTCCAAGACCAGGGCCTTTGATCAAAGTTGCCATAGGATATTCCATTCCACCGTCACCGCCTTGTATAAAAGAATATTGAGGATAAGCGTATTTTCCAAACCTTTTTTCCATATAAGGCAAAACTGTTACTGCAGCATCAGCAACAGTATGCCATTTATCTTCCAGCGAATCCACTTTTTTATAAATTACATTGATTGTAACTCCATCCACGTGTCTTACCAAATGTTCATAATCAGGATCGGCAGCCCAAACAAAATCATGAACATTTTTCCCGATAAAACGCCAGGTGCGTTCCTGTGAAGAAATATTTTTCAAAGGAGTTCCTTCTTTGTCATATCCCCAACCTATTTCATTGGCATTGGCTAAAACACCGGTTGCGCCTATCTTGTATGATTTATTTAATTTAATCGTTACATCATAATCACCCCAAACGCCATAGAATTCGCGCGCAACATATTGTTCAGTATGCCAACCTTCATAATCGTATTCGCACAGTTTAGGATACCATTGGCTCATGCTGTAACGAATTCCTTCTGCATTATCACGGCCGCTTCTCCTGATCTGAATCGGAACCTGGTCTTCGAAAACCAAATCAAACGTTACAGAACTTTTGCCTGTAATCGGCTTGGTAAGATCAACTTCGAGAATCGTTCCATGAACTTTCATCGGTTGTGGTACGCCGTTCATTTTGAGCGATTTTATTTTCTCATAACCGATTTCTGAAGGCGTTAATTTTGAAATACGATCCCTTACACGTGGATCCCAATCTGCTCTTCCGTTGATCTTGATTTTCCCCAGTTCTCGGCTTCTTACATCCATTTCACTTCCCGGCTGAAAAGCATTCCAATAAAGATGGAAATAAACTTTGTCTAGCTGATCGGGAGAATTATTGGTATAAACTAATTTTTCAGTTCCGTTTACAATGTTTGTTTTTACATTCAAATCAACATTCATTGTGTACTTTACTCTTTGCTGCCAACGATCAGGTTGGGCCTTTGTAAAAACAACAAGTACAAAATTGAAGACGATAAAACAAGCAATTTTCTTATTCATAACTCATATTTAAAAATCGGTGGTTGCAAACATCGTGAAAAATGAATTTGTAAAATAAAAAAAGACAATAAAAGTAGGTTTAATCTTTTTTGCCCGCGACAACAATTACGATTTCCCCTTTGACTTGTTTGGAAGAAAAATGATCATGAACTTCCTGTAAACTTCCTCTTTTATTTTCCTCGTAAATCTTCGTAAGTTCACGACTTACGCAAGATTCACGTTCTGGTCCAAAGTATTCTATAAAATCTTTCAAAGTTTTTACCAATCGCATCGGGCTTTCATAAAAAACCATTGTCCTTTCTTCCTCTGATAATTTTTTGAGAAAAGTTTGCCTACCTTTTTTCAAAGGCAAAAATCCTTCGAAACAAAAACGATTCATCGGCAAACCACTATTCACCAATGCCGGCACAAATGCAGTTGCGCCAGGCAAAGCCTCTACTTTTATATTATTTTGAATGCATGCGCGGACCAGTAAAAATCCCGGATCACTCACGCCGGGCGTACCCGCATCGGTGATCAAAGCCATTGTTTTACCTGAAGCTAATTGTTGCACCAAATGGTCAACCACTTTATGTTCATTGTGCTGATGATAAGCAGAAGTTGGTTTATCAATTTGATAATAACGGAGAAGCTTACCCGAAGTTCGTGTGTCCTCCGCCAGAACCAGGTCAACAGATTTCAGGACTTCTATTGCCCTGAAAGTTATATCAGATAGATTACCAATTGGAGATGGAACGATGTAAAGCATTTATAATTTGAAAATGTGAAAATTATTAAATGTGAAAATCATCCGAAACGCAAAATGTAGCGCGTTCATTTTCCAATTTTCAAATTTTCACATTTGCTAATTAATTGCGATTGTAAATTCTTCCATTACCGGGTTTGCCAATAATTTTTTTGAAGCTTCTTCGGCAATCGCCCTTGCTTCCTCTTCTGTTGCAGCTTCAATCTGCAATTGAATATGCTTACCAATCCTAACATCATTCACATTTTTGATCCCAAGATTGGAAAGTCCGCCCAAAACGGCTTTTCCCTGTGGGTCCAACAACTCCTTCAACGGCATTACTTTGATTTCTGCAACAAAATTCATTTGGTTTAATTTTTTATTTCAGTTTGTTGAGGAAAAAACAGCGACAATAAAACGTAAAAAATAAATACTACCGGCACTGCTATCCATTGCAAAAATAACGCAGCAATAATTGCTATTACTAACAAAATCATTTTTGGCAAATTATTCTTCACCTTGAAATCCGAAAACTTAAGCGCCATCATTCGATGGTTGCTCAACATTAAATAACCGGTTATCAAAATCGTGAGGTATAAAAACCACTTGTCGATAACAATATTATTGATCGCGGGAAAAGAATTAAAATGTAAAATAAGCGGATAAGATGCAATGAGCAAACCAACTGCAGGAACCGGCACTCCTTTAAATGAATATTGTTGCGATTGATCCAAATTGAATTTGCCAAGCCTGTATGCAGCGGCACATGCAACCAAAAAAGCCGGGAGCATCCAGGCAATGGAAACATCGAGGCCGTTTTCTTCCCGCGCAAAACTAAAGCGCAGCAACTGGTAAAGGATCACCGCTGGCGCAACTCCAAAACTTACCACATCACTTAATGAATCCAATTGTTTGCCCAGTTCACTTGTTGCTTTCATCAATCTTGCTACAAAGCCATCCAGGAAATCAATCGCTGCGGCAATGATAATACAAATAGCCGCCCAGCTTATCTTCTCAGGAATATTAAAGCTGCTGTTGTACTGATCGTTGATGTAAAAAATTACCGTATTCGTTTGCAACGCAAAAACAATTGCAAGGCATCCGGCGAAGAGATTGAGAAGCGTGAAGAGGTTTGGAATTTGTTTCATATTAAGACGACTACTTTTGTTTCATCAAAGTTTCAATCTCTTCCACCGTTATAGGAATATTTTTCATCAGGTCTTTATTCCCGTTTTTCGTGATCCAATAATTGTCTTCAATGCGGATTCCCATTTGCTCTTCTTCAATGTAAATTCCCGGCTCAATTGTGAATACCATTCCGGCTTTTACCGGTTCAGTTCGTGTACCAAGATCATGCACATCAATGCCCAGATGATGCGAAATTCCATGATACAAATATTTACGGTAAGCACGGTTTCCGGGATCTTCATTTCTAATATCTGATTTCTTTAGTAACCCTATCTTCTGAAAAATCTCCGTTGCCTTATCCCCTGCCTTTTCTGTATAATCGTTGATTGTGATGCCGGGTTTCAAAATAGAGGCACAATAATAATGCAGCTCGAGGCAAGCATTATAAACCTGCTTTTGCCTTTTTGAAAATTTGCCATTTACAGGAACAGTCCTGGTAAGATCGGCTGAATAATTTCCATAACGCGCTCCAAAATCCATCAATATCAATTCGCCGTCCTTACATTCCCGGTTGTTCTCTATATAATGCAAAGTCCGGGCTCTGTCGCCGCTTGCAATGATGCTACTGTAAGCCGGTCCAGAAGCGCGCTGTGACAAAAACGAATGCCATATCTCAGCATCGATTTCATATTCCATTACCCCCGGTTTGATAAATTTCAGCAAGCGACGGAAAGTATTATCAGTAATATCAACAGCTTTTTGCATCACCTCAATTTCCAACGGCGTTTTTATCGCACGCAATTCTTTCATGATTTTTGCACTGCGTTTGTAATTGTGCAAAGGGAAATGGTCACGCATATACGCAGTATAACGATAATCGCGAACCGGCACTTCATTTGCCTTCCGGTCATTTTCATTTGTGTTCAGGTAAATCGTATCTGCCAAATGAATCCATGTTTGGAGCATTCCCTCCAAATCATCCAGCCAAACAATCTTCTTAATTCCTGAAATTGTCTCCCCCTCATTTTTGCGCAATTGATGCCCATTCCATTTTTCTTTTAGTTCGTTTGGTCTTACCAAAACCAGTACTTCCCGATAAACCGGATCGGGATTATCAGGAAACATGATGACCATTGTATCTTCCTGCTCGATTCCCGAAAGCCAAAACAGGTCTGAGTTCTGGACAAAAGGATGAAGTGCATCGCCGTTCATTGGTAATTCATCGTTGCTGTTAAAAATCGCAATCGAATTCTTTTCCATTTTGGCGGTAAACCTTTTCCGGTTTTGAATAAATATCTCAGAATTTAATGGTAAATACTTCATCTTTTACTTTTTATTTTATTGAGGATGAAAAGCGAAAAGAAGGCTTTCCAATTATGTTGCAATATACATGAATATAACATTTAGGCTTTTTTTTTAAATGATAACAGTGTACGAACCACACAATAAAAAAATAATTTTTTTATCACGTTCAAGAATTTCAGTTCACTATAAATTTTTATTTAATCATCATCGAATTTCATTAAAGATAAATTCAAAGACTTAGGTAAGTGTAGAACGCAAACACAGTAAAATCGGGCTTTTTCAACGATCACCTAAAATTTGGGGTACTACTTTTGTTCCACAGAAACAAAAAAAAAATTCATGTCAGTACCCACGATGTTTAAGGTTCCTGCCAAATTACTTTTTTCTATTGGTTTGCCTGCCGCTGAAAATACTAGCTACCAACTTTCGCCTGATGAACTTGCAGAACAATGTCTTGAAAGGAATGAAGGAGTTTTAAATGATACAGGTGCATTGGTAATAAACACGGGAAAATTTACAGGTCGTTCACCAAAAGACCGGTTTATTGTAAAAGACAAGATCACTGAAAATTCTGTCGATTGGAATGAAATAAACCAACCGATTGCGCATGAATATTTTGAGAAGATCTATAGGAAAATGACCGATTATTTGCGCTCAAAGGAAATCTGGATTAGAGATGCTTTTGCGTGTGCTGATCCGGCTTACCGGTTCAACATAAGGATCATCAATGAAGATCCTTCGAGCAATTTATTTGCGTACAACATGTTTCTGCGTCCTTCCGAAAAGGAAGTTGAAAATTTTGAACCGGATTGGTACATAGTTCATGCGCCCGGATTTTTTGCTGATCCGGCAACAGATGGAACGAGACAAGGAAACTTTACCATTATCAATTTTACTAAAAAAGCAATTCTCATTGGCGGCTCTGCTTACACTGGTGAAATAAAAAAGGCAGTTTTTTCTGTCTTAAATTTTATTCTTCCAAAAGAAAAGAAAGTCCTCAGCATTCATTGTTCGGCAAACGTTGGTAAAGATGGAGATACGGCTTTGTTCCTGGGTTTGAGCGGAACCGGCAAGACTACTCTTAGTGCCTGTTGCGATCGAAAATTGATTGGCGATGATGAACATGGTTGGACAGAAAATTCAGTCTTTAATTTTGAAGGAGGCTGCTATGCAAAAACAATCAACCTGAGCCCGGAAAATGAACCGCAAATTTTTGGAGCCATTCGCAAAGGAGCTTTAGTTGAAAATGTCACTTTTATTCCGGGCACCAATAAGATCGATTTTAAAAGTAAAAAGATTACAGAAAACACAAGAGTTAGTTATCCCATTGATTTTATTGAAACCGCGTTGCTTCCCTCCATTGGTGATGTTCCAAAAAATATTTTCTTACTAACGGCTGATGCGTATGGCATTTTGCCACCGATCAGTAAACTAACAGCAGGGCAGGCAATGTATCAATTCATGAGTGGATATACAGCCAAAGTTGCCGGAACAGAAGAAGGTGTTTGTGAACCTAAACCTGTTTTCAGTGCATGTTTTGCTTCTCCATTTATTCCTCTTCATCCTGCCACTTACGCCGAAATGTTAGGCAAAAAAATGAAAGAACAAAACGTGAATGTCTGGATGGTGAATACAGGTTGGAGTGGCGGACCTTATGGAGTAGGAAAAAGAATGAAACTTGCATTCACGAGAGCGATGATAACAGCAGCGCTTAATGGAAAACTGGATGATGTGATTTATGAACCGCATCCTGTTTTTGGAATGCTGATGCCAAAAGATTGCCCTTGTGTTCCTTCTGAAATTTTAAATCCGCGCAACACCTGGAAAGACAAAAAAGAATATGATAAAGCAGCGAAAGAACTTGCTCAAAGATTTATTGACAATTTCGGAAAGTTCGCTGATCATGCCACTGAAGAAATTCTTGCGGCAGCACCGCTGATCAATTGATCAAAATAAAAATCATGGAAAATTGTTGCTTCACTGATGCTTGTACCTTCTAAAAAAGACCATATAATTGTGCGTCGATCTGGTTGATAATAATGCCAAGGTCTTCTTCATTTTCGGCAAATTTATTTTTATCAGCGTCAACGATCAATAACGGCCCTTCTTTATAACTCTCGATCCATTTATTATAATAATCATTCAGTTTTTTTAAATAATCCAATCTGATATTTTCTTCATATTCACGGCCACGTTTTTGAATTTGTGCAACGAGAGTCGGCACTGAAGCATTTAGATAAATCAACAGATCCGGCGGCTGCACCATTGATTTTAGCGTTTCAAAAAAAGAATAGTAATTGGTAAAATCACGTTTGGTCATCAGACCCATATCGTGCAAATTGGGCGCAAAAATATTAGCGTCTTCATAGATCGTTCTATCCTGGATTACTGTTTCTGTTCCCCTTTGAATTTCCAACAATTGGTTCAGCCTGCTGTTTAAAAAATATATTTGAAGATTAAAACTCCATCGCGGCATTTCTTCATAAAAATCGTTCAGGTAAGGATTGTGATCCACATCTTCGAATTGGGGGATCCATCTAAAATGTTTGCTCAATAATTCAGTTAACGTGGTTTTTCCTGCCCCTATATTTCCCGCAACCGCAATGTGTTTTGGTTTCTTAGATTTCGCCATAATGTTGTTGAGTTTTTTAATTCAGATTGCAATTTTTCATCTCCTTTGGCAGGGTCTTTAAAAGTAAATATAATTTCAATATGCTAAAATATTTTATTTAGGAAATTGAACTGGCAGATAAAAAAATGTGCGATCTTCTATATTTACCGTTACTCTTAAAAATAGTTTAATCCCATGGCACTTCTCACTTCCTGCATGGTAGCTTCTGCACTTATGCGCGCTTTTTCCGCACCTTGTTTCATTACTTTTTGCAGGTAAGTTTCGTCGTTCAAAATATCATTTACTTTTTTTCTAATCGGCGCGATAAAATTGACCATATCTTGTGCCAATTGCTTTTTCATTTCGCCATATCGAATAGAACAATCATTGAATTTTTGTTCGAATTGAGTTAGAGTTCCAGGAGCGCTCACCAGTTTCATTAAGGTGAAAAGATTTTCAATATATTCCGGTTTTACAGAATTGTTTTCTGAAGGACCGCTGTCTGTCTTGGCTTTCATTATTTTCTTCCTGATGGCATCGTCTTCGTCGCCCAAATAAATCGTCGCCATCTGGTTTTCGCTCTTGCTCATCTTGCCGCTTCCATCAAGTGAAGGCACTTTCACCAATTCACTATTAAAATTAAATGCAAATGGTTCGGGAAAAACTTCGGCATAACGATGATTAAACCTGTTGACATAATTCCTCGTAATCTCCAAATGCTGCTCCTGATCTTTGCCAACGGGAACATACTTTGCACGATGGATCATAATATCAGCCGCCATTAAAACAGGATAAGTGAGCAACCCTGCGTTTACATTATCCGGATGCTGGCGAACTTTATCTTTAAATGTTGGCGTTTTTTCCAGTTCGCCTTTGTAGGCAAGCATATTTAAATAAAGGTATAATTCTGAAGTTTGGTACAGGTGGCTTTGGCAATAAAGCGCTACTTTATCGGGATCAAGACCGCAAGCGATATTTTCTGCGAGAACACGATGAACATTTGATTTCAGTTCTTTGGTGTCAGGGTGAGTGGTAAGTGAATGAAGATCGGCTACCATAAAATAACATTGATAATCTTCCTGCATTTTCACATAATTGCGAATCGCGCCGAAGTAATTTCCAAGGTGCAAAAGCCCCGTTGGCCTGATGCCACTCATTACGATTTCTCTTTTATCTGCTTGTCTTTTTTCGGCACTTTTTTCTTTCTCCATTTTCATAAGGTGGCGAAGATAATCAGATTTTCAATTTGGATTTGTGAACCTATTTAAACGTTTTAAAAAATGATAAGCGGAATAATGGAGACTATCAACGACAAAGATTAAAAGAATAATCCTTTTATATTTGCTGAATGAACGTGAATGATGCTTTAATAGAAAGATTGGCTAATCTTTCAAGACTTCAATTTGACGAAAATGAAAAAGAGGAAATTAAAGTTGACCTTGAAAAGATGATCGGTTTTATTGACAAGTTGAATGAATTGGATACGGAAAATGTGGAGCCGCTACTTCACATGACGGGGAATAAAAACATTTTCAGGAAAGATAAAGTGAAAGGCGAAATTCCGAGGGAAGAAGTTTTCAGAAATGCTCCCCTTCATGATGAAGAATTTTTCAAGGTTCCAAAAGTGATAAAGAAATGATGGCCCTATGATGCCAAAAATAAAAAAGTGAATTTTTCTTTGTTTACTGTTTATTAAAACTAATTTTTGACCTACTCCTATTCATAATTAACCGCATAGCAAATGACCCCGATCATAGAATTAATTGATATTAAGAAAAGTTATTTCCTTGGAAAGCAGGAACTAAAAGTCCTTAAGGGTATTTCACTGCATGTAGCAAAAAATGAATATGTGGCATTGATGGGCCCAAGTGGCAGCGGCAAATCAACTTTGATGAATATTCTTGGATGCCTCGACTCTCCTACCTCAGGAAGATACATTTTGAACGGTGAGGATGTGAGTAAAATGGAAGATGATGGACTGGCTGACGTTCGAAATAAAGAAATTGGATTTGTATTTCAGCAATTCAACCTTTTGCCAAGATTGACCGCTGCTGAAAATGTGGCTTTGCCATTAATTTACAATGGCACTTCCAAAAAACTCAGAACTGAATTGGCACTTGAAATGCTGGAAAGAGTGGGTCTTGCAGACAGAAGTCACCACAAACCTAACGAACTTTCGGGCGGACAAAACCAACGTGTTGCCATTGCGCGCGCTTTGGTGAATAAACCATCAATTATTCTCGCTGACGAACCTACAGGAAACCTCGATTCCAAAACTTCAATCGAGATCATGAATATTTTTGAAAAAATTCAGAAGGAAGGAAACACCGTTATCCTCGTTACACATGAAGAAGATATTGCCGAACATGCACACCGAATTATCCGTCTGAAAGACGGCATAATCGAAAACGATCGCGCCAACGAAAAGAAAATTGTGGCGATAGGTTAAAATTCTTCCCTTACTTTATATTATTATAATCGCCGCACATTTTGGGTAATTTTACATTAAAAATAGATTTATTATGTCCATGAAAATATATACAAAAACAGGCGATGCCGGAAAGACAAGTCTTATCGGAGGAACAAAAGTTTTCAAAAGTGATTTAAGAATCGATGCTTACGGAACAGTGGATGAATTAAATTCTTACATCGGTCTTGTATCAGATTTTTCAAATGACGATCATAGTAAAGAGATTTTAAAGGAAATCCAGGACCGCCTTTTTACCATTGGCTCTGAACTGGCTTGCGATCCTTCAAAAGAAATGAAAATGTCCATTCCCGATCTTCATGAAAGCGATGTAGAAATGCTCGAAAAAGAAATCGACAAAATGAATGAATCGTTGCCCGTGATGAAACATTTTATTTTACCCGGTGGGCTACCCGTGGTTTCGTTTGCGCATGTTGCACGTTGCGTTTGCAGGCGTGCAGAAAGAAATTGTGTTGGCTTGCAACAACAGTCAGCTGTGTCACCTTTGATCATTAAATACCTCAACAGGCTCAGCGATTATTTATTCACTCTCGCCCGCTATCTCGGAATGAAAAATAACGCTCCTGAAATAATATGGAAACCAAGGATTCAAAAGAGTTAACAACTCAGAGCAAGTCGAATTAAAAAAATTGATTTTTTATTTGTTCACTGCGCATCTTTTGTTAAAGAAAAGTTTTATGAGCAAGATCATTTTAGATTTGACACAGATCACATAGCTTCGAAATTGAAACATCTCATTTTTCATTAAATTTGCACTTTCAAATTCCACATTAGATGAAAACTTCCAGTATAATTATCTTGGTTGTAATTGCCGCTGCCATTGGTGCCTTGTTGATGTATTCTGTAGATTTTTCTACCTATGACACCATCGGTTCTGCCAGGCAAAAGCAAGGAAAATATGTTCACCTTATTGCAAGGCTGGATAAATCCAAGCCTATTCAATATGATGCATTAAAAGATCCAAATTATCTTTCTTTTTATGCCGTCGACAGTCTTGGCAACACTACCCAGGTTATTTACCACAACCCAAAGCCACCGGAACTCGAACAAAGTGACCGTGTTGTTTTGAAAGGAAAAATGGAAGGGAATGTTTTTGAATGCAATGGCATTTTGCTTAAATGTCCATCAAAGTACAAAGACAACAAACAGCAGTTGGAAAAAACGGTTTCCCAATCCAATTAAGACTAAAGAATGACTTTTGAGAATGAACATTTAATTCCTGGTCAGGTTGGCCAGTTTTTTATCGTCCTTGCCTTCGTATCCTCTATCGTTTCGGCCATTTCTTATTTTACCGCTTCCAAAGTTCAACTTGAAAATGAAAAGCAAAAGTGGCTGAAAATGGCACGGACTGTTTTTTTTATTGAAGCCATCTCACTGTTCGCTGTTTTTGCTTCTATTTATTATATCTGCTCGCATCATTACTTCGAATATTTTTATGCGTATAAACATGCTTCAAGAGAACTGGAACCCAAATATTTGCTCGCTTGTATTTGGGAAGGCCAGGAAGGAAGTTTCCTGCTTTGGGCTTTGTGGCATTGCGTTTTAGGCACCGTTTTGATCTTTACTGCCAAAAAACGGGAAGCGCCGATTATGGCCATCATCAATTCAGCCCAGTTTTTCCTGGTGATGATGATCATCGGCATTTACATTTTTAATACGCGTATCGGAAGCAGTCCTTTTGTGTTGACAAGAAACGAATTGGCAGGCCCTATTTTTTCACAGCCGGATTACCTTAGCTATATAAAAGATGGCGTTGGACTAAATGTATTATTAAGAAATTATTGGATGGTCATTCATCCTCCGATCTTGTTTTTAGGGTTTGCAAGCACCATTGTTCCTATATCATTTGCTTATTCTTCCTTATCAGGAAAGGATTACGGAGAATGGGTAAAACCCGCAATTCCATGGACTTTATTGAGTGCATGTGTTTTGGGAACAGGAATCATGATGGGCGGTAAGTGGGCGTATGAATCTCTTTCATTTGGCGGATATTGGGCCTGGGATCCTGTAGAAAATGCTTCATTCGTTCCGTGGCTGATTCTTGTTGCCGGTTTGCATTGCATGGTAATTTACAATTCCACAAAGAATGCATTGCGCGCATCCTATTTTTTCGTCATAATGACGTACCTGTTTGTTCTTTATTCCACTTTCCTTACAAGGACCGGTATTTTGGGCGATACTTCCGTTCATGCATTTACAGAAGCAGGAATGGCAATGAATGTTTTGATCGGAATTTATGTACTGGCGATTACTGTTCCAATGTTATTTCTTTATATCAGGAATTACAAAAAAATTCCTGCGATTCAAAAAGAGGAAGACATTTCTTCACGCGAGTTCTGGATGTTCATTGGCTCATTGATCTTGTTTCTTTCTGCCTTGTTTATAATTTCTATTACGTCGCTTCCTGTTTACAATAAAATTTTTGGAACCAATTGGGCAGAACCTTCTGACCCCAAATTTGCTTATAACAAAGTGCTTGTATTGGTTGCCTTTATTGTTGGCACATTAACGGCGATATCCCAATATTTCAAATACAGGCAAACTCCCAAACAATACCTTTTTAAGAAACTTGCGTGGCCGCTTGGAATTGCAATTGCATCAACCGTTTTATTAGCGATATTTTACCCGATCCAATTCACTGAAAAAGGTCCGGGCTTTTTGGTGGCAATATATCTGGCTCTTTTCGCATGTATTTTCTCTTTAATTGCCAATGGCTTTTACCTTAAAACTGTTCTAAACTGGAAGATGAAGGCTGGAGGCGCTGCCATTGCTCACTTGGGTTTTGCGCTTCTAATTGGCGGAATGTTGATCTCTTCAGGCAATAAAAAAGTGATAAGCGACAACAGCAAGACGGGCATAAATATTCCTTTTTCAAAAGATCCAACAGGAAGAAGTAACGAAGATCCAATGGAAAACCTTACACTTTTGAAAGGAGTGCCAACTGAAATGGGTAATTATATGGTGACTTATGTTGGCGATTCAGCCTCCAATGAAAAAGACCGCACTTTTTATAAATTACATTTTAAAGAAAAAAATGCGTCAACTGGAAAAACAGATGAGGAGTTTACTTTGACCCCCGATGCATATCGAATGAAAGATAATACCCTTAGTTCAAATCCGGGAACAAAGCATTACCTGACACACGACATTTTCACTTATATCTCTACCATTTCGATTCCAACCGAAAAGAATGACACAACTACATTCAGGAATCATGAAATGGCAATAGGCGATTCAGTTTTTTATTCAAATGGCTTTTTTGTTTTGAATAAAATTGAAAAAAATCCTCAAAATGAACGCTTTCACTTTGCGCCCACTGATACAGCCTTGGTTGCCGACATTACCGTGTTTGCAAAAGATGGTCAAAGTTATAAGGCTTATCCTGCGCTTTATGTAAAAAATCAGTTGCTTAATTACATTGACGATACGCTGACTTCCCAAAATTTATATCTGAATTTTTCAGGAATAACAGACAATAAAAAATTTAAGATCAACTCCAAGGAAACGGATAAGCTTACTGATTTTGTTACTCTGAAAGCCTACTATTTTCCTTACATCAACCTTGTTTGGCTCGGCTTGGTGATCATGTCATGCGGGTTTGTTGTTTCGTTAGTTAGTCGTGTCAAGGCTTCAAAACGCGCTTCTTTGCTATCGATTGCGCTGGTGTTTATGTTCCTTTTTTACTTGTTCCTGCTAGCAAACAACTAATATTTTTAATCTGCAAAAACCAAAAAAATTTCATAGAATCTTTACAATTGCCCTTTTGTATTTGCTTATATAAATTATAAATTTACAGGAGCAATGAAATGCACTGGTAAAATATTAAAATCGTTTTTGGGAGTTGTTCTGCCCCTCATCGCCGTAACTGCTAATTGCCAGGTTCAGCAAACGAACCAAACAAATTATCCCATTTTTGCAAGTCATGGACCCAACGACACTATAATCTGTTCTGCTGTTATTTACAATGGAGATACGATTGAAGCAAAAGTTTTGGCAGGAGTATATGTGTGGGGGAAAAGTGATGCAAGAGCGCGCGAAGCGTGGACCAGGTTGCGTAACGCCGTTTATGTAACTTATCCTTATGCACGAAAGGCAGGTTTTGTTTTTGTTGACATTGAAAATCATATTGCCAACAATCCAAACAAAGCCGAAGTAAGAAGATACATCAATAGCCGGGAAAAAGAATTGAAAAAACAATTTTCAGATCCATTGCAAAATCTTTCCGTATATCAAGGTAAAGTCTTGATGAAATTAATAAACCGCGAGACTGGCGGCACCAATTGTTATGATATTTTAAAAGAATTGAAAGGCGGCTTTACCGCACGCTTCTGGCAAACCGTAGCCTACGTTTTTGGCAGTGATTTAAAACAACCTTACGACGCCACGGGTAAAGATGCAGAAATGGAATCAATTGTTAAAGAAGTGCAAAGGATGTATGGATATTCCGGATAAAAAAAAATCATAAGATTTTTTCGTTTACTTATCTTCTTCAATATAAAATCATAAAACTGTAAAATTATCCTTCATTTTACAGTACCTTTGCCGCGTTATTTTTCTGATATTCTTGCAGAATTTACAATACACATAATGAAGATAGACCTATTGGCTTTTGGTGTTCATCCTGATGATATTGAATTAAGTTGTGCCGGAACATTGTTGGTCGAAAAAAAGAATGGAAAAAAGACAGGCATTATAGATCTTACACGTGGAGAATTAGGTACGAGGGGAACAGCACAAACGCGGGAAGAAGAGGCGGCCAATTCAGCTAAGATTTTAGGAGTGGATGCAAGGGAAAATCTAGATATGGCCGATGGATTCTTCCAGAATGATGAAGAAAATCAAAGAAAAATAATCAGGATTTTAAGGAAGTATAAGCCTGAAATCGTTTTGTGCAATGCAATCGATGATCGTCATCCTGATCACGGACGGGCAGCGAAACTTGTTTCTGACTCTTGCTTTCTTTCAGGACTTAGGAAAATAGAGACGATTGATGATGGTGAAAAGCAGCCTATTTGGAAACCGAAATATATTTTCAATTATATCCAGGATCAATATTTTTCGCCTTCATTTTTAATCGACATTTCTGATGTAATTGATAAAAAAATTGAGGCTATCAAAGCATTTAAAACTCAATTTTTTACAGGCAAAGAAGACGATAACGAACCTCAGACCTATATCTCAACTCCCGAATTCCTGGAAAGTATCATCAACAGGTCAAAGATGTTTGGCAAAATGATTGGCGTAAAACATGCTGAAGGTTTTGTTTCGAAAAAAATGATCGGTATCAGCACTTTCGATGCTTTAGTGCAAAATGTGACCTAAGAAATTTATTAGTTAAACCAAAAAATAATTTTAAACAAGAAATGGCTACTCCAAAATTTACACAGGGTAAAGGTGATTTTCATACAGTATTAAAACAACGCGTTAATGAATATTTTACAGAGCGAAATAAATCTATGACCGGGAATTTTTCTTTGCTCTTCAAGGCTGTTCTCTTTGTTTTGTTGTACCTGGCCATCTATTTACACCTGGTATTCTTTACCCCTTTGGTATGGATCGCCATTCCTGAATGTATATTTTTCGGATTGCTTACAGCTGCCATCGGCTTTAACGTAATGCACGATGGTGCACATGGTAGTTTTAGCAAGTCGAAAGTTTTAAATAAAGTAGCCGGCTATTCCTTAAATTTTTTGGGTGGCAGCGCCATAATGTGGAATTTGAAGCATAATATCATTCATCATACGTACACAAATATTGACGGAATTGATGACGATCTTGAGGCGCGACCCTGGTTAAGATTTGCATCAACCCAAAAGAAATTGAAGATGCATAAGTTCCAGCAATATTATTTCTGGTTTTTGTATGCGTTTTTGCATATAGTGTGGATCTTTATTTCTGATTATCAAAAATATTTCAAGCGCAGAATCGGAGTGGTTCAATTAAGAAAGCTTACATCATATGAGCATTTTTCTTTTTGGACTGCTAAATTGATTTACACTTTTATGTTTGTCGTTTTACCGATAATGTTGCTCGGGTTTGTTCCCTGGCTTATTGGATTTCTAACGATAACACTAATAACCGGATTTGCAACAAGTATCGTTTTTCAACTTGCACATACTGTTGAACACACGGAATTCCCGATGCCTAGCGAAATTTCAGGGAAAATAGAAAGCGAATGGGCAGTTCATCAAATTAATACTACAGCCAACTTTGCTACAAAAAACAAAACTATTTCATGGCTGCTAGGCGGATTAAATTTCCAGATTGAACATCATTTGTTTCCCAGAATATCTCACATCCACTACCCTGCCATCAGCAAGATCATTAAGAAAACCTGTGGTGAATTCGATATCAATTACATTGAATTTCCCAAAATGAGACATGCTATTGCTTCGCATGTACAATACCTGAAAAGGCTTGGGCAATTAGCTTAATCGCGAATTTCATAGATTTTAATCAGTAGGAGGTTATTAAGAATTGTTGCAAAAAAGAATGGCAAGAAAATTGCCTTAGGTTGTTGCAAAAGACAAAACTTTTTTACACGAATTGCTTCCATCAGTTAAAATTCCTGTGTAACTTTACGCTCACTATGAATATTCACTTTCAAGATTTAATCCCCAAAGATTTCGACGATAACTCCCGTGTATGGGTTTATCAATCCAGTCGCCTTTTTTCTATCCAGGAAGCTTTACAGCTTGAAGAACAACTTGCTGAATTCAGTAATGTATGGAAAAGCCATGGCAGCGACGTTAAAGCTTTTGCCAATCTTTTTTTCGGCCAGTTCATAGTTTTAATGGCAGATGAATCGAGTGTAAAAGTGGGCGGCTGCAGCACTGACAGCGCTTTCAGGTTTATAAAGAATCTTGAGAAAGTTTATCATGTTCAACTGCTCGACAGGCAAACGCTGGCTTTTATAGTGAACGAAAAAATTCAGCTGATTCCTCTTGCGCATGTAAACTATTCAATTGAGCATGATTACATAACGCCTGATACGCTTTATTTCAACAACACCATTCTTACTAAAAAAGAATTGTTGAACAATTGGATCATCCCTGTGAAAGATAGTTGGCTTGCACAAAGAATCCCGGCAAGTCATTATGAAAAAGACGAGAAGCGAAAAATCTGATCCAAACTATTTCTTTATTGCTTCGGCAAAATCTGCCCACCCCCATTTATCTTTTATAACCGGCCCTTTCATCAGGTACAACTCCGGGTTTGTTCGAGCTGCTGTTTTGAAGGCAGTTGCGTCAAGACTAAGAATGGGAAGATGATAATTGTTTCGCTGATTGAAAAATTGATTTGCTTCTTCCATATCAGGTGTCACGATGTATAAAAGCCTGTTGGTGTTTTTAGCATGCTGATAAATTTGATTGAAATCGCTGAACCAATAATCTGTCTTCGAAAAATCTTTTACAAAGAACAAATAATAAGCTGCATCAAGACTCAAAACCGCTTGGGTAGTATCGTTGCCGGAAAGTGTCATCAGGTCAAAATCTTTGATCGGTGGCTCATTATTTTTTCCTTTTTGAATAAGTATATCCTGGCGACTCACAAAATGCCAACTTGAATCCGGAAGATCTTTGATTGTAAAATCCTGTTTCTTTCCATTCTTTTCATAAACAAAACGGTATTCCTTTTTATCAGGAACTGCATCTGCAGGCATTTTGCGCAATTGCAATACATTTCCACCTTTTTTAAAAGGAAGACAATCGACTGTTGGCAAATGCCGCATTACATACCATTGATAATACAACACAAGGAAAATTGAAATTACAATCAACAACACGTCAAAAGCCTGGGTAAATAATGGAACAATATATTTTCGCCCAAAAAACAATATGAGTATTAACACGAGCAAAACCAGGTCTTTGATAAATGACTGCATTGATGTAAGCGGAATACAATCACCAAAGCAACCGCATGTAGAAATTTTTCCTGAAAGCGCCGCATAGCCTGTAAGAAAGGCAAAGAAGATCATCAGTAAAAGTATAAGCCATGTAAAAAATCTCTTCCAGATACCCAATAAAATTCCCACTCCAACAATGATCTCAAGCGTTATCATAATTATTGCAAATGGAAGTGCGAAGTCGCTAAGCCAATACATAAAAGAAGCAAGCGAATGGTTCATGGCCCAAACCTCAAAAAACTCCTGCATTTTATAAGCAAGTCCGTGCGGATCCATTGCCTTAACCAGCCCTGAGAAAATAAAAAGGATACCAACGATTGCCCTGCAAATGTTTACTAAAACTTTCATTTTTTATTTTTTTAGAAGAAGATCAATCTTTTATTCAGATAAAATCAAAGCAAAAACAGCATAGTTTAAAATGTCATAAAAGTTGGCATCAATTCCCTCACTCGCAAGCGTTTTGCCATCATTCTGTATGATCTGTTTTATTCTTAAAACCTTTGCCAATATTAGATCAACAAAACTTTCCTGGCTCATGTCACGCCATGCTTCGCCGTAATCATGATTTTTGTTTTGCATTAAAGATTTGGCAGCGTGAATTTTTTCATCGTAAAAATCAAGTGTTTCGTCTAAAGGCAATTCTTCCATTTCATCATCATGGATATCCAGTTGTATTAAACCAATTACAGCATAATTCACAATTCCCATGAACTCGTCAATAATGTCATCGCCAATTTTTTGAACCTTGTTTTCCTGTATATTCCTTATTCTTTTGGCCTTAATAAAAACCTGGTCAGCAACAGAGATGGTCCGATAAACGCGCCATGAAGTTCCGTAGTCTTTGGTCTTTTTCAGAAAAATTTCCTTGCATTTGTTTACTGCGTTATCGAATTGCAGATCGGTATTAACTTCGTTAACTTGCTTCATAATGATTGCCAAATTTAAACCTAAAAAAACAATGTTTTCATTGAATTGCAAAGGGAAATTACTTTTTATTGAAAGGCCACTGGTAATGGGTATTCTAAACTTAACGGAAGATTCATTTTATAAAGGAAGCAGGTTTGCGACATTGGAAGCAATTAAAAATAAAGTTGCACAAATGATCGACGAAGGGGTAGATATTATTGATATTGGTGCCCAAAGTACAAGGCCGGGAAGCACAAGAATTTCAGCTGGAGATGAATTAAAAAAATTGATCCCGACAATCGAATTGCTTACAAGTAATTTCCATGACATAATCATTTCAATTGACACTTATCATTCAAAAGTTGCACTTGAA
>DASTXM010000133.1:0-4687 GCA_035765495.1 Hanamia sp.
GCAATTTTTTTACTCCGAGTTCGTTATAAAAAAAATCGCCCGTTATGATAGTTCCTAATATGTCGTTGCCGGAAATCAGGAAAGCAATATGCGATGATTTTGACAACGAAATAAAACGTAAGATTCAGTCAATGCAAGTTGCCCGGCAGGGTAAATGGATACGAAATGGCAGAAAGGATTTTGTGGAAACGATTCTTTTTCCTTCAAAAAGCAGGAATAACTGGCGCATAACGATTACCTGCGACAGCAGAGGTGTACGTTCCGTCCCTTACCTGGTTTCGTACAACACTATAGGCATAACCGCTTCTCATATGGACCCGGATGGGTTTTCTCCATCGCTGATGCATTTCAACACCCATTTTTTTAAGCGCTACCGAGAACGCGGAAAGGTGGATATTGAAAAGCCTGAAGATCTTGTAAAATTCTTCTTTAAAAAGAATAGCGTTCTTATAGCTTGTTATTATCCACGCGAGGATGGCACCCAGCAGCTTTTTACCCCTCTGGCAGGAGGTGTCGGACTGGGCAATTACCACGAGGAATCGGATATATGCGAATTCAAAACATTTGTAGATCACAGCTTACTGGGGGAAGACCAGAAAATACAGATCATGGATATATGGACCCAGACACTGACTGAGCTTACCGAAGAAATAACGAGGCGCATCAGGAAGAAGGACCCGAACTATAAAATAAGCACCAATTAGCCTCAGCCAATATAAATATTGCCACCTGTGCGATACTAAAGTAAGAGAAATTTAGTACCATACTCTCCGGTCAGGAGACCGGCGCCGGCATAAAAATTTATTCATTTTCATTATACACCGCTATAGCTTTATCATATTTTTTCTTCTTAAAGAGATGCAGGGCCTCCTCATTGTCTTTTAACATCTCTTCAAGATTATCAGGAGTCATTTCAAGGATCGCGCCGTTTTTTTTCTGTATATAGCGGATAAAACCTGTTGTCAGGTCGGCATCAGCTACAGGAGAGTAGCAGGTTATTGTACCCGTAATGGCTTTGAATAGCCAACAACTGTCTGCTGAAAAGCCTGTATACTGTGGCTGATTTTTATCATTACGGGTTAACGCCTTTGTCTGGTAGGGATATATTTTTTTGTAACGCCCTGAATCCTTCCGGTTTACCGTTTTATCTTCCCATTGCAGATATTGCATGGAAGAGTCTGAATGGATTTTACCATATACATTTAATGTGGTACTATCATCTATTACAACTATAAAATGATGTTTCTGAATCTTTGTGTTCAAATACCGAAAATTCATTGGAGTCATCATCAAACGGTTCATCTCAAAATTCATTTCAATTTTTTGTACTACCGGCATATAATTCGGCATCTGTGCAGATAAGTTTCCTGTGAATATAGCGCAGCAGGCTATGAGGATGAAGAATAAATTTTTTTTAAGAAGCATATGATTTGGAAGGATTGAGAATTTGTTTGGCAGAAGTGGTAGTAATTTTTTGCTACACAATAATAGGGGATATTTTGGTATTTGCAAACGGATGATAACGCTTATGCTAAGTGGATTGCGGAAGTCGGTGGTGAGAATAGAACTCAAAAACGTTCCAGTTTGACAAATTGGAAGACCTGTGCTATCATCGATTCTCTAAGCAAACAAGGAAGGTTGACAAAGCAAACCAGGAAATCCTTTCTTTCGCCGGCTCTTTAGACAACATGTCAAAAAGTGATTTATAAAACACAGAAACCAAACACGGGAAAACCAGTTTGACAGCAACATGATGAAACCTGGCCGCTACAGAGTAGTGAATTTCTCATTTGGATCATGCAAATTGGTTGAAAAAAGCAGTAGTGAAAGCGACTTTTAAGTGCCTGGAAATTCAGACCTTTCTTTCCATGCATCTGTACCCGGTGTATATTCCCAAAAATCACTTAATGGATCAGCACTGTTTAAAGTGTTGAGAGGCGTATTGTGAATCTTATGTGCTCCCGGCAATACCAACGTGCTGTCTCCGTACGTTTTCACAGGGGATTCCTTGTGTACAATGCCGTATTAAGTCCGGGATATACCGGACTTATGCCGGAGTTAAATATAAGGAGGTAGGGATTTGGTACGGCTTTGCTATGACGATGCCATACGGTAGAAGTACGCCTTTGCATGGGCTTATGTAGCGCTTATGTAGGGCTTTGATTGGGGGTAAGAGCGAAGGATGACCTTGTTGGAACGGATGACAAACTAATAGAGGGAAAGCGCATTTTAGAATGGGGTTATAGTTAGAATTTAGCGGAAGTAATAATTAAGGTGCAAAATTTACGGGTGTTACTTTAATGAGTCACTTCACAAAAAAGGCCCGGATAATTATCCCGGGCCTGTTAATTCAATCAGAATTCAAACTTTAAGAGTTTTGATCATCATCCGGCCCCTGATTTTGACTGTTATTTAAAGGCTGGTTATTGGTATCCTGGTTTTGATGATAACCATTCATTCTTCCATTACGGAAGTTCTGCGCTGCATTGGCGATAGCTTGTTCCCGCTCAGATTTCAAAGCAAGGATGTTTTGTTTTCTTTCTGCCCTGGGCACACTTTTATCCCTTCTTGCTGCTTTGATCTTATAAGCATAATCGGCCCTGATTGCCGCTATTTGGGCATCTAACCGCCTGGAGGGCGCATAGCCATAATTATAGGAATAACCAAAATTATAGGGATAACCAAAATAAGGGTAACCAAAATAGGGATAACCATAACCACCATAAGTAAAACCAATCGCAGGAGCTATAATAACCCTTGTATGCGGCCTGTAAAAACCTCTGACTTTTTGGGCGTATGTCCCGGAAGCAATTGCGAGAACTGCAATCATAATGATGAGTATCTTTTTCATAAAATTGATTTTTTAATTTTCATTTCATTAGACGCGAAAACAAGAAAAAATCATAAAGAAGAAGGCTGAAAACAGTAACTATAACAGATTGTTTTTTAAGGAATGTTAACCTCAACCCTGAAGAAACACTTTAACTAAGTTTGCGATGATCAAACACCCGGGGTTTTAGGAAATTTTTGCGAAACAGGCTGGATTTACGAGAGAGATGTTGGCGAGCTTTTTCTCAAAGTTTTGTTTTCTGAGTTGCTTCAAACGACGAACAAATAAAAGCTCATACGTTTCGCTTTGCAGGATTGCGGATGCACAATCACTTTTCTTCACATGGTTAAATCATGATTGCCCGGTTTTCAATCACCCGTGTTTTGAATCGTCTCTCACTTGTGGCACAATTTTCCTGCATCTTTTTTTTTATGCAAAAATCTACTTTATTCAAATGGGCGTTGGTTTTAATAATAGTGTTTTTAAGCTTTAGTATTCTGATTTATGCAAAATCAATTTTATTACCGCTTACCCTCGGTGGCCTTTTAGCCATGCTGTTCATGCCGCTTTGCCGGTGGTTTGAAAGAAAAGGGGTAAAGCGCGCTTACGCTTCCCTCTTCTGTATCATCGTTTTCCTTTTAATCCTGGGGACGGTAACTTACTTTTTTGTTTGGCAAATCACATCTATCAGCCGCGACATCACTGAAATAGAAACAAATGTTAACAGGCGTATTGATGATATACAACAATTCTTTTATCACAGGTTTGGAATCACTCCCGGCAATCAGAAAAAAATACTTGAAGGTAAAAATGATGGCAGCGTTGGCGCTGTTATCAGTGCTGTGATGGGATCATTGATCTATTTTATTACCCGTTTCATCATTATGCTCGTATATATTTTCATGCTCCTGTATGCAAGGGGCCATTTAAAAAACTTTATTTTAAAAATGGTAACTCCTTCCCATAAGGTTAAAACCGAACATATCATTTTTGAATCAAGTAAAGCCACCCAGCATTACCTGCTGGGTTTCGCATTGTTGGTGACTGTGCTTTGGTTATTGTATGGTGTTGCTTTTTCAATTATTGGTGTCCGAAATGCTTTTTTCTTTGCGGCACTATGCGGACTCCTTGAAGTGATTCCTTTCATTGGAAGCCTTTTCGGCATTATACTGACCATGCTCATGGTGGTATCGCAGGCTGGAGGAGGAGGAATGCTTTTCGCTGTTTTTATTGTGTATGTGGTTGTTCAGTTTACCCAGTTTTATATTATCCAGCCATTACTGCTCGGAGGGGAAGTAAATGTAAACCCGCTTTTTGCTATTACGGTGCTGATCCTGGGAGAAATGGTTTGGGGGTTGGGAGGAATGATCATGGCGATTCCATTGACCGGGATGATCAAAATTATTTGTGATAATGTTGAAGAACTACATCCTTACGGCTACCTGCTGGGCAAAAGCAGCGAATACAGAGGAAGTATTTTTACAAAAATTAGAAAATGGATCTCTGGAAAATAAGGTGCTGTTCATCGGAATAAAAATCAGAACAATTTATTGCTTTACTGTATTTCTAATTCGCAGCATAAGAGGGGATGGCTTTACTCAATGCTGAGTTATCCGGGCAGCTCCTACGCGCTGTCACAGAAATAGTAGAACTCTTCTTTCTTTATTTCATCATTTTAAAGATAGCATAGGTATATTTTTAATACTTTAGCATGATAAAATCGTGTAAAATGAAATCAATCAGAATTTGTTTGGCTTTTATGGCCCTGGCATTCTTTCATGTAGCGCAGGCACAGCAATGGGTTTCGTTATTTGATGGTAAAACCTTAAACGACTGGAAGGTTGGCGATAATGCATC
>DASTXM010000134.1:0-7042 GCA_035765495.1 Hanamia sp.
AGCTTTTGGCAAGAGCCTGAAATTCCATTCCCCGATCCCAATGAAAAGGTTTGGTGGGAAGCCTGGTTGCATCGCAACAATGATGATGACATAAATAATCCATTTCCAGACCTTATTAATAATTTAATAGCAGAAGGTGTTCAGATATCACAACGTCACTTGGCGTTTCCTGAGCATTGGGTTTATCTCTTAAAAGCGAATGTATCGCAATTGGGGATAGGGTTACTTTACACAAATAGACTAGCAGAATTGCGAAAGCCAAAAGAAACTGCGGAGTTTTTTATAAACTTAAACATCCGGGAACAAGAACAATTGATAGACGACCTGAATGAAAGAGTTTACGTAAATGAAAACAGAAACATTTCTGTTTGTCTGTTAGATACAGGAGTAACAATTGGTAATCCACTGCTATCAAACTTAGTTGATCGAAATTCCTTAGATGCGGTAGAACCTGCATGGACAAGAGCAGACACAGTAAACCACGGAACACCCATGGCTGGATTAATAATGTATGGTGATTTGAGTGAAGTGCTCGCAAATGATGATCGTGTGCAAATCTATCACACTTTAGAAAGCATTAAACTAATTGAGAGAAATCATGCACATGATCCAGAATTATATGGGGCAGTTACAGAAGAAGCAGTGGCAAGAGGTGAGATCAAGAATCCTGATAATAAGCGGGTCGTCTGCATGGCTATTACGGCAGATGATCTTATTCATTATGGCCGGCCATCCTCATGGTCTTCAGCAATAGATCAACTATTATTTGGAACAATTGATGAACCGAATGACAAAACTCTTTTTTTTATTTCATCCGGCAACCTGCCTCATGAAGAAAGGGCTGCCTATCCACTGGTAAACGCAGACCATTCGATAAAAGACCCCGCGCAATCTTTTAATGCGATTACTGTTGGTGCTTATACTCTAAAAGACCAAATTGATCCGGGCAGATTTCCGAATACAGAAGCCTTAGCAAATAGAGGTGCTCCATCGCCATGCAATACTACATCAATTGAATGGGACAATGAATGGTGTCGCAAACCCGATATTGTTATGGAAGGCGGGAATCATGGCATTCATGATGGCTCAATTAGATTTATTGATTCCCTTGAGCTATTAAGCACCTCAACAGGGGGGATTGGCAGACCATCGCTTCGAACTTTTGCTGATACGAGTGCTGCAACCGCATTAGCGGCAAAATTTGCTGCTGAGCTTTATTATACCTATCCGAACTTGCGCCCGGAAACCATCCGCGGGTTAATGATTCATTCTGCCAATTGGACACCTGCAATGCTTGAGAACAGGAAAATAAATGAATTGAATGAAAATGAACGAAAGAATCTTGTACAAACAGTTGGGTATGGGGTACCGAATTTGAACAAGGCAAAAGAGAGTGCAAACAATTCATTGTCAATAATTGCGGAAAAGATATTAAGGCCATACAAATTTGAAGATTCACGTATAAAGTCTAATGAATTCCACCTTTTTGATTTGCCATGGCCGGTTGAAGTATTGCAAGGATTGTTTAATACTGAAGTTGAATTAAAAGTAACCTTGTCCTATTTTATTGAACCCAATCCCGGTAACAAAAGATATGAACTTGCTGCAAGTTACAGATCACATGGATTGCGTTTTAAGGTGATCGATCGTGGGGAAAGTCTAAAGATGTTTAAAGCCAGGATCAGCAAGAATATGCGGGAGGATGACTACCTGGCTGAAGGAAGTGAACATTGGTTGATAAATTCAAACATCAGGGATAAAGGATCTATACATAAAGATATTTGGAGGGGATCGGCAATTGATTTATCAAGAAGAAACAAGATAGCTGTATACCCCGTTGGTGGTTGGTGGAGAACCCGCAAACAGCTTAACAGATTTAATCATTCAGTTAGGTACAGTCTAATAGTTACAATTGAAGCACCAAATGTTGATGTGGATCTTTATTCACCGGTATTGAATCAGATAGAGGTAGAAATTTAGGGACGAAGCACAGTTAGGAAATTTAATGAAAAAACTGAGGAGCAAGTTGCGCCCCATGTGAAAGGCAATAAGAGAAGTTTTGGAGGGAATTTTTATTTTGAATGTCACAAGCGAGGACGCTTGCGCCAGTTAGGGGAGATTCGAACTCCCAAGCCATCACCAAGGAAGACATTTTTCATTATGTATATGCCGTGTTGCACAATCCGGCTTACCGGAAAAAGTATGAACTGAATTTAAAAAGAGAATTTCCACGGATACCCTTATACGAAAACTTTTGGCAGTGGGCCAAATGGGGCGAACAATTAATGAACCTCCACATTAATTATGAAAGCGTACAGGCATACCCGTTAGTACAAAAAGAGATTGCCCATAAAGAGTACCCAAAAACAAAATTGAAAGCTTTAAAAGAAGATGGCATCATTGTGTTGGATGAAAATACCGAACTGCATGGCATTCCCTCTATTGCGTGGGATTACAAACTGGGCAACCGTAGCGCCCTTGAATGGATTCTCGATCAATACAAAGAAAAGAAACCCAAAGACACCACAATAGCAGAGAAATTCAACGCCTATCATTTTGCAGATTATAAAGAGCATGTAATCGATCTTTTGAAAAGGGCTTGTACCGTTAGTGTGGAAACGATGAAGGTGGTGGCAGAGATGGAGGGGAAAGAACAATAATTAAACTTTCCGGGCTTTAATCTCTACCCGAGATTTTTGACTTTCTATATGTATTCTGATTATTGCATCACAAGAATTTTCCTGAACTCTGCTAACTTTTGGTTGTTTAAGGCTGCCGCTTTCGAAGTAGATATTACTTCTTCAGCAACGCCCTTGATCAATAATTGTAGAAAACGATCAGACTTTTCTTCACCACAATACACTTTAAATTCCTTTTCTTTGGTTTTATAACGATTATAATTGATCATAAAAAATTTGTGGTAAGAAGGTGATATTATTCCTAAAGTCATCGCCCGGTACATAATGGCTGCAAGTGAGATACCATAATCGGCAGCGATCATATAGAGTTCTTTCATGATTACCTGGGTGCGTTTTTGACCAAAGTATTGTTTTAACTTTTCAGCCGGTAAAAGCATAGCACCTGCAAATTGGTCGCATAGTTTTTCACTTTCCTTTTCTTCATATTCAGACAGATCAAGGTATAAGTGAGCCAATTCATGCAGTGCGGTAAATCGTTGTCGAACGACAGGTATTTCATTGCTTTCATTCAGAACCACTACCGGTATAATATTCTTAATGATGGTGCTCATCCCCGAAAATGAAGTGTCCACTTTAAGTGGAAGAACTTTGACGTGGTTTTCCTCAAGCATTTCGATCACATTAAATATGGCGTCAACGCCCAGCTCCCATAATTCACGGAGTTCCCTTGCGGCTTCTTCCACATCAGCCGGATTCCTCACTTTCCTGCCTTTGGCTTTAAAAGTGATAGTGTTTTCTACGCCCAACAGATCCTCAATCTCCAGGTAGCGTTCAAGGTATTCCATGGTACGATGGATCACCTTTTCCTGTTCTTTTACCGGTAACTTTTTTAATTTTCTAAAACGGATGTCTTCGAGGGACACGGTAGATTCCCTGAAAAAATAATCGCTGGTAACATTCAAAGCATTGCCAAGCATGATAAGAGTTTCACTATCCGGTTTCGCTTCCCCGGTTTCCAAACGGTTTAAATATTGTTTGTTCCATTTATTTTGTACTGCTGCGGCCAAATCCTGGAGAGAATAGCCTTTCATCTTCCTGGCCGCTTTAAGGCGTTCTGGAAAGTATTTCATTCGGCAGGTTTTTAGAATATGAGTAATTATAGAAGATTTGGACAAAATTAAATATTTATTCTGTTTTGTCCAGCAGTAAGATAAAGAGAACTTTATTTGGTTCTTAGTATTTTTAAAAAAAAGTGCTACTTTAGAACTGCATTTGGATCCAAAACTCAATGAAACTAACTGTATCGAATCTTTTTTTAAAATATACTCTATAGAAGAATAAAGACCGACAGGTGGATACTAAATTTTTTACTATATCCAAATTTTGTTTACTAAATTTGTTGGTAATGCGGTTTCGTTGAGTATAAGGCTTTAGACAATTGTTGTACTTCAAAAGAATTTATTATGGCAAAATCGGAATCGCAAGTGACCCTTTTAGATCATTCAGAATCAAAAGTGAGGTTGTATGGAAGATATCTTTCAATTTATCTGAATGTTCTTTCAAGAAGTCCGATAAAAAGAATTTATTTATTTGACTTATTCTGTGGTGAAGGTATTTATAAGGATGGGGGGAAAGGCAGCCCTGTTATTGCATTAGAATGTATAAAAGGCCATTATTTCGCAAATAATAAAACGTGTCCTGATATTTTTATAACTTTTAATGATTTCGGGATGTCAGATATCGAAACTGGCAAATTGAAAATAGATAGGATTAAAGAAATTTCGTCAAAAATATTTTGTCCTCCGAATGTAAAAATCGGGTTTACGAAAATTGATTATAATATAATCATTCAAAAAGTAATTGAAAGAACTGCCAAGCTTCAAGTAGATGAAAGAGCTTTATTATTTATTGATCCTTGGGGATATAAAGAAATTGCTCCTGCAGATATTAAGTCGTTAATGGCAAACGGGAAAACCGAAGTGATTTTATTTCTGCCCATATATTTTATGGCGAGGTTCGCAAATAAATCAAAAGATGAAAATTTCAAAGGAGGCAAAGCTTTAAGGAATTTTTTAGGGGAACTGTTTGGTGGCATTGATGCTATTCCTCATATCCAGAACCAGAAAGACTTTATCTATAGGATCCAGGAACAGTTTAAAGTGTATATGAATTTAAAGTATGTAGACAGTTTCAAAATTGAAAGGGAAAATAATAACTGGTTTTGTATTTTCTTTTTTACAAACATTAAAAAAGGTTTTCAAAAGATGTTGGATGCAAAATGGAGTATCGATAAAAAGCATGGAGACGGTTTTAAAATCGGGGATGAATTGAAGCTTGAATTATTTGATGAAATGAAAGTGTCAGGATATCGTGAAAAGGTTTTTAATTATCTAAAGAACAATCCGATTGCCACAAATGTTTCCCTTTTAGATTTCGGTCTGGAAAACAACTTTCTTCCGAAACATACTAAGGCTGTGCTGGATGAAATAAAAAAGCAATATCCACTTGAAATTCATTCCTTGGATGGTCAACCCGCTAAAGGCTATTATTTAGGGAATGAAAAGCGATTAGTAAACATTAAACTAATTTAACAATGGCACAATCACACATTGAATGGACAGAAATGACATGGAACCCTACTACGGGTTGTGATAAAATTTCAGCGGGATGCAAATTTTGCTATGCTGAAGTAATGGCGCGACGGCTGCATGCAATGGGAGTAGAAAAGTATAAAGACGGTTTTAACCTGGCGATGCACGAAGATGCCTTGCATATACCCTACACGTGGAAGCAACCGAAGATCGTTTTTGTAAATTCCATGAGCGATCTTTTTCATAAAGACCTTCCTTTTTCATTTATACAAAAGGTGTTTGACGTAATGAATGACAACCCTCAGCACGTGTTCCAGGTGCTTACCAAGAGAAGCGATATTTTGTTGAAATACAACGCCAGGCTGCATTGGGGGCATAACATCTGGATGGGGGTTTCTGTAGAAAATGAAAAAGTGAAACACAGAATTGGTCATTTGCAACAAACGAATGCACGTGTAAAATTCTTATCCTGTGAGCCATTAATCGGGCCCTTGCCAAATATGAATTTGCAAGGTATTGATTGGGTGATCGTAGGAGGCGAAAGCGGCAGAAAACCACGCCCGATGAAAGAAGATTGGGTACTGGATATTTTGGAGCAGTGCGAGCAAAAGAAAGTACGCTTCTTTTTTAAACAATGGGGTGGAACCAATAAGAAAAAGACAGGAAGGATTTTACTTGACCGTACGTGGGATGGAATGCCGGATAAGCTGGAAGTACAAGAAATGTAAGAACAGTTTATGTATGGTCAAAGGATTGTTGGCGAGACGCCAACAACAGCATGATAGGCTATTCTTTTCCGGTACCTAGGTATGGAACTAATATGCTTGAAAAGAAACAAAAGAAATTGGAAAAGAAGTTTCAATTAGGAATTGGTTCATATGCGAAGTATGAAAAACAAATAATGGCATTAATTCAGTAAAATTTGAACGAATTAACTTAGTAAAGCAATAATATCGGGTATGTTTATTTTGAAACGTCGGGTGGGAAACCCGCCTGGGAAATAATACATTTTATTTATATCGATCGTTAAATCATTATTTAATCAGCTTCAAAGTAAGCAATCACCATCAACTTTTTTAAAGAATGGATTTCACAATATTAACGACAGAAGGAAATATCGGGTTTTACAACAGTTGTGAGGTAACAGAGATATTCTTACACAAAAAGAGTGATAACAGTATATTCAACCTTTTTACATTGGCAGTGTTTGAAGAGAAACTATACGAAGGTTTAAATAAACATTTCTTAAGCAAAAGAATTGCTGTAAATAATGATTACAATTTAGGTATTCAACGTTATTGGTTCACAGTTGAAGAAGCAAAATCAAAATTCGAAACGCTAAGGACTAAAAATAAATGGAGTCCTGATGGAATTAACTTTTCACAATTTCCACAACTTAAATATCTTCCGAAACAATATGTTCCTTCTGTTGAGGGAAATCGTTTAAACCATATCTTAAAAAACAATTTTCATAACGGTTCTTATTTACTAGAATTCTTTGATGAAATTAAATCAAACTTTGATTTCATTTTAAAAATTAATTCATTATTCAAGTATAATGAACTGTGCGAAAAAATAAAAGAACACGTCCCAATAGACCTATCTGTTGTTCGTGATAGAATAGGAAATTTTATTTTTCAATTTCCAGTAACCATAATTGAGCCAGATTCAAAAGCACTTCCTACGTGGGACGGTGTTGATATGAATTTTTCTTGGCACAATTCCTTTTCTCACACAAGCATTCCAGACTGCTTAATACAAGTAGAATGTATATTTGACAAGAACTATATGGGTTCTACAATTGCAGATTAC
>DASTXM010000135.1:0-4958 GCA_035765495.1 Hanamia sp.
TATCTTCTCTCGTGGATGTATGGATCGCTTTGCAGGATATTGAATTAAACGGTGAAAGAAACCGCGGAATCTATGTATTGAAATCACGCGGAATGAAAAGTTCCAACCAGGTACGGGAATTTGTGATCACAGATAAAGGAATAGAGATGGTAGAGATGGTGATCGGCCCTAATGGGGTGTTGATTGGTTCGGCACGAAAAGCCTATGAGCTGGAGCGTCTAAAAGAAGAATTATCGAGGAAACATGCTATCGAACGAAAAAATAAAGAGATCGAGCGGAGAAAAAATATATTGGATAACCAGATCAGAAGGCTTACTTCCGAATTTGAAATGGAGAAGGAAGCACTTAACAGTGAAGAAGCAGAAGACAGGAGGATAGCCCAAATAAAGGAAGAGCACCGCAAAGAAATGATGAAAGGCAGAAAAACCAGATAAACCTATAATTATAATACTTGAATAACACTTTGAAACCAATGGAATCAACCTGGGAGTTAAAACTCTATATTGCAGGCAAAACTCAGAAATCTGAAACTGCCCTGCGCAATTTAAAAAAATACTGCACAGAACACCTCGATGGCAGGTATTCGATTGAAGTAATCGATCTATTAAAAAAACCGCAACTGGCGGAAGGGGACCAAATATTTGCAGTTCCTACATTAGTAAGAAAAATACCTGTGCCGATCAGGAAAATAATTGGCGATCTTTCCAATGAAGAAAAAGTGCTTGTTGGCCTGAATATTGTTCCAATAAAAAAATAATAGAAAATGAATATCATGGCTGATCATGTGGAAAATAATGGAGGAGACCGCCACGAAGATTCGAAATTATCTATGAAATTATTTGTGACTGGGGCGTCGACAAATTCCCTTAAAGCTATCGCTAACTTGAAAAACATTATAGAAAAATACTTTGATTCGTGCTACGATCTTGAAATCATAGACGTATATCAGCAACCATTGAAAACAAAGGAAGAACAGATCGTAGCCCTTCCAATGCTCCTGAAATATTTCCCTTTGCCTGTAAAAAAATTAATAGGTGATCTGTCCGACACTCCTAAAGTGCTCAAAGGTCTTGGATTAAACCCGTAATGAAATGCAAGTAAACGAGAGTCATAAACTGGCCGAAGACCAGATAAAGGAATTGCGGCAACAGCTTGAAGAAGCCAATGAAATGATCGAAGCGATACGCAACGGTCAGATTGATGCATTGGTAGTGAAAGATGACACGGGCCCTAAGGTTTACACGTTAAAAACCGCTGATCAGACTTACCGCGTTTTTATTGAAAAAATGAGAGAAGGAGCGGTTACGCTCAATAAAAAGGGACTGATCCTCTACAGTAATACCCGTTTTGCTTCCATGCTGAATCTTTCTCTTGAAAAGATCATAGGCTCTTATTTTAAAGATTACATTGATTCTTCCTTTGCAGAATCATTTGATGCGCTTTTTGAACATGGATGGCACACAGAATGCAAAGGAGAAGTAAGCTTTCTTACTGCTGATGGAAAGTCCATTCCTGTTTTACTTTCTTTGACCAACCTGGAATTAGACGAAGGACTTGCCCTAAGCATTATTATTACCGATCTTACTGATCAGAAAAAGATAGAACAGGAACTTCGTGATAATTACCATGCATTGGAAGAAGCCAAATCCTACACCGAGAAACTGAACAATGACCTGGAAATGCATGTTCGCGAGCGAACCGAGCAACTGATGATCAGCCGGGAGCATTTTAAATTTATGGCTGATACCATCCCGGTAATTGTGTGGAGAGCCAATGCGCGCGGCGAGTACAATTATTTTAACCGACTGTGGTATGAATATACAGGACTGACCTTTGAAGAATCCAAAGGTGACGGATGGCAAACTGTTATTCATCCCAACGACCTGGAAAAAACAGTAAAAGAATGGGAACTATCTGTGGCAACCGGCACTGAATATAAAAGTGAAGACCGCAAACGTTCTAAAAACGGTGTTTACCGGTGGCACCTGGTGAATGCGCTGCCTTTCAAAGACCGGGAAGGAAACATTCTGCAATGGTTCGGCGTCTGCACTGATATTGAGGATCAGAAAAAAGACATGCAGAAGAAAGATGAATTCATCAGTATGGCAAGCCACGAACTGAAAACGCCCGTCACCAGCCTCAAAGTTTTTAACGAAATACTGCTGATGGATGCAGAAAGAAAAGAAAACAAAAACGAATCGATGATGCTGAAAAAGATGGATAAACAGATCGATAAGCTTACCCATCTTATTGGCGATCTCCTGGATGTTTCGAAAACTAATTCAGGACAGTTAAGTTACGACTTTGAAACCATCAACTTCAATGATGTGGTGATAGAAACCGTGAATGTATTACAACTCTCCACTTCTCACCAGCTTCGGCTAAATCTGGGCGAACCAACTTTCGTCTTAGCAGATAAAAACCGCCTGGGGCAGGTGATCACCAATCTCGTTTCCAATGCAGTAAAATATTCTCCACATTCTTTAGACGTAGATATTTACACTGAAAAGTCGAATGGCCGGATCAGGCTTTGTGTGCGTGATTATGGAATTGGCATTCCTGTTTCTGAACAATCCAAATTGTTCAGCCGGTTTTTCAGGGTAAGTGAAAACAACTATCCCGGCCTTGGTCTTGGCCTTTATATCTGCAAAGAGATCATCCGCCGCCACTCAGGAACCATGTCGTTTGAAACCGAAGAGGGCAAAGGCTCTACGTTTTGCTTTTCTATCCCGGTGAAGGGGGGAGGGGATTGTTGAATTATTTAATTATTAAATTATTGGGTTATTAAATTATTGGGTTATTAAATTATTGGATTATTAAATTATTGAATTATTAAATTATTTCACACCGCCGTCTAGGTCTATCGGACAACGGCATTGAGTTCAAAAAAACCAAGAAGGTTTTATTTCGAACTTTCAAAAAAAATTAGAAACTGCCAAAAAACCTTCTTGGTTTGATAAACATTCAATTATTAAATTATTGGATTATTCAATTATTTTCACACCGCCATCTGATCTCCCGGCCAACGGCATAGAGTTCAAAAAAACCAGGAAGGTTTTATTTCGAACTTTCAAAAAAAATAAGAGTCTCCAAAAAAACCTTCTTGGTTTGACCTCTTCATTCAACCTTCAACCTTCAACGTTCAACCTTCAACGTTCAACCTTCAACCTTCAACAATAAAAAAAGCCTCCGTCCCCGGAAGCTTTTCATGTTATCCAATGTAACCTTAGTCACTGCACGATACGGCTCAGTATATCACTGTAGTTGAACTGGTTCCGTACACCTACCGCCGCTACTCTTACCCAGATCTTCGCGCCGCTTTGCAGGTTTTTAAACGTACACTTGCGCGAAGTGCTCGAAACTACGGTCCATACGCTATCAGGCGTCAGCGGGTCCATAGTATATTCGTGGGAATAACTACGCGCGCCGGGCACCGCGTCCACGCTTACGTGAATCACACCGGGATTGATACCGTCCCATAATTTCAGATTCTTTGGTTTCTGCATGTCGGGTTTCGGTTCTCTTTGCTTGCGCATATCAAACCTGCTGCTGATCAGTTTGTTGGCGTCGCCGTTTGCAGTGAGGGTTACATAATTCCCCAGTTCCACCAGCATGGCCGTCAGCACCGTCCTTGCTTTGTCTTTGGCAGCGATGTCGTCAACGCTGCGCGACGCGGCCTTCTCCAGTGCATTGGTGTAGGCGAGCCTGGCCGTGTTGAACGTGGCCATGTCCGGCGTCGGGTTGGGGAAATTGGGGTTTTCATTCATTCCTTCATAGATGGAGCCGGCTTTGTTATCGAAGCCAGGGCCTGAAAGGTGGTCGAATCCTACATTGATTCGAGGGGTGGGTTGATACTTTTTCACTTGTAATGAAATTTTCAGAGGTTTTGGCAAAGTTGCCTGCTGATCCAATTGCGAATCAACGAGGGCAAAGCAAGAAACTTTTTGCCAACAAAAAAATACGCATTATTACGTAGAAAAAATAAAAATCCATTGATTATATTCCCCCGCTTTTTACGTTGTGACCCGTCTTTATTTTAATGAAAAAAATTTTTAAAAAAGCCGTTTTTGCCCTGAGAAAACACGGTGCCGCTGAGTAGAAATACCCTTTTTTTGATTTTTGGGCTCAAAAGCGCCTTTTCCAAAAACCCGTTCTGCTGACAAAAAATCGAAAAAACAAATAAAAAGATCGCGATCATTTAAGAACTTATCGCGAAAACAAATAAAAAGATCGCAATCATTTGAGAACTTATCGCGATCATTTGATAAAAGATCGCACACATTTAAGAAGGGATCCCGATAACGAATAAAAAGATCGCGATCATTTAAGAACTTATCGCGATCATTTGATAAAAGATCGCACACATTTAAGAAGGGATCGCGATAACAAATGAAATGTGTGCACACATTTCTCTCGGGATCGCGAAAACAAATAAAATGTGTGCACACATTTATCAAGGGTTTGGTCATTAGGGACGGTTCAATTAGGAACAATGGGACGATACAGTGAACGGAAAAATAATCTCATTTTCTATTTTTCTCCTCCAACTTTTGGCAGATTCTCATATATTTGAAAACATTTTCTTTAAAACTTAAAACTGCTATCCTTCCGAAAACATTGATTATGCAGATTGCATTAGTTGCTTATGATCAATAAAAAAACATTATCAGAAAGAGACATTTGCACCAAGTTTATTACGCCTGCTATTGAAAGTGCAGGATGGGACAGACTGACTCAAATTCTGGAAGAAGTTTCTTTCACGGATGGAAGAATTTATGTTCGCGGAAAACTTACCGCACGCGGAAAGCGCAAAAGAGCCGATTACATCCTTTATTATAATTCCAATCCGCTGGCAATTATTGAAGCTAAGGATAATAATCATTCTGTGAATGCCGGTATTCAGCAAGCGCTTGATTATGCAGAAACGCTTGACATCCCTTTTGTATTCAGCAGCAACG
>DASTXM010000136.1:0-13238 GCA_035765495.1 Hanamia sp.
ATCGTTGCCGACGAAAACTATGGGGAAGGTTCTTCAAGAGAGCATGCGGCGATGGAGCCAAGACATCTTGGTGTAAAGGCAGTGATTGTTAAATCTTTTGCACGCATTCACGAAACCAATTTGAAAAAACAGGGAATGCTTGCACTCACTTTTGAAAACAAAGAAGATTACGATAAAGTGATGGAAGATGATTCGATAGACATAATCGGGCTTACTGATTTTACACCAGGCCAGTCCATGGAAGTAGTTCTGCACCACAAAGACGGAACTACAGATTCCTTTAAAGTAAACCACACTTACAATGCCCAGCAAATTGAGTGGTTCAAAGCCGGGGCTGCTTTGAATATTATCAGGAGAGAATTTGAGGGAAAGAAGCAGGAAAATGTAAACGCATAATCAAGAGAATAACTCACATCATCCTGCAGTAAGCAGGATGATTTTGTTTAGCCATTAGCCCAAACTTTCTGCTACCCTTAAAAAACACATGAAAAGAATAATTGGCACTGCGATTTTTATTATTGGTTTTCTTGGGGCATCAGCCCAAACCAGCATGCAAAAGCTGAAGGTCTTCATCGATTGCAGCCGTGTGGGATGCGACCGTACTTTTATCAGGTCACAAATAAGAATTGTAGATTTTTTACTGGACAGCGAAGCTTCTGATGTTCATATTTTAATTACCGCACAACGTGCAGGAAGTGGAGGAAAACAATATGAATTGTTGTTTTATGGCCAACACGATTATGAATATTACCAGGACACTTTATATTTTAATACTTCCGCCACTGCCACAAGTAGTGAGGTGAGGAAACAAATGGTGAAAGGTATTATGACAGGCATCGCTCCTTTGGTAGCAAAAACCGGTTACGGATCCGCAATCTCCATTAATATGGAAGGTGGTGAATCTTCAAGTACGCTTGCAGAGGAAGTGACCAAAGATAAATGGAACTATTGGACATTTAATGTGGGGGTTGATGGTCGTTTAAACATTGATAAAAATTATAAGAACAATCGTTTTAGTTCCGATTTCTCAGCTGACCGTACGACGGAAGATCTCAAGGTGGGATTCAGGGTTTATGGCAGCAAGAACCATTCTGTTTACCAATATGAAGATTCCTCCGGCACTTCCAAATATGTTGTAAATAATAGTGATTATGGTATATTTCATAACCTGGTAAAATCGCTTGCGACGCACTGGAGCTACGGTTACCAGGTGAGTCTTTCAAACAGTACATTCTCTAATTATAAAAATAAATTTTATTTCAGCCCGGCCATAGAATACAATTTTTATCCCTATTCGGAAGTCAACAGCCGGTTCTTTGTTTTAAGGTATGGAGTGGATGTCAGCAGGAACAGGTATTACGACACCACTATCTACGACAAGTTGAAAGAGACTTTGTATGGCCATAAACTTTCTGCAGCACTCATCCTTAACCAAAAGTGGGGAACATTTTACAGTGGCGTTTATTACCGTAATTATTTTTCCGACTGGCGAATGAACAGCATGGGTATTAATCTGAACGTGAGTGTAAGGATCACAGGAGCACTTTCATTTTATATAAATACCAATGGAAATATCGTGCACGACCAGGTTTATCTTGTGAAAGGTAATGTGTCGGAACAGGACTTGTTGACCAAGACCCGCCAGTTAGGATCCAGCTATAATTACAACTTATATTTTGGCGTCAACTTTCGTTTTGGCAGCAAGCTGAATAACTTTGTAAATCCGCGTTTCCAGGGATTCCAGGGATTTTAAGATTACCTGTCCAGGTAATCCTGGTAAGACAACTCCATATACGCTTTTCCTAATTTGATCATTGAAGTATCAAAACCGGGAGAAATACTGATTGTTTTTTTTGAAACATTGTCGAAAGTTGCAGTGCCATTTGCCGTCACCAAACCAAAACCATCATTGAAACTATAAAAAGCAAACTGCCGTGCAGAAGAATCCAGTAAATCTTTCCCCCACGAAAATTTATTAGTCGGCAAATGCAATTGATCCAAAATTGTAGTTGCAATATCCGTTTGCGAACCTATCCTATTTACTTTTCCTTTCAATGTTAAGGCCCCGCCGGTAAAGATCAATGGAATATGAAATTTGGATGGCTTATCTGTTGCATCATGGCCTGGCAAGGGATGCCCGTGATCGGCTACAAAAACGACGAGTGAATTATCCCATAAAGAAGTTTGTTTTAATCTGCGGATAAAACTGCCAATAATACTATCGGTATAATAAACTGAATTCTTAAATAAGATCGTTTGAGAATTTCCTTTAAATTTTGGTTTCATTGGCACATCATATGGCTCGTGGCTGCTGAGTGTAAACAAAGTTGCAAAGAAAGGCTGTTGCCTTTTCTGAATGTGGTTGTAAAAGCGATCAAAAACAAACTGGTCATGTACACCCCAGGAGGTAGTTCGTTGAGCGACTGGAAAAGAGTATTTATCAGTCAGTTGATCCATCTTAATATTGACCAGGTAGGATTTAATATTGGCAAATTCCAATTCCCCGCCATAAGTATAACTTGAATTGTACCCAATGGTTTCCAATGATTGGTTTATTGAAGGAAGATGACGTGTTTTCGTCGGTGTTTTGATGATGGAATTGATTGCCTGGTTTGGATACCCACTCAGAACTGCCACTTGTCCTTTTTCACTCCGGTCGCCGGCCGCATAAATATTGGTAAACAACAATCCGTTTGCGGCAATACTATCAAGGTTAGGAGTAACTCCGGGAACGCCACCAAGGCAACCAACCCATTTGGCAGTATAACTCTCCAAAATAATAATTATGATATTGGGTTTGTTTACTGACAAGATGGAAGGAATCTTCTTAGGGCCTGTAGCATAAAGACTATCCACCAATTGTTTTGATTTTTCAATGGAAAAATATTGAAATGGATTTTGGTTATCATTCCTGTTTAAAATTGAGAACATAATGTTCCAGGGAAGATTAATCGCAGCGTGATCTGCAAAAACCTTTTCTGTAAAATAGGCATCGCTTATGTTGATGGGGATCTTTTGAATTCCTCCCCTAATCGGCACAAACAGGAATGCAAGAAGGAAAGTGCTGGCGAGGACATTCAATATTTTAAATCTCTCGGGCTTCAACCTGGTAAAATAATCAAAAAACCGGCGGTAAATAAAAATAAAAAGCGCTGCAAAAATCACGAAAATGATAAGCAGCAATGCTATAGGTGAAGAGGAAACAGAAGCCGCCATTTCCTTCGGCGTTTTAAAATATTGCAATGGTGTTGCATCCATCCTGAAGCCCCAGGCAGTATATAAGCCAAGATCGGCCACCATCAGAAATGAAAGTAACACAACAATAATGAAAGTGTAAACACGGATAATTTTTTTCACCTGCAATTGAATTGCCACCGATCTAACCAGGAAAAGCAAGAATGGAAAAATGCAGATGTAACCGGTAAAAGAGGCATCCATTCTTAAACCATACAGAAAAGATTTCAGGATTTCAGAGGAAGTTAGAGTTTTGGCCAGGTGAAAATGATAAGTCAAAAAGATGAACCTTGCACCAACAAAAAAAAGTATCCAGTAAAAGAAGTAAGTAATGTAAGCCAGGTATTTTTTCACACTGCGAAAGTAGGCCTTTATTGCTGAAATCCTTTGTTATAGCCAGATACAGCAAACGAACAATTAACCAAAATTTTTATTTTGAAATTAAATCTTTTGAATTGAAAGTAAAAGAAAATCCCGCGAAATGTTCACGGGATCCTGAAGTATTTATTAAAGTTATAATTCCTTAACCGTCGTAGTGGAAGTGATTTTTGTAGTCATTGGGAAATCCTGGCCCATTGCTGAAACCGTTCCGCTGGCATCGCCTGTTGAAGAGCTAGACAATATCACACCTGTTTTAATATCCACTTTGTCTTCTCCCTGTGATTTTCCATGCGTTTTTGTTTCAATTTCCATTCCCTGCTGTTCCATTTTAACCTGAATTGAATCCGTTGCGGTAAAGGCGACTGTAGCGACATTTCCACTGATAGCTGTGATCGTATAATCAGTTGTTCTCACTATCCCGTTGTTGTTGGAATTTTCTGTCCATTTGGTACCGACTTTAGCATTAGACGGCAGGGGTAAAAAAGCCAATTGTGTTCCATAACCCGTTTGTGCAAGGTTCAACCTTTGCGCAATGCCCGTTGCTGAAGTGTCGGTCGAATCGGCAGAAATAATTTTGCCCGTGTTATCAATCTGAATGGCTTTGGGCTTGTTTATGTAATCCTTCAAGGCTGAACCGAATTCACCATTCATATCGCTTGAACTATCAGAATCGAATGTCATATCCTGTCCCATCATAGTCATTGACATGTTGATATGAGAAAGTGTATTGGTGAGATTGTAATTTGGACCACTGTTGCCCTTTACTTCTATCTTATAAGTCGAAGCTATATTGGCTTTTGATTCCATTGTCTGGCCCTGCACATCTGTAGAACTGGAAGTTTCCAGTTGATTAATAACCTGGAAAGTTTTTCCTGATGGTAATTTAAGCGTTGATTTCGATTGCCCGATTCCTGCAATTGAAAAAAGAAAAGAAGCAGAAAATAAGAGTGGAGCTTTTTTCATAAAAGTGTTTTAACGTATTTTTTAATGCAAATATAATATTCCTCCCAGCCGTAATATTAATTTCCTTCTTTTTTCTGATTTGCCATATTAATAATCCTGGTTGCTGGTGTGCTTAGGCATTACGTTCTTTGGTTTTTTGCCGTTTTGTTTTGAAGGCACGGCAGGCATATAATTTTTTGGACCAATTGGCTTGGTTGTTTGAGCAGGTACTGTTTTCTGAGTTGCGGGCTTCTGTTGTGTGAAATCTGATTCTACCGGAACATCTGTTGCCGGCGCAGCGTAGTCATCAGCGTTTCCATTTCCTTCAACATCTGCCGAATCGATCCCCTGCCCTTCCTGTGACAAAGCTGCAAAATTCTGGTCGGCATAAATCGGATTATTATTCAATTCAGCCGGCTTTTGAAATTCAGCCTTCGGATCAATTCCAAGTGATTTATCAGCATAAACTTTCTGCATAAAATAGGCCCATTCAGGCATCGCCATATCACTACCTCCTCCGGTGGCGTACTTAGGCAAATGCAGGAACGGATCGTCATTTCCTACCCACGCGCCTGCGAGCAATTGAGGAGTATACCCCATAAACCAACCGTCTGTATTGTCGTTGGTGGTTCCTGTTTTCGCCCCGATTGCACTATTGATATTAAAGCGCCAGCGCATGGAACCGCCTGTTCCATAATCCACTACTCCTTCCATCATTTTTACCATTGTATAAGCGTCTACTTCGCTGATCACCTGCTTCACTTTAGGTTCAAAAGTTGCCAGTATATTACCGTTCTTATCTTCAATTTTTGTCAGGTAAATTGGTTCTGTATTAAAGCCCCTGTTGGGAAACATCGTGTAAGCGCGCAACATTTCGATCAATTCAATATCCGCAGATCCCAAAGCAATTGAAGGCACCTCAGGAATGTTACTTTTTATGCCGCATTCATGTGCAAACTCAACTGTTTTCTTCGGTCCTATCCGGCTCATGAGATCAAATGCTGCCACATTAATGGATTTTGCAAGACAATACGCCATTGTTCCTCCCGGACCGGTAATGGTTTTATTCGCAAGTGTAATTGGCTTTCCGCCGATATAAGAGTCGGGCGTCATTCCGGCATCGGTGATTGCCAGCGTATAAAGAATTGGTTTAAAAGTTGAACCTACCTGGCGTGCCGCAGTTACGTGGTCAAACTTGAAGTATTTAAAATCTATGCCTCCAACCCACGCTTTCACTTCTCCAGTCACCGGATCCATAGCGCAAAACCCGGTTTGCATCATCTCCTTCGTATACTTGATGGAATCAAGCGGTGTCATTGTCGTGTCGGTTTCGCGATTTTTATTCCAGGCAAAAACTTTCATTTTAACCGGGGTATGAAAAGATTTTTTGATCTCTGCTTCAGAAGCGCCGTCCTCTTTCATATTTCTCCAACGCTCGCTTTCTTTCATTGCGTTGTTCAAAATATACTCCTCTCCTTTCCAGACATTTTTCGGAAGTTGCCGGTTGAATTTCTTTTGCATGGAGCTCATGTGTTTTACCACAGCTTCTTCTGCATACAATTGCATTTTAGGATCGATGGTAGTGTAAATCTTCAATCCATCTGTATAGAGATTATAGTTGTCACCTGTTGCCGGATCTTTGTGCGTGTCGCACCAATCCTGCAGTGTTTTTACCAGCACTGAACGGAAATAAGGTGCGATCCCCTCACTTTCGGCAACCTTCTTATATTTTACTCCAAGAGGCTTTTTCTTATATACAGCAGCTTCTTCGGGAGTAAGATCATGATTAGTAACCATTCGATCTAACACCAGGTTTCTTCTTGCAAGCGCAGCTTCAGGATGACGGCGTGGATCATATTTTCCGGGTCCATTCACCATACCTATGAGTAAAGCGGATTCATCGGGTGTGAGCTGAGAAGGCTCTTTTTGAAAATAAACCAATGATGCATTCCTTATTCCATAAACATTGAGCCACGAAACCCTGTTGAGATATAATGCCAAAATTTCCTGCTTGGTAAAATTGCGTTCAAGTTTGAGCGCCACAATCCATTCTTTCATCTTATCAATTCCTCTTTTCAGAAATGAACCACGGCCCTGGTTCAGCATATTTTTTGCCAACTGTTGTGTAATGGTGCTTGCACCTCCTTGCCTGCCAAATCCTTTGATAGCGCGGCCCAAGGCGATAGGATCAATTCCGGAGTGTTCATAAAACCGAATATCCTCGGTAGAAATAAGGGCATCAATTACGCTCTTCGAAATATTATTATAATCTACTGAAACACGATTCTCGGTATAAATCTTTCCCATCAAAGTCTTGCCGTCATTGGCATAAATCTCTGTTGCCAGTTTAGCCTGTGGATTTTCCAGTTCCTGAAGTGAAGGTAATTTTCCAAAAACGCCAAAATAAGCAGAAGCAAGCACCAGGATAAAAAGTGCAAATCCGGCCGCCACCAACATCCATAAAATTTTTACACTCGTCTTGATCTTTGTCTTTTTTTCGACTTTTTTCTTGGGAGGATTAGGCATTTGTTATTCTTTAAAAACCGAAAAGTATTAAATTTTAATGACAGGAAAACTTTAAAATTTTGCGGGGTACTTGTTTTTCAACAAATCGATATAACCTTGCAAGTTTTTATTTTCTTTTAGCAATTGGAGGTTACTGTCTGAAATTATATAAAAAGTATATTTCTGCGCCGGCAACCATGAAATTTGTGTGGGTGCCGCCTGTTTTAGTTTATCCAAATATTTCAAAGCTTCATCAGCATCCTGGAATTGCGAAAACACCAATAATGTCCGTTCACTGTCGAGCGTATCTTTTATTATTTGAATTTTATTGGTTGCATAGCTCTGGCTGTTAAACCGGTTAAAGGCATTTCTTGCTTCGCTGCTGTAAACCGGGTCAACTTTTGTAAGTACCATCACTACGTTTTGTGAATCCAAAGGATCAAATTCAAATCCTGCTTTCTTTACCGGCGGCGCCAATTTCTTTTCAGGATTTAATTCTGCTTTTCCGGCAACCACTTTCTGATTTTCCACTTTTGGCTTTTCAGTTTGGGTTACTGGTGCTTGCACTTGGTTTACCGGTTTTGAATTATCAAAAACCACGATTTGCGAATCAGCTTTTGCGCGCGTCACATTAAGATTGGTAAGATAACGTTCAATGCTGTCTCTCCTTCCTAAAACATCCAACATCGTGGTTGCCTTTTCCTTCATTGGGGAATTTGGATATTTATTAATGATTTGCTGAAGCACCGTTTTGGCAGCACTGTCCTCACGGTTCTTAATGTAATAAACCGACTGAATGTAGAGCAATTGCGGATTCCAGTAACTCTGGCCATACAAACTATCCGCTTCATTTTTTTCTTTAATTGCCTCATCAAAATTTCCTTCAATGAATAAATTGTAAATTTTATCATATCGCCTTTGTGCAGCGGTGTCTTTGGCAGATGGATTGAACGCTTCAGGATGAGTGATCATCAATGCGTATTTGCCGCCATTATAATTTTTTACCAAAAGATCTTTGTAATAATCAGCCTTTTGCTGATTACCAATCTTGTTATAGCAAAATGATAAGTTCATGTACAACTCACCGCCATACAAACTATCGGGGAATCTCTTCAAAGACTTTTCGTACGCATCGATTGCAGCATGGTAATCTTCCAAAAGATTTTGATAATCTTTTCCTACAGCAAACAATGAACGAGCCACTTTTGAATTGCTGGTGTCCAACCGGGTTTGTGTCAACGGAAGGTTGGCACGTAAACCTTCCACTGAAATATCCTGTTGTACAGGAGCTTCAGCAACTGTTTCATTTGCTGATTGCGGCGCCATGGGATCGCCAAAATTTCCGCCGGGCTGATTGCCATTATTGGCTACAGAAGAATTGGTTGAAATTGAAGAAAGTCGCCAGTTGTCAACATTTTGTCTTTTGCCCCATATTCTTTTAAATTCATTATATCCCTGGGCCTTTACTGAATTGTTATAGAAATACCAATCACCTTTGTTGGTATTGTTCCCATAAAAGTCCTGCGACATATTTTGCTTATTAAAAAAGGCTGCTGAAGAATTGAAATTTTGCTGATCTTCTTTAATTCCCCTTTCCTTCATTAATTTCTTCGATAACTTTTTCAAAAAATTGTCCCGTTCTGCTTCAGGCATTGCTGCCACCATTTGCAAGCTATCTTCCCTGTCTATCACATTCAGGTTATTTACAATCTTCGCCAAAGCATTTTTCCTCAATTCTATATCGGCAAAATTTTTCAATGTGGTGTCGCCTGCCTGTAAACTATCATAAAAATTATAAGCCTCTTTATATTTTTTCAGGTTGTAATTTATTTCTGCAAGATTGAGAAAGGCTTTGTTCTTTAGCGATAAATTATTTTCGTTATAAACCGTACTTGCTTTATAAAAAGACATTGCCGAAGTAGTATCAGGCTTCAGCATTGCAATTTCACCCGCAGAATAATAAATAATATCCCGATAAGGTTCAAACCTGTCTTTATGAGCCATACGTAACAACCTGGCAATACTCTTGTCAATCTCAGCCGGATCATTGCTTTTCAACATTATTGCCTCGTTCAGGTTTGCATAAATATCCATTAATGGATCGGTTGTGTGTCGAATAGCCAGGTCATAATAATTGGTAGCAGTGTCTGGCTTGTTGCTCCTTTCATACAATTGAGCGAGCAAGTATTCGCGCCTTGCCTGATCTTGCAAATCCAATGCATTCGACATTGCATTTTGAATGTAACTTATAGCACTGTCATATATTTTTTGTTTAAAAAACCAATATCCCTGTACTTCCTGGAAATAACTTTCAAGCCGTTCCGGAAACTGCGGGTCATCACGTAAAGTATTGATCAAACCGGCAGCACTGCCATAATCTCCCATATCAGTGAGGGCACGTATTTGCCAAACCAAAGCATCGTTCCTGCTTGGGGGACGAGAAAAGGCTTTATCAATTAAATTCCTGTCTTCTTTACTTGAAATACTCAGCGCATTGTTGTTATCATTGCTTCCAACAATCATCTGGTCTTCATCTTTCTTTTTTCGCGGATAAAGATTGTAATTGATAAATTGAAAGGTCATCGAAGCAGAATCAAAATCTTTGCGCAGGTAATAGGCTTCACCGATCAATAAATAAAAATTATCTACCCAATTGGTGCGCAGGTCATGCAAAAGAATTCCGGCAGTCGATTCCAAAATAACTGAATCGAGCAATATTTTCTGTTGTGCAGTATTGTCTAAAGAATAACTGTAGTACGGCAACAACTGCGAATAGTCGTCTTTATTGGCCATCCGCGCCATTTCTATTACCGCATTGATCTTGTTGTTGGCATTAAAAAAATAATTGTAATGACTTGTTGTATTTTGAACAAACCTTCCTATAAGGCGCAGTTTCTTATCCTGTGGTTTTTCAGACCTCAGCGGTTTGTCCTTAAATTTTTGCGGTTTGTCTTTTTGTAAATCAAAAGTAATTTTGCCCAATTGGGCATGAACTTCCGGCAAGAAAAAAAAGGAGACCAATAAGAGAAGTAATAACTTAATGACCCGGTTTTTCATTAATTATTTTTAGTTTTTTGGGAAAGTAAAAATCAGCAAAAAAAGTTCATTTACTGATAAGAACTGTTTTTCTGCAAAATTATTTTAAAAATACGGTTATTTTGGGCGAATAAGCCATTCAGAACAGCGCAGGGTTTATTTTTAACAACCTGGAAAAAACGGCAAAGAATTGCTTTAAAACAAATCAGATCTTGAAGACAAGAAAAGATTCCAGCAGCGACTTGCTAAGGTATGCAGGAATGGGAATGCAATTTTTGGCAAGCATTGCCATTGGAATTTTTATTGGAATGAAAGCCGATAAATGGTTCAATTTTTCTTTTCCTTTGCTCGTGTGGCTTTTGCCTTTGCTGATCATTATTGGTCTCACAATCAAAATCATAAAAGACACTTCCAAAAAATGATTCAATCACTTTTTAAAAAATTCATACCGATAACAGGTCTTTTTCTAATGATCAACCTTGTGGCGTTTATTTTCGGAGCTTCTTTGAAGGAATATGGTTTCAATGTTGGATTTTTGATTGTTGCAAACGCCATTCTTTTTATCATCACTTTCCTGGGATTTTATTTGCAGACAAAGGGGGTGCGTTCCACAAATATTAACGCTTTTATAAGAGGAGTTTATTCTTCGCTCCTGGTAAAAATGTTTGTAGTTGTTGGTGCCATTTTGATTTACATTTTAATGATGGGAGGAGCGGTCAATACACCTTCCATTTTGGCTTCTATGGGAATTTATTTGGTTTATACAACCGTTGAAGTGGTCCAATTAATGAAAATCGCGCGCAGAAAAAACGATGCCTAAAAAAGAATCACCATTACATCAACTGATTCCGTTTTTGCCGGATGGCTCCTTCGATGATGTGGCCGGTTATCTTGTTACCTATAAAGTGCATCTAACGGTTACGCGTGAACGCAGCAGCAAATTGGGCGATTACCGCAATAAACATACGGATAAAAATCACCGCATCAGTGTAAATGGCAACCTGAACAAATATGCCTTCCTCATTACCTTGTTACACGAACTGGGGCATTTGGTTGCTTTTGAAAAACACGGAAACAGGATACAGGCGCATGGCCCTCAATGGAAACTGGAGTTTGGAAAAATACTTGCTGGCTTTATTTCAAAAAAAATTTTCCCTTCAGACATTGAACACGAGCTTTTAAAAACTTTAAGGAATCCTGCCGCGAGTTCCTGCGCAGAAGCGCCACTCACGAGGGTTTTAAAAAGATATGATCCTCACAAACCAGGAGTTTATCTTTTGGAAGAAATCCCCGACAATAGTTTCTTCAAATTCAGAAATGATTTTTATAAAAAAGAAAAAAAGATCCGCACACGTTTTTTGTGCCAGCAAATTTCATCGCGCAAACAATTTTTATTTAGCCCGATAACTGAAGTTCACTTGGTTGAAAAAGAAGAGAAATAATTTAAGCGATAATTAACCAATATCATTTTAATATTCAAATTAGCTTGTCCTTATTAAATTGCTTATCATTTAAAACGGAAGTCTAAGTGAAGACCAAAGGAGTTTCCTACGATGTTGGAACAGAGTATGTTCCCGGTTCATTAACACGAACAAACCTTTCAGCAGGATTAGTTGCAAGAGATATGCTTGCAATTAAAAAGCAGCTCAATTGTAATTGTGTAAGAATATTTGGGAAAGAAATTGAGCAGTTAATTCTTGCTTCAGAAATTGCGCTCCAATCCGGTTTAAGTGTTTGGTTATCGCCCCGATTTATTAACTCGCTACCGGCAGAAACCATAGACAGTTTAAAAATAATTTCTTTAGAATTAGAATCACTGCGATCAAAGTATTCCAACCTGGAAACCGTTCTCGTGTTGGCGGCAGAAGCGTCACTTGATACAAAGGGATTTTTCAAAGGTGAAACAATTCATGATAGGATTCAGCATCTCGCCAATCCTTTATTCTTCATAAAAAAAGCTTTGGGATTTAAAGCTTCTTATCAAAAACATTTTACTGAATTTCTATCAACGGCATTGCACGAGACAAGGAAAAATTTTTCAGGGAAAATCACCTATGCTGCAGGAATGTGGGAAATAGTAGATTGGACAAATTTTGACATTATTTCTGTAAATCTTTATAAGGCTTCCTTTAATAAATCTTATTTTAATAAAATCCTGCAGAAGTATACAACAATGGGAAAACCTTTAGCTATCACGGAATTTGGTTGTTGTACTTACACAGGTGCAGAGAAAAAAGGACCGACGGGTTATTCAATTTTGGATACATCTAAAAATCCACCTGTATTTAAGGAAAAATGTGACAGGAATGAGAAAACCCAGGCAGATTACATTTTGGATTTATTACAAACCTTTGGGAAAGCCAATGTACATGCTACTTTCATCTTTGATTTCTTTTCCCAACAACTTACATTTAATAAAAATCCTGACCTCGACTATGATAAAGCCAGTTTCAGCATAACCAGGTCTATCGGGCAAAATATGTGGGAACCAAAGTTAGCCTTTGAGTTGATCTCAAGGTTCTATAAAGAATCAAATTAAACGGGGAAATTTCTTAAGGTCTCATTTCCGCGATTTTTGTCCATTACTTCATCTTCACTCTTGGATCGATAACACCATAAAGAACATCAGCTAAAATATTCATCAATACGAAAATCGTGGCGGCCAACAAAACTGAACCCATCACCACCGGGTAATCCAATTTTTCCAATGCATCAACAGTTACTTTGCCAATTCCCTGCCAGCCAAAGATATACTCGACAAAAAAAGCACCTGCGAGCAATTCTGCAAACCAACCTGTGATTGCGGTCAGCACAGGATTTATTGCATTGCGCAAAGCATGATGTAAAACTACCTGCCTTTTACTCAATCCTTTTGCATACGCGGTTCTTATAAAATCCTGCCGCAGTGTATCGAGCATCGAACTTCTGGTCAGTTGCGTAATGATAGACAATGGCCGGATACCTAATGTGAGCGCCGGCAAAATGAGATTTTGTAAGGTAAGATAACGTTCGCCAGTGACAGGATCAATATTGAACCAACTACCTGTGAGCGGCAAACCTGTGTAATTGTGCAACACCATTCCAAAGACATAAGAAATCACGATCGCGGTAAAAAATGAAGGCGCGGAAATACCAATAAC
>DASTXM010000137.1:0-4382 GCA_035765495.1 Hanamia sp.
TGATGTAAATAATGATGGTAAACCGGATATTTTTTTCACTTCAAACCAGGGAAGCAATAAGCTTTATATCAATAAGGGCAACTGGAAGTTTGAGGACGTAACAGAAAAGGCAGGAGTTCAGGGAATTCATAAATGGCATACGGGAGTTACAATGGCGGATGTTAATGGTGACGGTTGGCTGGATATTTACATCAGCAACAGCGGGAGTATAAATGGAGATGATCGTGCTAATGAACTATATATAAATCAAAAGGATGGCACATTCAAGGAAGAGGCACATCAATATGGCCTTGATGATAAAGGCCTTTCTACGCAGGCTGTATTTTTTGATTATGACCATGATGGAGATCTGGACTGTTTTATTCTCAATAACAGCTACCGGCCCATTGAAAGCTTTGGATACAATCACGACCTGCGCAATGTGCGCAGCTATGCGGGAGGACAAAGGCTTTACAGGAATGATAACGGGCACTTTACAGATGTGAGTGCGCAGGCACATATCTATGGCAGCGAAATTGGTTTTGGCCTGGGCGTTACGGTCGGAGATCTGAATAATGACGGATGGGATGATATTTATGTTTCCAACGATTTTTTTGAAAAGGACTATTTGTATATTAACCAACATGATGGCACCTTTAAAGAAGTGAGCGAAGATGCTTTAGGACACATGAGCTATTCTTCAATGGGGTCTGATATGATCGATTTTAACAACGATGGATGGCTGGATATTTTTACCACAGACATGCTTCCGGAAGACGACAAGCGACTAAAAACAACCACAAAATTTGACAATTACAATGTTCAAAATGCGAAGCAGAAAAATGACTTTCATCATCAGTTTGCAACCAACTGCCTTCAATTGAATAATGGCGACGGTACTTTTAGTGAAATAGCAGATATGGCAGGAGTTGAAGCAACGGATTGGAGTTGGGGAGCACTTAGTTTTGATTTTAACAATGATGGATGGAAGGACCTTTTTGTTAGTAATGGAATTAGCAAAGATCTTACTGATCAGGATTTTCTGGACTATTTTAGTAGTGAAGAGGCGTTGAAACAGGTAAGAAGCGGAGGTGGATTTAACTTTAAGTCATTTTTAGATAAAATGTCTTCGACCCCACTTTCTAATTACGGCTTTGTCAATCAAAAAAACCTCACTTTTAAAAATGAATCTGAAGCACTTGGATTAGCAACTCCCAGTTTTAGTAATGGAGCGGCGTATGGAGATTTGGATGGTGATGGAGATCTTGACCTGGTGGTAAATAATGAAAACATGGAGGCTTTTGTTTACCGCAACATGACCAGTGAAAAGTTGCATAAGTCTTTCCTGAAAATTCAACTGAAGGCAAATGAGCCAAATACATTTGGATTTGGAACTCGTGTAACAGTATATGCAGATGGAATAAAACAAATTTTAGAGCAAATGCCCAGCCGCGGATTTGAAAGTTCGGTTGAGCCGGTTCTTAACTTTGGTCTTGAACATGCCAAAAAAGTCGATAGCCTTATTGTTACCTGGCCTGATCTGAAAACACAAAAGATCAATAATCTTAGAGTGGACACTACACTGATTCTGTTACAAAAGAATGCTTCGGAGGTGTATAAAAAACCGGCGCCTTTACCTTCATTATATGATAATGTCACCTCTGCAGTAATCTCGGGACATATTGCGCATCGCGAAAATGATTTTATTGATTTTAATGTTGAGCAATTAATTCCGAAAATGCTTTCTACTGAAGGGCCGAAGGTGGCTGTTGGAGATGTGAATGGCGATGGATTACAGGATTTCTTTATCGGAAGCGCCACCGGCGATACAGATAAATTATTCATTCAGGAGCCGAACGGTAAATTCAAACAAAGTGCCCAATTTGCTTTTGACCAGGACAAAGATGACGAAAGTGTTGGAGCAGAGTTTTTTGATGCTGATAATGATGGCGATCTTGATTTGGTTGTTGCTTCGGGGGGCAACCAATACCAGCTCGGTTCCGTTTATTTAGCACCGAGATTGTACCTGAATGATGGTAAAGGTAATTTTAGCCGTTCATTCAGAGGCTGGCCGACGCTGAGTATGAATGCCTCATGTGTAAGGGTAGGAGATTATGATGGTGATGGGCTTCCTGATATTTTTATCGGAGGCAGAAGTATTCCCGGCTCTTATGGAATAATTCCTGAGAGTAAGCTTTTACACAATACCGGCCATGGAACGTTTCAGGATGTTACCAGTACTGTGGCTCCGTCTTTACAAAAATTAGGGATGGTCACTGATGCGCAATGGGTAGATGTAAATAAAAATGGGAAAAAAGAGTTGGTTGTGGTAGGTGATTGGATGCCTTTGACCATTTTCAGATATCAGAATGGACAATTACAAAAGGTTTCAGAAGTTGCCGGCTCTGCAGGCTGGTGGAATTGCCTAACAGTGGCGGATCTCAATAATGATGGCTATCCTGATCTTGTCGCCGGAAACAACGGACTGAACTCAAAAATAAGAGCCGATAGCCTTCATCCTGCGCGGCTCTTTATTGATGATTTTGATCATAATGGGCACACAGATTGCATTGCTGCCTATTATAAAACAGATGGCAAATCCTATCCTTTCAATCTTCGCGATGATATCATTGGCCAGTTGCCTTATCTGAAAAAGAGGTTTTTAAAATACAATGATTACGCGGGAAAAACGATTGACGAGGTATTTACCAAAGATGAATTGGATCATGCTCAGAAACTAACCGTTCATGAAACACGAAGCTGTATATTTTATAACAACCGCAATGGCGGATTTAATAAAACAGTTCTCCCTATGATGGCGCAAATATCACCGGTTTTTGGAATTTTGGTAACCGATTTGAATGGCGATGGAATTGAAGATATTTTTTTAGGCGGAAACTTCTACGGTCTGAAACCTGAAGTAGGCAGATTCGATGCCAGTTATGGTGTCACATTGATGGGAAATCAAGATCATGGGTTTAATTATGTAAAACCAGCCGTCAGCGGACTATTTATAAGAGGTGAAGTACGGGATGTAAAAATAATTCCAACGCCGAAAGCGAATTACATTTTAATGGCACGGAATAATGATTCATTGCAAATATTTAAAAAAGCGGTGAAAGATTTAAAGTAAATCATCTATCCGGATTTTTGAAATAAATGATGACAGGTTCATTTTTGTATGAAAAAAGCAACCGAAATATTTTCATTTCTGCTTTTCAGCTTTTTAATCGGCTGTAAAAAAGAAGTACGAAATGTGGTTGATGTCCGGCCGCTGGATTCATCCCATATTTCGATCACAAACATTTCCCCTTCAATATCTAATCTGCAGCTTTATTTGAACAATAAGCCACTCTCCCTGCCGGATTCACCTCTCGTGTACGGCAAAACAGTAGTTGCTACTTACATTTATAATCCCGGAAGTTCCTTCCCCGATACCTTATCACTTCCGTTTATCAATATTACTCCCGGATATCAGCAATTATCATTCGGTTCTTTTGGCAACAACAATTCATTCGGAAATTTGAACAATAACTTTGAAGCGGGCGCCACTTATTCGCTTTTCCTTACCGACACGGTTGTTCATGGAAAAATTACTTCTGTTCTCTTAAAAGATAATGTTACGAATACCGATACTACAAAAAGCCTCATTCGCTTTTTAAATCTTTCGCCTGATACGCCGCCACTTGATGTGATCGCTTATCCGGATGCCGGTTATAGCGGTTACAAACTATTCACGAATTGTGCTTACCTCCCGGCCGATTATAATTCTTTTGTAAACGGAGAAACATTTTCAGAAATCGATCGTGGCATTTATTATTTTGAAGCAACGGTTGCAGGCACTAACAATGTATTGCTGGGTGGATATCTTATTATTCCAGGAGAACAAGTCATTACTATTTATACAAAAGGATATTTCTCAGCAACAGGGGCAAACGCACTTGACGTTGGTGTAATTCAATATCAACACAAGACAAATTAATTGCTAAAAGAAAATTTGATTCACTGGTTTTTATCAAAGTAGAGAGCCGCAGCACCAAGCACCGCAGAATTGGCTAATTCAGAAACTTCTATCCGTAAGTTCTTCACCGCATTTTGAAAACCAAAAGTTTCAATTTGACTCCACATTTTTTTCGAAAAATAAGGAAACGCTTGGCTCACTGAACCGCCGAGAATAATCAATTCTACATCCAGCGCATATAAAATCGTATTGATCGCATTTCCGAGATGGAAACCTAATTGTTCATACATTTTTAATGCTTCCTCGTTTCCTTCAGTCGCATTTTTAAAAACCGCTTCTCCATTTATTTGATAAACATTTTGAAAGAACTGGCCACTTGCGTAATACTCAGTAGTTTTATCAAGATAGGGAACCATTCCAAATTCGCCCGCTCCTCCGTTTC
>DASTXM010000138.1:0-36032 GCA_035765495.1 Hanamia sp.
GCAATCCATGCTGCTACTTCCGCACCAATGCCAGCAGTCATCGTATCTTCATGAAGAACCAACACTTTGCCGGTTCGATCAACAGAATTCCTGATCGCTTTGTGATCAATTGGCAATAATGTTCGCAAATCAAGAATATCAATTGAAAAATCAGGATGTTTATCTGCATATTCAGTTGCCCAAACAATTCCCATTCCGTATGTAATAATACTAACGTCTATGCCTATACGCACCTGTCGTGCTTTACCAATTTCTACTTCATAATATTCTTCCGGGAAATCTTTGGTCAAACTCCGGTACAATGCCTTGTGCTCAAAATACATTACCGGGTTTGGATCGTTAATTGCAGCAATCAATAAACCTTTTGCATCTTCGGGAGTAGAAGGGTAAACAACTTTAAGGCCGGGCGTATGCACAAACCAGGCTTCATTGCTTTGACTGTGAAAAGGCCCTGCACCCACTCCTGCACCAGTTGGCATTCGAATTACCACATCTGCATTTTGTCCCCAGCGATAATGGATCTTTGCCAAATTATTTACGATCTGGTTAAACCCGACAGAAACAAAATCAGCAAATTGCATTTCAACAACGCTCTTGAATCCTTCCAGTGAGAGGCCTAAAGAAGCGCCAACAACAGCACTTTCAAAAAGAGGAGTATTTCGTATACGCTCTTTTCCAAATCCATTCAGCAAGCCTTCAGTAGCTTTAAAAGCGCCACCATATTCTGCAATGTCCTGTCCCATCAAAACAAGTCCAGGATGCGCGATCAATGATTGCCGCAGGCCTTCATGAATGGCATCAACAAAACGATTTCCATGTTCTGCATTTGAATAATCTTTATTTCTCGCTTCAAAAGATTTTTTATTTACATCAAATGATATCGCTGGCTTTGCATACACATCATCAATTTCCTTTTGAGAATCAATAGTAATAGCTTTTGAATTTTGATGGTCAATTTCCTGCATCACACTCTTATCGATATGCTCCTTCAATTCATCTTTAATATTAGCGATTTGCTCGTTCGTTAATATTTTTTCTTCGGCCAAAAAACGTTCATAATTTTTTACCGGATCTTTTTGAATCCATTTTTCGAAAAGATCTTTCGGAACATATTTTACACCACTCGCTTCTTCATGTCCCCGCATCCTGAAAGTCATACATTCGATCAGGTAGGGCTTTTGATTCCTGATGCAATATTCACGAACACCTTTTACCGTATCGTAGACTGTAAGAATATTGTTGCCCTCAATTTGCACACCTTCCATTCCGTAACCTTTTGCTTTATCTACCAAACTCTCACAACGAAATTGTTCATTTACCGGGGTGCTGAGGGCGTAACCGTTATTTTCAATTATAAAAATTACCGGCAAATCCCATACCGCTGCCAGGTTCATCGCTTCATGAAATTCTCCTTCGCTTGTACCGCCTTCACCTGTAAAAGCTAAAGATATTTTATCCTCATTTTTTAATTTGTAAGCAAGCGCTGCCCCATCAGCAACTGAAAGTTGGGGACCAAGATGAGAGATCATTCCGCAAATAAAATGTTCCCTCGTTCCGAAATGAAAACTACGCTCCCTTCCTTTTGAAAAGCCTTCAAAGGAGCCTTGCCATTGCTTTACCAAATCCGTCAAAGGAATTTTTCTTGAAGTAAATACACCAAGATTCCTGTGCAAAGGCATTATCCATTCATCAGGCCGGAGGGCTAAAGTTGCCCCGACAGAAATCGCTTCCTGCCCGATGCCGCTGAACCATTTTGATACTTTTCCCTGGCGCAACAGCAAAAGCATTTTTTCTTCAATCAGCCGGGGAAGAAGTATCTCTTTATAAAATTCAATTAATGTTTCATCCGTTAAATTATTTCTATAGAATTGCATATGGCAAATTTCACGCTTTCATTTTATAAGAATTTCCTTTTAGCGAAAATCGTCTCAAAATTTTTTTTAAATACATTTTACTTTCCCAATTTTTACTATATCTTTAAACTTTAAATTTATTAAACCCTCATCTAAAATTAATTGCTATGAAATTTCTAACCATTAAGGCTGTTTCCATTTTTGGATTTGTAGTTATCGTTATCTTAAGTTTTTCAGTCACTACTAATCTTACATCTTGTACAAAAACTAACACTCTTTATGACACAACATATGTAACCGTCCACGATACTACGATAGTCAGGGATTCAATTTATGACTTAAAGAATGGACTTGTTGCCTATTATTCATTTCAGAACGGAAGTCTTAGTGACAGTAGTGTCTATCATAATGATATAGTTTTTAACTCTGCGACAAAAGCCTCGGACCGATTTGGCAAAACTAACAATGCATATTTATTCAATGGCACCTCCGATTACATGACCGTTAAAAACAACGAAAGCCTGAATCCTGATAACATTACTATTTACGCAATTGTCTATATTAACGGATTCTATCATGGAACTTGTGATGGGAATCAGATAGTTTCTAAAGGCTACCCATATGATTCCCAAGGTTTTTATGATCTTGCATTTATCGATCCAAATGATAATTGTACAGGCTCAGCAAATACATCAAATGAAGTATTTGCTGGAGGGTATGGAGATAATATTCCATCCGGAACCCAAGCAGGTGCATTAAGCGATACACGAGTTGCCACAGGTAAATGGTACCATGTAGCTTTCACCTACGATGGATTAACGGCTAAGATGTATATTGATGGGAAATTAGAAAATTCGCAAGAGAAAAGAGTTTCAATGACAGATAATTCCAATGATTTATTTATTGGAAAACATGAAAATCCTCCATATCCATATTACTTCAATGGCATATTGGATGAACTTAGAATATATAACAGAGCTTTATCAGCTTATGAAATAAATCAATTGACTAAATTGCAGTATTAATAATATCACCATTACTTCATAGAAAGTGAAGTTTGTTTTTAAAAGTGTAAAATTTAGTCATGTTCAAGTTGGCAGCTAAAGGAATGAATTTTCTCATAGGGAAGAGTTTGCAAAAACAAAATATATTCTTAACAAGTTCACTTGAATATTTAAAAAGGCCAAGGCAATTAAACAAAAACTATTTTGATTATGTACGGTTGGCAACGCTAGAATTAGTAAGTGAAGAAATTCGCAAAAAAGGGTTAAGTGGTAATGTAGCTGAATTAGGGGTTTATAAAGGAAAATTTGCGCGGTATATCAATTTATATTTTAAGGAAAGGAAATTATACCTTTTTGATACATTTGAAGGTTTTGATAAAAGAGATATAGAAACAGAAAAGAAAGAAGGTTTTTCTTCCGGATCGCAAAATTTTTCAGATACTTCAGTAGAATCAGTATTGGAATTGATGCCTTATAGAGATAATTGTATTGCAGTCAAAGGCTTTTTTCCCGAGTCCGCTAAAGAGATCAAGGATGAATATGTATTTGTAAGTCTTGACGCGGATCTATTTGAGCCAATTTATGAAGGCTTGAAGTTTTTTTATCCGTCTTTGGTTAAAGGAGGGTATATTTTTGTTCATGATTTCAATAACGATAACTATCCGGGAGCTCGTAAAGCTGTAGAAAAGTTTTGTACTGAAAACAATATTTCTTTTGTTCCAATTCCAGACACTGCGGGATCTGCAATATTATGTAAATAACCTTAATCCGAAATTTTTATTCTTCCTTAAATGGAATTATTTCGATGTTTTAAAACTTTACTATCTCTGCAACTTACTCACCGTTGAAGAACCAAAGGAAAGAAGAAGACCAAAAATGAACGCCCAAAGAAATCCATGAATGTGAATTCCATCAACCAGTTTTCCGGCCAGGATCACCATTAAAACATTAATGATCAAAAGAAAAATTCCAAGTGTGAGAATGGTAATTGGTAGGGTTAAAATGATCAGGAGTGGTTTAACGATGGCGTTTAGGATCGCCAGAACAATTACAAAAACCAAAGCTGTTGCATACGAATCAATAACAATATGTGGCTCTAAAAGAAGAGATAAACCGTAAGCAATAACGGCTGTAACCAGCAGCCTGACAATGAATTTCATTAAGAATAATTTTCTTAAAAATAATTCATATTACAAGCAATTCATAAAAATCTTCAGGGGTTAGATATGTGTTGGCCAACTCCTGCAACTCAGGCGAAGAAATTTGTTTGATGGTTTGTATGGAATCGTAAAAATAATTTTCATCAAGATCATTTAATATCAAACTTTTCCAGCGGGAAATGATCTGAAATGGACCGTCAATATACCCAAGATTAAGGCCCATCATATAATTTTTTACCAACAGGAGTTCTTCCTCGTTAACCGGTTCTTGCTGCAAGCGTTGCATTTCATTATACACTTCCACGATCGCTGCTTCACAAACGTCTCTTCCGGCCTCCGTACTTATTACCCACGAACTTTCTTCAATATGATTTTCAAGATAGCTGTGAATTCCGTAAGTGTATCCTTTTTCTTCACGGATATTGCTCATCAACCTGGAGCCAAAATAACCGCCAAACAAAGTGTTCAACACAATGCATCTTTTGAAGTCAGGATCCTTCCTGTTGGGAAATGGCCGGCCGATCCTTATCGCACCTTGTACCCCTTTTTCATCATTGGTTATGTGATGTTTCTTTTCCGCTGACGGATTTCGTGTATACTTTGGCGTTATAATCTTTTCATTCAAAGCCAGGTCACCGAAATTTGATTCAACCAGTTGTTCAAAATCAGCAGGAAGCCTTCCGGCAGCAAAAATGCGGCAACGCGATCTTTGGTAATATTGAGCAAAGAATGAAACCAGTTCATCCCGTTCAATCGCTTCAATATCCTGCGCATTACTCACTTTTCCATATGGATGTTCAGCTCCGTATAAATATTCATCAATCAACCGGTTTGCCACAAAATCACATTTGAGCAAGTTGACCGAAAGCCGCTGAATACTGTTTTGTTTAAATATTTCAATTTCACTCTCAGGAAAAACCGATTCTGTGATCATTTCCCTGATCACCGGAAGCAATTCTTTTAAATGTTTGGAAAGACAATGAAGCGTGATGGAAGCGGTTTCATTTCCACTTTTTCGATTCAGATAAGAACCGTAATATTCAAAATATTCAGTGATATCGTAAGCGGTTTTCTTTTGAGTCCCGTTTTTGATCAAATGGTTCGTGGCGGCCGCAATCGCATTTTTATTTTCAAAATTGTTTCCGGCATCAAACACAAAATCGATCATTGCCACTTCCTCTTCGCCATCATTTAGGTAATAAACCGGCGCTCCATTTGATAATGCAATTTTCGTGTACGGCTTAAGCGTTATTTTATAATCTATCGCATCTTTTATTGTTGGAGCTATCGTTCTGTTGAGCATTTGTATTGATTTAATTTTTTACGATCCAAATAGTTTTTCAAAAAACTATTCTTTCACTGAAGAGCGGTAATACAAAGTGTTGCAATTATTGTCTTTAAAGATTGTACGACACTCTTCCAAAATTTCTTCTCTCGTAACAGCGTGGTATTTTTCCAGTTCAGTATTCATCAGATTCGCATCGCCGAGTAATTCATAATGCGCCAAACTATTCGCCCTGTTCATTAAACTGATGTCTTCAAAAGCGATCATGCTTTCGGTTTTGTTTTTTATTTTTTCAAGTTCAGGTTCGCTTATCATTTCCGATTTTATTTTATCTAATTCTTCAAACACTGCATTTTCTGCGGTTTCAAGGGTGACACCTTTGATCAATCTTCCACTGATGGTTAACAAACCCGGATCAGCACTTCCCATGTGCGAACAATCGATGCTGCTGAACAACTGCTTTTCCTTCACCAGCTTTTGAAACAAGCGTGATGAAGTGCCACCTCCTAATATTTCAGAAATTATTTCGGCGGTATAATATCTTTCGTCCAATCTACCTGAAACGTGCCACGATTTAAATAAAGCGTCAAGAGGAACGGGCGCAGTCACTTCCATCATCCGTGGCTCTTTTTGCTCTGGTTCCTGTTTTATGTTGCGATAGTATTTGTTGCCGGCAGGAATACCACCAAACCATTTCTCTGCAAGATTTTTCACATGGTCAACTGTAACGTTTCCGGCAACCGTAAGTATCGCATTGGAAGGAGTATAATGTTTATGGAAAAAATCCTTTACTTCCTGGAGAGTTGCATTTTCAATATGGCTTAATTCCTTTCCAATCGTCATCCATTTATACGGATGAACTTTGAAAGAAAGGTCGCGCAATTTGTGCCAAACATCGCCATAAGGTTTGTTGATATAATGTTCTTTAAATTCTTCAACAACAACCTTTCGCTGCACTTCCAGCGAATTTTCATTGAAAGCCAATGAACACATGCGGTCGCTTTCGAGCCAAAAAGCGGTTTCAATATTTTCAGCCGGCAATTGACAAAAATAATTGGTGAGGTCTGTGGTGGTGTAAGCGTTGTTTTCGCCTCCGGCCATTTGAAGCGGTTCATCGTAGGATTCGATATGCAAACTTCCGCCAAACATCAAATGTTCAAACAAATGAGCAAATCCTGTGTGGTCTTCATCTTCATCGCGCGCACCCACATCATACATCACATCAACCACGGCCATCGGAGTACTCTTATCTTCATGAACAATAACCCGAAGGCCATTATCCAAAACAAACTTTTCAAACTTGATCATACATGCAAAATTGCGGCAAACGAAAACATTTCCCAAATGGATAAAGGCAGAGGAGGCTCACTCCGGCAATTTTTTAACGGAAAAGAGAATAAAAAATTTTAATAAATGTTGATTTACTACAGGCAAGAATCGCGATTCAACATTTCATTTTTAACTATGAGAACACGGAGTTTAAAGACAGTTGTTTACTTTCATCAACCTGTCTATTTCATCCGTAAGGCGTTCAAAAATCTCATCAATTGTGCCCTCGCCTTTTACCATCACCACTTTGTCGGCTTTTGCATAATGATCGGCAACAGTAGCGGTTTTTTTGTGATACTCAAGAATGCGCGCCCTTATTACCATTTCATTGCTGTCATCTGATCGGCCGCTTGTTTGTCCGCGCTTAACCAATCTTTTGATGAGTTCTTCCTCGCTCACTTCCAGGGCCAGCATCACATCGATACAGGTATCTTTTTTGGCAAGAAGTTCATCCAGCTCTTGTGCCTGAACAGCAGTACGTGGAAATCCATCAAATAAAAATCCTGCCGCATGAGGATTGGCGTCTAAAGCATCATTGATCATTCCGATAACCACTTCATCAGGCACGAGTAATCCCTGGTCCATGTATTTCTTTGCTTCCACACCCAATGGCGTTTTCCTGGAAATTTCACTTCTTAATAAATCGCCGGTTGAAAGGTGTTTCAGATGATATTTTGCAATCAGTTTTTCTGATTGCGTGCCTTTTCCGCTGCCCGGTGGGCCAAATAAAATAAGATTAAACATTGGCGTAATAAAGTCCTTGTGAGCATCAAATATACTTGATGCATTTTAAAAATTGGCACCCCATGACAAAAAGCAGGTTTTTTTATCCGGAACACTCTTTTTTTCATTTCGTAATTTTACACAGGAATAAAGATTTTACATAAAACACAAAGAAATGGATACAGGTAAACAAGTAAAAGGTTTCGCTCCTGAAGACAAAGATCCAGCAAAGGTGAAGAATGATGAATGGAAAAGAATTTTGCCTGGAGAACTTTATCACATTGCCCGTGAAAAGGGCACTGAGCGCCCGGGAACAGGGAAATTTTATCAACACAGTGAGGTAGGCACTTATTATTGCGCGGTTTGTGGCAATCCTCTTTTCAGAAGCAATGGCAAGTTTAATAGTAGTTGCGGTTGGCCAAGTTTTTTCGAGCCAATCTCAAAAGACAGCCTCATTTATCTTCCCGATAATTCTTATGGAATGAAGCGCACAGAAGTGGAATGTGGTAAATGTCATTCACACCTTGGTCACGTTTTTGAAGACGGCCCTCCGCCCACCGGTTTACGCTATTGCATCAATTCGGTGGTGTTAGGCTTTGAAAAAGAAGAAAAATAATCTTTTACGGCCTGCCTGTAAATGCGCGTCGCAGTAAAGCAACAATAAAGGTGAAAATTGCCGAACCAATTATCGCCCAAAGGATAGGAAATGGTTTCCCTTCCACATTTACAGTAAAAAAATCAGGCAGGCCCATTTGCTTTGCCAGCCACAAACCAATGTAGGCGCCAATAAAACCTACAACAATAGAAACCAGGCAGCCGCCTACATCGTAGCCGGCAAGGGATTGGCCAATTCCCCCGCAGATGGCGGCGATCAATAACAGGATGAGGAATCCGAAGAGAGTCATAGCGTTTAATTTTTTGTAAAAGAAATTTTTTTCATTTATTTATAGCAAAAAAACAGCCGATTATTTCTTGTGAAAATCGGATGGCAATATTTTTAGCCTGATCTTTGACGGCAATAAAAAGTTGCAATAATTAAATTTCAGAAGCCATCTTTGCAAAAAACGAAACGAAGTGTCAGCATGATGAACAGTAGACCAGCCGAAAAAAATGTTATCTCCAGAAAGATTGATTCGGTTTTCCTCGATTTTTATTCGGCAACCCAATTTATAATCCGCTTTTTCAAAGAACTTTTTGTTCCGCCTTATGAAATAAAGGAGATCATTAAGCAATGTTTTGAAGTTGGATATAAATCTTTGTTCCTGATTTCGCTAACCGGTTTTATTACCGGGCTCGTTTTTACCAAACAATCAAGGCCTTCGCTTTCAGAATTTGGGGCCACTTCATGGTTGCCAAGTTTAGTTGCCATCGCAATTATCCGGGCATTAGCACCTTTGGTTACTGCATTGATTTGTGCCGGAAAAGTAGGTTCAAACATTGCGGCAGAATTGGGTTCAATGAAAGTGACCGAACAAATAGACGCTATGGAGGTTTCGGCAGTAAACCCATTTAAGTTTTTGGTTGTTAGCCGTGTTTTGGCAACAACCATCATGATTCCAATGCTAATGTTTTATACAGGTTTCGTAGCCATGATGGGTGCGTTTTTGAATGTTCATCAGAATGAAATGACAAGTTTTATAACTTTTTTCCAGCAGGCATTTCAAAAAATTTCCTTTCTGGATATTTTTTCATCGCTAATAAAAAGTATTGTCTATGGATTTACAATCGGGATGGTAGGATGTTATAAAGGTTTCCATGCTAAAAACGGAACGGAAGGAGTGGGTAAAGCTGCGAACATGTCGGTAGTGCTTTCCATGTTTCTAATTTTTATAGAAGAAATCTTAATTGTTCAAGTAACGAATAGCATTAGGTAGTTATGGAAAAGAACAAGGAAAATCATGTGAGTGATGAAGTTGTAATTTCCATAAAGAATCTCTACAAGGCCTTTGGTGATAATGAAGTACTCCGTGGTGTGAATCTTGAGGTACACAATAAAGAAAATGTAGTGGTGTTGGGAAGATCGGGAACCGGTAAATCGGTATTGATAAAAATTATTTGTGGTTTGTTAAGGCCGGATAGCGGGGAGGTAAATGTGCTCGGGAAAGAAGTAGAGTTACTTAAGGAAAAAGAATTGCAGGAGCTAAGGCTGGAAATTGGATTTTCGTTTCAAAACAGTGCGTTGTACGACAGTATGACCGTGAGAGAAAATCTTGCTTTCCCGCTTGTACGTCATGCCAAACATTTATCGAAAAAAGAAACGCAGGAACAGATTGAACGGGTTTTAGACGAAGTTGGCCTGTCACAAACGATCAACCAGATGCCATCAGAACTTTCTGGCGGACAAAGAAAAAGAATTGGCATAGCAAGAACTTTGATTTTAAGACCAAAGATCATGTTGTATGACGAACCGACTTCAGGCCTTGACCCAATAACTAGTATTGAAATTAACAACCTGATCAACCAGGTGAAACATAATTTCGATACCACTTCCATCATCATTACCCACGATCTGACCTGTGCAAAAACAACAGGGGATACAGTGGCGATGTTGTATGAAGGCAAGTTCATCAAGAAAGGCACCTTTGATGAAGTGTTTAGCAGTAACGACCAAAGAATTCAAAATTTTTATAAATACAATTTCATTACTTAATTATGCGAACGACCTCAAATAGAAGAGCTGTAATTGTAGGAATTTTCATTGTCCTCGCGCTCGCCATATTTGTCTGGACCATTCTTACTTTGGGTTCTCAAAAAAGTACTTTTGACAAGACGATTACGGTAAAAACTTATTTCCAAAATGTGAATGGTCTTCAAAAAGGAAACAATATTTGGTTTTCAGGCGTGAAGGTTGGAACGATAGATAATGTTTCGCTTATTGGAAATGGAAAGGTTGAAGTAGATATGACCATTGAAGAAAAATCAGTTCCCTATATTCACAAAAACGCCAAGGCAAAACTTTCGAGCGACGGATTGATTGGTAATAAAATTATTGAGATCTATGGCGGTTCTTCACAGGCGCCGCCTATAGCCGAAGGAGATGTTTTGAATAATGAAGAGTTGTTGAGTACAGATCAAATGATGGCAACACTTTCAAAAAACAACGATAATCTGCTGGCTATTACTGATAACTTAAAAACCATCAGCAACAAAATGGCTGCAGGGCAAGGTTCTGTTGGAAAATTATTGAACGATCAAACTTTTTATGATGAATTAAATAAAACGGTTATAACATTGAGAAGTGCCTCGGCAAATCTTCAACAGCTTTCTGCAAATGTGAATCATTACACCGCAAGGTTAAATGACAGTGGAACACTCGCAAACGATTTGGTAAGCGACACGGTTATTTTCAGCAAATTAAGATCGACCGTTGGGCAATTACAGGAAGTGGCTAATCAATCAAATGAAGTGATCGGAAATTTGAAAGAAGCTTCCAACACAGTTAACCAGGGATTAAAAAATCCAAATTCTCCGGCGGGCATGTTCTTGAATGATGAAAAGACAGCTTCAGGATTAAAAGCAACAATAGAAAATCTGCAATCGGCAAGTGTGAAACTGAATGATGATCTTGAGGCCGTTCAACATAATTTTTTGCTGCGCGGATTCTTCAGAAAAAAATCAAAAGCAGAAAAATCAAAGGCAGAGATTAAAACCAAATAAGCCGAGATTACAACTCCATTTTCAAAAAAGTTAATTGCTGTAAACCCAATTATTTTTATTCTATTTTTGAGAAAACAGCTCGTATGAAAATGACAAAGATGGTTTGTTTGTTTGCAGTTGCTTTTCTCACACTCAATTTCAATTCTGCAAAAGCACAAAACAGCAATCCTGAAAACTGGACAGCAGACCAATTAATAGAACCATCTGCACTTGCTCAAACATTAAAATCTGATAAGAATGTTCCTTTGATTTATTCAGTTGGCCCCGGAGTCGTTATCCCGCATTCGATTAATATCGGAATGGTGAAAGATGCCAAGAATCTGCAAAAATTCAAAGATTCATTAAACAAAGTGCCGCGCGATGCAAACATTGTTATTTATTGTGGCTGTTGTCCTTTCGATCATTGCCCTGATGTGAGGCCTGCAATCAGTACGCTGAAAGAAATGAAATTTACAAATTATCATTTACTCAACCTGCCCCATAATATCAGGACAGATTGGATAGCGAAAGGTTATCCTGAAGTAAAAAAATAAGTTGAATAATATCAGCATGAAAAACGCTAAACAGTTCTTGTTTTTTGCGGTGATCATTTTATTTGCCGCTAAAAGTTATGCCCAGGATCCGGATATGCCGGATTCAAGAAGAAAGACAGAATCATTTCAAAGATTTCATACACCTGATATAAGATCAGAAATTGCAACTTTTACTTTGGCCGGAATCGGCGAAGGTGCACCCATCACTCCTTTGGAGAAAGTTCCTTATACTTCCATCGGCAAAGATTCAATTGTTTTTGAAGGACAGGGAATAAAAGCTGAAGTAAAGACTGCTCCTTTTGATCCTTCAAAACATAAACTGATTTACGACGATAAATATTTGGTGCGAATTGATCGGAGGGCTTATTATGGTGATTATAACCATGTTCCCAAAACAGAAATTTCAAACATCACCGTTATCATTCGTGGCGATACCGTTGCGATTCCGCCCACTGCCTACAACGATTTGTTCAATCTTCACTTCACTTACAATGATAAAGGCGTAGAGCGAACTACAGACGCTGTTTACATCTCGCAGGTTGGACAGCGCGTCTATCTCTATTTATATTCCCGTAACACTTATGGAAATTATGAAGTGACATTTATCATCCAGGACAGGAGATATCTTCGCCGTGTTCTTGATTATGACATTATGTAAAAGAAAAAAACTTACCGGAATTTGTTTCTTCACTGGCCAAATAAAAAAGTAGGAAAAAAGTTCGTTTACTGTTCAGAAAATAAAGCCAATCAGGAGGCAACCTAAAACAATTAATGGTGCAGGAATTTTTGTGAAAGTAAGAAGCGAAAATGTCCCAACAATCACAAAGAGATTTACAAAACTGACCGTATTCAATTCTGTGATTGAAATATCTTTTACCAGGTACAGAAATGCTCCCCACATAATCCCTACGACAACTGCATTAATCCCTTCCAGCGATCGATAGACGACAACATATTTTTTCAGGTATTGCCAAACAGGGAAGAAAAATAAAACCAAAAGTGCGCTGGGTAGAAAAATAAAAATGCAGCCAATAAAACAACCGATGATCTGCCACTCCAAGCCATATTCGCGCAAGACCATTCCTCCAATGTAAGAAGAAACGGAAAAAACAGGTCCGGGAATGGCACGAACAATTCCCCAACCGGTAAGGTATTCTTCTTTGTCAAGGTAATTCGATTTTTCACGGGTAACATATTGTTCATACATCATAGGCATTAATACATCCCCGCCACCAAAAACAAGGCTTCCATAACGATAAACATTTTCTGTAAGATTATACGCCCGCTTGTGTGGCCAGTCTTGCTTGCGTGCGGTTTCACTGAAAAAGCCGACGATAATAAAAATCAGCAGAAACAACCAGATGTTCGTCCATTTGATATGACGCGGTTTTATATTTTCTTTTTCGGGATAACGCTTATCACTGAAATTGGTTACCACACCACCGAGTACAATTAGAATTGGGAAAACCCATGGTGTTTTAAAAAAAAGATAAGTGCCAAAAGCGCCAACGAACATTATTATGAAAGTGATATTATTCCTGATCGAAACTTTATACATCCTGAACGCGGCAAAAGCAATAAAACCAACCGCCATTGGTTGGATGTAAGAAAACAAATCCAGGTTTACATGGTAAGTTTTTACATAATAATAAAGGAAAGAAAAAACAGCCATCAAAATACAAGCGGGAAGGATCCAGATCAAAAGCGTCAGAATTGCGAGTGGCACACCTCCGCGTTTGTAACCTATCAATGTGATTGTTTGCGTAGAAGAAGCGCCAGGTAACATTTGGCAAAAGGCAACGTATTCCATCAACTCTTGTTTGGTAACATCTCTTCTTCCTTCCACAAAAGTTTTCATCATCATGCCCAAATGCCCTTGGGGTCCCCCAAAGGCGGAAAGAGTATAATAAAAAACCGCTTTTAAAAAAGGAATATGCCGGTGCAGAATCATGAAAATATTTTTTTAAAATCTTGCCATTTCTTGCGCCGGCCCCTAATGGTTTTGGAATAAAATTTTTCTCATGCAATCAAATTGAACTTAAATTTTTAATTACCTCGCCTTTATTTTTTCAACCCAATTTCTCTTAAACGTTCCTCAAGATATTCCCCTGCAGTAATATCTTCAAAAGCTTTGGGATGTTTTTCATCAATGCATTGTTCCAATGCTGAGAGATCCATTGCTGATTTTGGATGAAGAAAAAATGGAATCGAAAACCTTGAAGTATGCCACAATTCGCGCGGAGGATTTACCACACGATGGGTTGTACTTTTCAATTTATTGTTGGTAAGCCGTTGCAACATATCGCCTACATTCACCACGATCTGATCTTCGAGTGAAGTGACAGCTACCCACTCATTTTGTTTGGTAAGAATTTCAAGACCTCCTGCAGAAGCGCCAACAAGTAAAGTTATAAGGTTGATGTCTTCGTGCTGTTCGGCTCTTATTGCACTTTTAGGCTCCTCTGTTATCGGAGGGTAATGAATTGCCCTTACAATTGAATTTCCTTCCTCTACTTTATCATCAAAAAAATGTTCATCAAGACCGATATAAAGTGCAATTGCCTGCAACAAAGATTTGCCGGATTTTTCAAAAGCCCTGTAGGCCTCATGAAGTGTTTCATCAAAACCTTTTACTTCATCTACTTTTACGTTGTCAGGATATTCTGGTTTTAATGGATGATCTTCAGGAACGGTTTGACCGTATTGAAAAAATTCTTTCAGATCAGGAGCATCACTCCCTTTTGCATGTTCTTTTCCAAATGAAGTGTAACCGCGTTGGCCCGCAAGTTCAGGAATTTCGTAATTCTTCTTTTTACCAGCGGGAAGAGAAAAAAACTGTTGCACCTTTTTGTAAAGATCATCAATAAGATCGGACGGAATTCCATGATTTTTTACTGCAACAAAACCTACTTCTTCATATGCCTTTCCGAGCTTTTGTACAAATGCTTCTTTTAGTTTCGGATCTTCGCCTGTAAAGTCAGATAAATCAACAACTGGTATGTTCATTGGCTAAAAATTTTATTTTTATAACGAATGTAACAAGGGCAATGTCAAATTACAAAGAATATTTTTTATCTAAAGGTATCGCAATTATTTTTTTGTTTTTCGTGTATGCATCTTACACTTCCTGTACACAAAAAATTTACAGCCTGCCTGCCAATTATGATTTCAAAAGTAAAGACGGCGCACCTGATTTTAGTGGCCCTGATTATTGGGCCGCATCGCCATTTAAAGAAGATCCTTCTGACGAAGTGCCGGCAGAAATGAGTGATGAAAAAGATACATTGGCAGATGTATTTTTTATTTATCCAACTTCTTATACCGATTTAAAAATGCCCGACGGATGGAATGCAGAAATTGATGATCCAGGTATCAATGCAAAAACTGATAAACAATCGATCCTTTACCAGGCAAGTATTTTTAACCGTTATTGCCGTGTTTTTGCGCCTCGATACCGGCAGGCAAACCTTGAAGCATTTTACACGAACGACAAAGCGAAAGCCAATGCTGCATTGGATTTGGCTTATTCAGATGTGAAGAAAGCATTTGAATATTATCTTGAACATTACAATCATGGAAGGCCAATCATTATTGCTTCCCACAGCCAGGGAACATGGCATGCTGCAAGATTGCTGAAAGAACTTTTTGAAGGAAAACCATTGCAGAAGCAACTCGTCTGCGCGTACATAATTGGCTTGCCTGTTTTTACTGATTATTTTTCTCAACTAAAGCCTTGCCCTGATTCTACATCTACAGGTTGCTTTGTAAGCTGGCGCACTTTCCAGGAAGGATACGAAGCAACTTATGTAAAAAAGGAAACGAGAAAAGCAATCGTAATTAATCCTTTAACCTGGACTATGGACACGACATTAGCGCCAGCCAGTTTGAACAAGGGGGCGGTTTTGCGCAATTTCAATAAAGTAATGCGGGGGCTCGTTCATGCACAAATTCATGGGAATGTTTTATGGGTAAACAAGCCCCGTTTTTTCGGTAGCATTTTCCTGCACATCAAAAATTACCACATTGCCGATTTCAATTTGTTTTATGAAAACATCAGGGAAAATGTGGGAACTAGAATCAGAAGTTTTTTGAATAAACAGAACCTTGATTCAACAGTAAATCAATAAATAAAATGCAATTTTATTTCCTGAACTAAAACTCTGCGTTCTTTGGATACCGTGGGAATGGAATTACATCCCGGATATTAGTCATTCCTGTCACAAACTGGATCATCCTTTCAAAACCAAGTCCGAAGCCTGCATGCCGCACCGTTCCGAATCTCCTTGTGTCAAGATACCAGTACATTTCTTCCACAGGAATGTTCATTTCACGCATTCTTTTTTCCAAAACTTCTAATCTTTCTTCGCGCTGTGAACCTCCAACTATTTCACCGATACCCGGCGCAAGAATATCCATTGCAGCTACCGTTTTCCCATCGTCATTCAACCTCATGTAAAATGCTTTTATTTCTTTTGGATAATTGATGAGGATCACTGGTTTCTTAAAATGTTTTTCTACCAAATAACGCTCGTGTTCGCTTTGCAGATCGATACCCCAACCTGTGACAGGATATTGAAATTTCTTCTTTTTATTGGCAGAGGAATTTTTTAAAATTTCAATCGCCTCTGTATAAGTGAGCCTTTCAAAATCATTATTAATTACAAATTCAAGCTTTTCGATCAAGCCCATTTCGCTACGCTCGTTTTGTGGCTTTTGCTTTTCTTCATCCACAAGGCGTGTTGCAAGGAAATCCAAATCTTCACGGTTATGTTCTAATGCATATTTAATAATGTATTTAATGAATTCCTCCGCAAGATTCATATCATCTTCCAAATCAGAAAAAGCCATTTCAGGCTCTATCATCCAAAACTCAGCAAGATGCCTGGCTGTATTGGAATTTTCTGCCCGAAATGTTGGACCAAAAGTATAAACATCGCCAAGCGCCAAAGCGGCCAATTCAGCTTCCAACTGGCCGCTAACAGTTAAGTTGGCAGGCCTTCCAAAAAAATCTTCTTTATAATTTATTGAGCCATCTTCATTTTTGACTGGCTGTTCCAGGTTGAATGCTGTCACGTGAAAAGTTTCGCCTGCACCTTCTGCATCAGAAGCAGTAATGATAGGAGAATGTAAGTATACAAATCCCTTTTCATGAAAAAACTTATGGATTGCGAAAGCAAGTGCATGCCTCACTCTAAATACAGCACCAAACGTATTTGTACGAAAACGAAGGTGCGCAATCTCACGTAAAAATTCAAGACTGTGTTTTTTAGGTTGCAGTGGAAATTTTTCCGCATCACTATCGCCGAGCACTTCCACTTTTTGGGCTTTTAATTCCACTTTTTGTCCTTTACCCAAGGACGGAACAAGCGTTCCTGAAATTTTTAATGCTGCACCAGTTGTGATCCTTTTTAAAAGACTTTCATCAAATTTGCCCAATTCTAAAACCACCTGGAGGTTTGCATTAGTGCTCCCGTCATTCAATGCAATAAACTGGTTATTTCTGAATGTGCGCACCCATCCCATCACTGTTAAGTCGTGGTTAATTAACTCATTTGCAAGTACCTCTTTTATCCTTTCTCTTTTATTCAACATGTGTTTAGATTATATTCGCAAATATAAAGTATCAGATAAATTTTCTGGTCTAATCCTTGCTGAAACACCTCCAAAGAGACAATAGGTCTTGATTTTAGTGGTCATTCAAAAAAGAAAAAAATTTACGTATTTTATTATTTTAATGTAATATTGCATCAAGATTAAAGCTGACTAATTTCCTTTGCTACGGTGCATCAGTTATATCAGAATCCATTTCCATTATAAATATCAATATTAGATTTACAATTTTCAATTTGCGTTTTTGACTATTAATCTATACGTCTCTTTATGTATGACATTTTACAACTGAACGATATGCTCGTTCCGGAACTGCTGGATATAGCCGAGCAGCAAAATATACCTGATACTAAAAATTTACAAAAACAAGAATTGATCTATAAAATTCTTGATAAACAAGCATCCATGACTTCAAACGATAAAAAAGAAACTACCACGGAAAAGCCGAAAAGAAAAAGGATCGTAAAATCTACTGCCAAGAAGCTAACAGAAGAAGCAACTTCAGTTACTGAAGATAAAGAAACAAAAAGCAAGAAGACAGAGGATAAAAAGAAAGCTGCGCCCAAGAAACAAAAAGAAGAAGAATCAGAAAGCCCCGAGCTGGATTTTGACCAGTATATCGATGATGACGATGATCATGTTGAGCGTTTGGCTGATCCAAAGACCATCGCTCCCGCACTCATAGAGTTATTGAAAGATGAAGATGAAGAAGTGGAAGAAATGATGCAGGAAATTCCGGCAAACACCAACCAGGGAGGAAAAGGATTTCAGAAAAAAGAACCAGCTTTTAATATTGAATTCGACGGAGTAATTCTGGCGGAAGGCGTATTGGAAATGATGCCCGATGGTTACGGTTTTTTAAGAAGCAGCGATTATAATTACCTTTCATCTCCTGATGATGTTTATGTTTCTCCTTCTCAAATAAAATTATTTGGATTAAAGACTGGCGATACTGTTTATGGTTCCGTTCGTCCTCCAAAAGAAGGAGAAAAATATTTTGCTTTATTAAAAGTAGAAACGATCAATGGACGTGGGCCTGATGAAGTTCGTGATCGTGTTCCGTTTGATTACCTCACACCGCTTTTTCCCTACCAAAAACTGAATCTGTTTTTAGGCTCCAATAATTATTCGACAAGGATAATTGATCTGTTCACGCCAATAGGTAAAGGCCAGCGCGGATTGATCGTATCTCAACCCAAGACGGGTAAAACAATGCTTCTGAAAGAAGTAGCAAATGCAATTGCTGCTAATCATCCGGAATGTTATTTAATGATCGTGTTGGTCGATGAAAGGCCTGAAGAGGTAACGGACATGGAGAGAAGTGTTAAAGCAGAAGTTATTGCCTCCACATTTGACGAACCAGCTGAAAAGCATGTAAAAGTTAGCACGATGGCCTTGCAAAAAGCTAAACGTTTGGTAGAATGTGGGCATGATGTAGTGATACTGCTTGATAGTATCACCCGTCTTGCAAGAGCGCATAATACTGTTTCTCCGGCAAGTGGTAAAGTATTATCCGGCGGTGTGGAAGCAAACGCTATGCAAAAACCAAAGCAATTTTTTGGCGCCGCTCGAAAAATCGAAAATGGAGGTTCACTCACTATAATCGCCACCGCTCTTGTTGACACAGGAAGCAAAATGGATGAAGTAATTTTCGAAGAGTTCAAAGGAACCGGCAACATGGAACTTCAGCTCGACAGGAGATTGTCCAACAGGAGAATTTTCCCTGCCATTGATATTGTTTCTTCTTCAACCCGTCGTGATGATCTGCTTCTTGATAAAGAAGTGCTTCAAAGAATGTGGGTTTTGCGCAATCACCTTGCAGATATGAACCCGGAAGAAGCAATCAATACGCTCATGAAGAATATGAAAGGAACCAAAGATAATGCGGAGTTCCTTACTTCAATGAACGGATAAAATCCCAATAATTTAAGGCAAAGAATAAACTTAAAGCTTACCGTATTTTAAAACATAAAGACGGTAATTTGCTATTTTGATGGCAGACGCATTTTGTAATATAACCGGCAAAGGATATGCGGTAACATCAGGAATGGGTGGCTGGTATTTATAAACATTTTGTTTGTCAAAACCATAAATTGTTTTACCAAAAACTTCAAGGCTCGTCCAGTTTAGAAAAGCGAGTTTGGTTTTAAAACTTCCATAATAATCGAAAATATAAATGCCTTTTTGGGGATCATACAAATAAACAAAACCATCCCGGTCAATTATTTTCCTTGGCTCCGGAACGTCATCAAAAAGCAACCGGAAATCTACCGTTTCTGAAAGAATATTTCCATTGTCGTTTATTTTCTTCAGTTTATTATCTTGCTCATCAAATAGCCAGATGTTGTTGTCGTAAGAAGAAGTAACCGCATGAACTCCAAAAATATTTTGCTTCCGCAAATCGATGTTGGTAACTACATTCAGGTATTTATCAAGTAAAACAATTGTTGAAAAGTTCTGGTAAAATAAAATGGTTTTCCAAGGGTTCTCTGCATCTACATAAGTTAGTTTTCCATATTTGGTTACCTGGTTATAAACGCCAACAGAATCGCCATTTTCATTGTATTTCTTTAATTGGTTGTCCGGTGTAATAATATAAACCGCTCCAATATTATCAACTGTAAAAGAAGCAACCGGGTAATTTAATGACTGTATGAAACGGAAAGAAGAATCAGTTTGAGCATGGCAAACAGAAAAAGTGAGCAAGGAAAAAATAACCGCGTAGGCGATCAATTTCTTTTTCATTCTTTGTAATATTTCAAGTTTACCGTTCCTTCCTCAAAAATAGCGTAACTGTTGTATTTGATCCAATCCCCCAGGTTTATGTAAACGCTATTGTCGTTAAGCGGATGCACGATTGGCAAATGTCGGTGGCCAAAAATGAAATAATCAACCTGCTGTTTTTTCAAAGTTTCTTTTGCAAAAACGATCAGCCATTCCTTTTCTTCGCCTAAAAAAGTTTCATCTTTTTCACCTGCAGCAGCACGGCTTTTTCTGCTAAAATAATCGGCAATTCCTATTCCTGTTGATGGATGAAGCATTCCAAAAAGCCGTTGAGAAAACCGGTTTCTGAAAACCTTTTTCATCATCTTGTATTTGTGATCGCCCGGCCCCAACCCATCGCCATGCCCGATTATAAATTTTTTACCATTAAATTCAAATTCCTGTGGCTCGTGGTAAACTTTAATGTTTAATTCCCTTTCAAAATATCCGTTCATCCACATATCATGATTGCCTACAAAAAAATGAATGTCAATTCCCGCGTCAGTTAACTCAGCTAATTTGCCCAAAATTCTTACAAACCCTTTTGGAACGACTTTTTTATATTCAAACCAAAAATCAAAAAGGTCACCGAGGATAAAGATGACGTGTGCATCTTTCCTGATCTCTTCTAAGAATTGCACAACCCGCTTTTCCCGCTTCAAGCTTGATTCATAATCGGGAGCCCCAAGATGAAAATCAGAAAGGAAATATATTTTTTTACTTTCAGGAATATGCATGGTTTTGAAAAGCTTCTCTTATTTAAGAATTGCTGATAATTAAAAAAAGGAATTTCGAATTTTTATTTGTTCACTCATAATTTCTAATTATTGCTACTTATTTTTCTTTTGATTTATCGATTAAAAATAAATAAACCTCTTTCGGACCATGAACACCAACAACCAGTGTTTTTTCAATATCTGCTGTTCGGCTTGGCCCTGCGGCAAAAGTGATAAATGATGGAAGATTTGTTCCATATTGAACTTTTAAGCCTTTTAGCGCATCACGTGTATCATAAACCAACTGATCAACATAAGCAATGCAAATATGAATAGGCGCATAAGCACTTGTAGTCCGCCCGCTTTGTTGTGCACTGCTCATAACAATAGCACCTGTGCGTGCAATGAGATAATGACATGAAGTAACTGCTACATCGCAATCTGCAAGCGAGCTTGGGTTTATTTCAGGAAATTCTTTTTGATCTAATAATCTGGAAAGATCATCTTCAACACAATAAACGTTCTTCCACTTTTGCTGTTTTATCAATTCCCTGATTTGATTTTTAGCATCGGCTTCATTAAAACAAAAGGCAAATTTTCCGAGCAGTTTTGTGAATTCCTCAGCAAATAAAATTTCCAATTCTTCCTGCGGACCTTTAAAAATAGAATCGGTTCCTTCACTTTTTGGAAAAGGTAAAGGCACCGGATTACTCAGTGCCTCTCTAATTTTTTTTAAAATTTTTTCTTTGGAAGAAGAAACTTTCATTTTCAGGATTTAATGCCGGTGTCGTTGCTGTCTACCACATGAATTGGTGAGTCAATTACAGCATCTTTTGGATTGTCAACAAAATCAAGTGCTTTTTTATCTTCATAAGGGCGTTTGCCAATCAATGCTTCCACATCGCTCTTGAAAAGGACTTCTCTTTTCAACAATGCCTGTGCTATCGTTTCAACTTCTTTTTTCCTTTCAGTCAATAATTGTTTTGTTCTTTCAAAAGCTCTTTCGATTAGCTTACGGACTTCCTCATCGATCATCTTTCCGGTTTCTTCGCTGTATGGCTTCTGGAACGCATTTTCCTGCTGCGGATCATAGTAGCTCACGTTCCCAATCTTATCGTTCATTCCATAAACGGTCACCATTGAATAAGCCATTTTGGTCACCTGTTGCAAGTCATTACTCGCACCTGTAGAAATCTTACCAAAGAAAATTGTTTCAGATGCTCGGCCTCCAAGTGTCATACAAATCTGGTCGAGCAATTGGTCTGTATTATACAAGTATTGTTCTTTTGGAGTATACTGTGCATAACCCAAAGCGGCCGTTCCTCTTGGCACAATCGTAACTTTCAAAAGGGGGTAAGCGTGTTCCAAAAACCAACCACAAATCGCGTGACCAGCTTCATGATAAGCAATGATTTCTTTTTCTTCAGGAAGGATAATTTTATTTTTCTTTTCTAATCCACCGATTACCCTGTCAATTGCATCCTGGAAATCACTCATATCAACGGCATCTTTACCATTCCGTGCAGCAATCAATGCCGCTTCGTTACAAACATTGGCAATATCAGCCCCGGCAAAACCAGGCGTTTGCTCAGCAAGTTTGTGTGTGTCCAGATTTTGAGAAACTTTGATTGGAATTAAATGCACTTTAAAGATCGCTTCACGGCCTACAAGATCAGGACGATCGATACTAATTTGCCTGTCAAATCTTCCGGGACGCAATAAAGCGCTGTCAAGAACGTCGGGCCTGTTGGTAGCTGCAAGAATGATGATTCCTAAATCGGTTCCAAAACCATCCATTTCAACCAATAATTGGTTCAGTGTATTTTCCCTTTCATCATTGCTCATCATCATATTCTTTCCACGGGCACGACCAATAGCGTCAATCTCATCAATGAAAATGATACAAGGTGCTTTTTCTCTTGCCTGTTTGAACAAGTCTCTAACACGGCTTGCGCCGACACCAACAAACATTTCAACAAAATCACTTCCGCTGAGACTGAAAAACGGAACCTGGGCTTCTCCTGCCACGGCTTTCGCCAACAAAGTTTTACCAGTTCCCGGAGGGCCAATCAATAAAGCGCCTTTTGGAATTTTACCGCCAAGGTTGGTATATTTTTTTGGATTTTTAAGAAAATCAACAATTTCCATTACTTCCACCTTTGCTTCATCAAGTCCGGCAACGTCGCTGAAATTAATGTTTACTCTTGTGCCTTTTTCAAAAAGTGTGGCTTTTGATTTTCCAATATTAAAGATGCCGCCCGGGCCACCGGCACCTGCGCCGCCGCCTACTTTACGCATCATCATGATGAATACGAGCGCGATCAATAATATTGGTAAAAGTGTACTCACCAATTGGCCGAATAGTTCGCCTTCATCACCCGGTTTATCCGGAACCTGTTTTACATCCGGATGATCTTTATAAAATTGTGCCAATTGGGTAGCAAAAACTTCGTCTTTAATAATTCCAAAGTATGCCTGTGGCGCATCTTTCATTTTCTTTACCTCATCATAATTTTGGCCAAACACACCCTGTAAATAAGCAGCATCACTGTCGAGCTTTTGTGGATCGATAAAAACCCGCACTAATTTCTTGTTCCCCACAGTTTTGATCTGGTCAACATCTCCTCTCTGCAACATGGTATAAAAATCAGTATCATTTATTTCATATCCTGTTCCTGCGGTAGTTCTGATTACATTATATCCGATAATAAGCGCAAAAATGATCCCGTAAACCCAGTAAATACTTAATCTTGGTTTTTTCTTCGGATCATCGTCCGGAGTTCCCGGAGTCAAATTGGTGTTTAACCTTCTTGGTAATGGTTTCTTTTTCGGTTCTTCAGTTGCCATGTGTGATTGCTCCTGCAATATTTTTATCTTGATTCTTCTTTTTCAGAATAAGAGTTTTGTTATTAAATTAAGTGAATTTATTGTTGAATTAATGTTCCATCATTGATGCATCGCTCCACATTTCTTCCAGTTTATAAAACCTTCTCGGCTCTGCCAACATGATGTGAACAACGATGTTTACATAATCGATCAAAATCCATTGTTCGCCTTGACGGCCTTCATGTTTGTAAGGACTTTCGCCACATTTCTTTTTTACTTCTTCTTCTACAAAATCCCCGATCGCCTTTAATTGAATAGGGTTGTTTGCTTCACATATAATGAAAAAATCTGTTACTGCTTCAGGGATTTTTTTAAGGTCGAGGCTTACGATTCTTTCTCCTTTTTTTTCCTGTATTGCATGGATTATTGTCTTAAACAGTTTGCTGTTTCTTGTAATCCTTGCTATGGTTGATTTTTTTCTTTTTTCCAGTAATGTTAAATTGTTCAAATGGGTTCTTTTAACTAGTACAATTCAGCAATCCGCAAAAATAAATTTATTCTCTTAGATTGCAGCTTTCATCACAAATTTTGTAACTATTTTATCAAAAATACTAATTCTTTCCTAATAACTTTTTTATGGCTTTTAGCTCTCAAAACTTAGTAATTCTTGACAGCGTTGATAGTACCAACAACTATGCCATGGCACTTATTAAAACAGGCAAGATAAACAGTGCTACAGCGGTTTTTGCAAAAGAACAAACCGATGGAAAAGGAAGACGGGGAAGGGATTGGAAAAGCAAACCGTCTGAAAACATAATTCTTTCAGTTGCGGTGCCAATGCAATGGCAAAGTGTTTCCAAACAATTCCAAATAAGTGTAGCTACGGCCTTAAGCTGTTATGATCTTTTTCAAAAACATATTTTAAGAAATCTTTTTATAAAATGGCCAAATGATATTTTTATTAATGACAGTAAGGCAGGAGGTATTTTAATCGAGAATGTCATAAAAGGTAATAATTGGCAGTGGTCAGTTGTCGGAGTTGGATTAAATATAAACCAGGAAACATTTGAAGAAGGAATTCAAAGCGCTTCTTCTTTAAAAATGGCAACCGGTAAAGATTTCGATGTAATTAAACTTGCTGAAGAGCTTTATTCAATTCTTTTGAAAAGAATAGAAGGTTTAAAAAGTGGTCAATTTGAAATAATGATGGAAGAATACAATTCCAAACTTTATGCAAGAGGGAAAAAAGTAAGGTTGAAAAAGCAGAATGTTGTTTTCGAAACTAAAATAGTGGGCGTTTCCTCTTTTGGCCAATTGATTACTGAGGATTCGGTTGAAAGAAGGTTCGATTTTGATGAAGTGGAATTTAAAGGATTGTTTTAATTCCAAGTGAGCAGCAAACAAACAAATACGAAATAATTTTAATTTAGCTTCGGCTCATTTCCTGCTTCTCTTGCTTCTGCCTCAAATTTGTTTTTATTATAGCCAACTTTGATACTTTCCCATAAATACATACAGATGAACGGGAAAAATCCATATTTTTCAAATTGGCGCACGTGACACAATTCGTGCTTCACCCACTTTTCATTTTTTAAAAATTCTTCTTTTGAAATGTTGTACAAATGAATCTTGTTTCCAAAAGTGATTGCTACATTTTTCGATTTTAATTTCCAGGCAGCTAACCGCGCGAGCATAGATTTTTCTTTTATTTTAAATTCCATTTTCGAGGAATTAAAAAGATTTCATTTACTAAGCATCTTTTAGCGCCTTCAAAATTTCTTCACTATGAATTTTTGATTTAGGCTTTTTGAAAATTTTCAGAATCACACCGTTTTCATCTATCAAAAAAGTGGTTCTCAGAAGTCCCATATATTTCCTTCCATACATGTTTTTTTCGCCCCAAACGCCGTATTTATCGATAATTTTTTTCTGGGAATCTTCAACCAAAATGAAAGGAAGATTATATTTTTCCTCAAACTTTTTGTGGCTCGTTTTGTCGTCGGGACTAACACCAAGAACAACGAGTCCTGCCTTTTCTAATTCAGCATAATTATCTCTTAGGTTGCATGCTTCAATTGTGCAAGTAGGCGTATCGTCTTCAGGATAAAAATACAGAACTACTCTTTTTCCACGGTAATCCTTTAAGGAAACAGGATTGCCATTTTGATCTTTAGATGTAAAATCAGGCGCTTTTTGTCCTTCGGTTAATGAAGTCATTATTAAAGTTTTTATCGTGTGAAATGAAATGTCTTTTCGGTCTTATTTCCTGCTTCGTCTTCTACTGAAATCTTTAAAACATGCTGGCCGCTTGGGCAATGTTCATCAAAATAATAAATGTATTTGCGCCCTTTATCATTGGTAAACATCAACCATTTCCCATCCAGCTCAGCGCGAAAATTCTTTACCTGGTGATTATTGTCAATCGGCGTACAAACAATATTATGATATCTTGAAATGTTTGCATAATCATGAAAATCGACCCGAATCAAAGGTGGCAAATCATCTGATATCAATTCAAAATCGCCAAAGTTGTTGAATTTTGCAACGTACCAATTTCCCTGCTTTGTTGCTCTTACAACTTCACTTCTGCCTTTCCAGCTTTGTTTGATAAGTATTTTATCTGCAAGATTTTCTGGAACCGGTTTGTTTGGTTTAATCCTAACTGTAAAGTAATCTTCAGACGGAATCAAACCGGATAAAACAGAATATATAGGAGAATAAGCATCCTGGGAAGTTGAAGCTTTTTCATCATGAAAAAAGGCGACTGAATCATAAAAAGTGGCCGGAGGGAAATAAACCTGCAAATCCTGGTTTTCAAAAACATTTACCTGGTTCGGCTCAAATTCAATTTGCTTCTTTCCGGGAGCAGCCGAAGGATCTTCGCTTATTGAACCTTTTTGGATTTTAAAATTAAGCACTGAAGTATTCAGGTAAGGATCTTTTACTACCACTTTTACATTATGAATCTCGTGATCCTTTAGTTCGATAACGCCGTCGCCATTAATGTCTTTATAAACTCCTTCGGGATAGCCAGGCAATCTTGAAAGATGTTCGATGTAAGGACCACCGGCAGCATGCGTTTTGTAATCAACATGCGCATTTACATAACGCGTTTGTGCATAACTGATACTGTCCAGTTCGAAAGCAGAAAGGGGAACTCCATCCAAATAAATAATGGCCTCAAAAATTCCATTAGGATTGTGAGAATAAGACTGTTTATCATTAGCAGAAATGCCAAAACTTATTTTATCAGAATGAACAGGAATAACGCTTGTTATCGTGGTATATTCACTGCCGGTTTTCTTTAAGCCGAAAATTTCAGGACTTTGGCTGTAAGTGCTTTTTGTACGGTTGTACATAGCGAGGCGAACAATTGTTGGTGGTACCTTATCAGGAATAGGCAACCCAAACAACATTTCATTCAGCACTTTATCCGTTTTCGTATCGCGAATTTCAAAGTGTGTGTGCGGCCCCGTTGAACCACCGGTACTTCCACTGTAAGCGATGAACTGGCCTTGTTTTACAGGAAACATTCCCGTAGGAATTGCCAAATCAACATTCCATTTTTCCTGCGCATATTGCTGCTCAATCACGTATTTCTCAAGTTCACTGTAAAAACGATTCAAATGCCCATAAACTGTTGTCAATCCATTTGGATGATTAATATAGATCGCTTGTCCATAACCGAAAGGTTCAACGGTTACGCGTGCAATGTAACCGGCAGCCGCCGCTTTTACCGGCCGATTTACTACCTGGTCAGTTCTGCAATCTAAACCCATGTGAAAATGGTTCGGCCTCAACTCTCCAAAATTTGCCGCAAGGCTAATTTTTGCATCAACCGGGTAAATGAAATAATGTTTTGGATAATTTTTTCGAGGAAAGAATTGGGCGGTGGCAGCAACTGACAAAAACAACAATATAAAAAACAGGAACGGTTTATGTATTGTATATTTTTTAATAGAAAGTGTTATCATATTTTACAAATCTAAGAACTAAAATTTTTACTCGACAATGGCCCAATCAAACAGAATTGCAGCAATAATACTGGGAGCCGCAGGTGGCTTTGCTTTGATAAAATTCCTGAGCATGCCCACGGAAGAGCGAAATGAGTTTTACCAATTTCTTAAAGAAAAAACTCATGAATTGCTCGACAATGTAGAAGACACTGTGGAAAAAGTGGAACATCACATGGAGGAATTTAAAAGCAAAGGTGAAGACGAATGGATCGATAAAATTTACATTTTGAAGAAAATGTTTAAAAACCTTTACGGTTCTGACAGGCATTATCTTCTTTAAAATATTTCCTACTTTGATAGGAATTTTAAAGGCAGGCTTTTGGGGAAAGGCCTGTTTTTTATTGGCAGCAAACCAACAATTATTCGCAATTTTTATTTCGCTTCCCGAGGCTTTTTGTCAAGATTTAAAATATTCTTTTCATATTATTCGGGCAGCATTTAATTTGTATGCATTAATTTTGGCGCCCACACATTAAAATTCCATGCCATTAGATAAGTCAATTAAAACAGTTTTAATTATAGGCTCAGGCCCAATCGTCATCGGGCAGGCCTGCGAATTCGATTATTCGGGAACACAAGCAGCCCGAAGTTTGAAAGAAGAAGGATTAAATGTTCTTCTTATCAATAGTAATCCGGCTACGATCATGACCGATCCGATGATGGCCGATAAAGTTTATTTGCTGCCGTTGACGACCGAAAGTATCGAGCAGATAATCGAAGAAAACAAGGATAGCGAATTAAAGATCGATGCGGTCCTGGGAACGATGGGTGGCCAAACAGCGCTGAACCTGTGCAAGGAAGCAGATGAAATGGGCATTTGGGAGAAAAATAACATCCGCCTCATTGGTGTCGACATCAAGGCTATCGACAAGGCTGAAGACAGGGATAAGTTTCGCGAGTGGATGATTGAAATGAATATTGCGGTTGCACCGGCAAAAATTGCTAACTCATTTTTAGAAGGAAAAGAAATTGCCCAGGAGATTGGTTTTCCTTTGGTGCTTCGTCCTTCCTTCACTTTAGGTGGTTCGGGAGGAAGTATTGTATTTAAGAAAGAAGACCTCGATGAAGCGCTCAATCGAGCCTTGACCACATCGCCTGTACACGAAGTGTTGGTAGAAAAAGGAATGATGGGCTGGAAAGAATTTGAGCTGGAATTACTGCGCGATGATAACGACAATGTGGTCATCATTTGCACAGTAGAAAATTTTGATCCGATGGGCGTGCATACCGGCGATTCAATAACGGTTGCTCCCGCAATGACCTTGAGTGATACCGCTTATCAAAAGATGAGAAATACAGCCATCGCAATAATGCGGAATTTGGGCAATTTTGCCGGCGGTTGTAACATACAGTTTGCATTGAATCCTCAAACAGAAGATTTAATAGCAATTGAAATTAATCCACGCGTGAGCCGTTCATCAGCACTCGCCAGCAAAGCAACCGGTTACCCTATTGCAAAAATTGCAGCAAAACTTGCCGTAGGTTTTACACTTGACGAATTAAAAAATCAAATCACAAAAACCACTTCCGCCTATTTTGAACCGGCATTGGATTATGTGATCGTAAAAATTCCACGTTGGAATTTTGATAAGTTCAAAGGCGCTGATGATACACTTGGATTTCAAATGAAATCTGTTGGCGAAGTGATGGCGATCGGCAGAAGTTTTGCAGAAGCGATTCAGAAAGCTTGTCAAAGCCTTGAGAATAATGCAATCGGACTGGGTTATTACGGAAAAAGCCTGATGCACGCGGAAGAAATTGTGGAATATATTAAAACGCCAAAGTGGGACCGGATCTTCCGTATTAAAGATGCTTTGATGATCGGTGTCAGCGTTAAGAGAATTTGTGAATCAACAAAGATTGATCGCTGGTTCATTTACCAGATCCAAAAAATAGTGAATTGCGAAAAAGCAATCGCGCAAACTTCACTTGAAAATATTTCTCCGGAACTTTTGAAAGAAGCAAAACACCTCGGATTCAGTGACGAACAAATCGCAAAGATCATGAAAGATGGAAGTACGGATGAAGATGTTTATGAAAAGAGAAAAGAATTGGGAATAACCCGTGTTTACAAAATGGTAGATACCTGCAGCGCCGAGTTTGAAGCGAAGACACCTTATTTCTATAGCACATTTGAGTAACCTGACTTTACATTATCAATGAATAATAACATCATCTACAACGAATCGGTTCCAACAAAACGAAAGAAAATTATTGTACTTGGAAGCGGTCCCAACCGTATCGGGCAGGGAATTGAATTTGATTATTGCTGTGTTCATGGCCTGATGGCGATCAAAGAATGCGGCATGGAAGCCATCATGATCAATTGCAATCCTGAAACCGTTTCCACTGATTTTGATATTGCTGATAAACTTTACTTTGAACCTGTATTTTGGGAACATATCTGGGATATTATTGAACTGGAAAAACCAGATGGCGTTATTGTTCAGTTGGGCGGACAAACCGCACTAAAACTGGCAGAAAGATTACATAAAAAAGGCATCAAAATTATCGGTACTTCTTACGACAATATGGACATTGCTGAAGACCGCGGTCGCTTCAGTGATATGCTGAAAGAGTTAGGAATTCCTTACCCAAAATATGGAACAGCTTATGACACAGATGAGGCAATTGAGGTAGCACGACAAGTTGGATACCCGGTTTTAGTAAGGCCAAGTTACGTTTTGGGCGGACAAAGAATGCGGATTGTATTAAATGATGAAGAACTGGAAAATGGCGTCCTCAGTCTATTAAAACATTTGCCCGGAAATAAAATTTTAATCGACCAGTTTTTGGATCGTTGCCAGGAAGCAGAAATCGACGCGATATTTGATGGCGAGACTTTTCACGTGATGGGCGTGATGGAACACATTGAACCTGCCGGTATTCACAGTGGCGACAGCAATGCCGTTCTTCCACAGTTTAATTTATCGCCACTGATCGTGGAAACAATGCAGGAATACGCAGAGAAGATCGCGCGTGCATTAGACATCAAGGGTTTGATCAATATTCAATTTGCGATTAAAGACGGTGAAGTTTTTGTGATTGAAGCAAATCCCCGCGCCTCAAGAACTACCCCTTTTATTGCAAAAGCTTATCAAATTCCTTATTTGAACATTGCAACGAAAGTGATGCTTGGCGAAGCAAAATTGAAGGATTTTACTTTCGAGAAAAAGCTTGAAGGCTTTGCCATTAAAGAACCCGTTTTCTCTTTCAATAAGTTTCCAGGGGTAAACAAACAATTAGGACCTGAGATGAAAAGTACAGGAGAGGCCATTCGCTTTATAAAAGATCTACGCGATCCTTACTTCCGCCATTTATACAGGGAAAGAAGCATGCACCTGAGCAAATAACGGTTACGAGTAAACGAAGAAATAAAAAAGATTTTTGTTTTGTAAAAAGGAAAAAACCTGCCCGAAAGAGCAGGTTTCATACATCCTGATAAAACTAAACATGAGAAAGATTACCAATTACTAAATCTAAGTCCGATGGTGTAAGGCTTGAAGTTGAGATCATTTGAAAAAATTGACTTCGGACTGTAAGAACCATATAAATGAACCGGGCCAAGTCCGAGCTCACCTATGTAAGAAAATTTCCACCTTTCAAGATCATAATCACCACGGTTTTTTTCCTTGCCGAGCTCAGAGCTCCTCTGCTTGTTGCGACTGCTATACAAATAACCGACGCTAACGCCACCACTCAGGCTAATTCCCTTCCCGGATTGATGCGGATTACTCACCAAATTCAGCATTATGGGAACGGTAAGATAATCTGCTGCAAGCTTGTCTTTCTTAAAATTTATTGAATCCTTAAACACAAAAGGATGGTCGATAGTTTGCAGAGGATTATGAGGATTGGTTCCTCCTTCACTAAAACTGACATTACTTTTAAAGCGGTAATTATTCAATTCGAGTCCGAAGCCGTATTTTAAATTAAGGTAGTTTTTGATGAGGCTGAGTCTTTGGATAACAAACCATAAGTTGACATTAATTGATTTTCCGGTTTTCAGTTTCATATCATTTTCAGAAACTCCTACAGCATCGTTACTTGCTGTTGCGGCAGTGTAATTCGTTTTATCGGTCCAATTTGAAAATCCCAGGTCAAAGACAAAAGAGGAGGTGCTTATGTCTGAATGATTTTCGTTTCTCCTGTTTCCAACGGTCACGGTTACACGCTTTTGGTCATTTGGATGACCTTTTTTTATGATAACCATTCCGCCGATTCGAACAGTATCAGTTTTAGTTCCGCTTTGCGTCGAATCTGTTTGGGCAAAACTGCTCATGGCAGCACACACCATTGTTAGAATTAAAATAGACTTTTTCATTTTCGATAAAATAAGAGTTATTAATTGTTTTAAAATTTCTGGGCAACAACCGGTTCTTCATTGCCCTCAAGCAGTCGTGTTATTGGGTTGGTTCGTTCAACTATTCGTTTCACTTTTTTCAAAAAACCACCAACTTTTGTTTTTTTGAACTGATCCGCGGGCACATCATAAAAAACGTAGTTTTCGTTGTTTGAATTATTTTCAGAATAGGCAACCGTTTGTGAATTATTTGGTTTTATCTCATCATTAGTTTTTTGAAATGGCGGATTTACTTTTTCCTGAGCTGCATTCGATAACTGTTCAACTTTTGGTACAACCTTTTCCAGCGGCGCTTTCAACGCAACAACCTCTACAGGCTCCTTCTTTAAATCCTGGATCGGTTTAGTCAAGGATGTTGAAGTTGCTTTAATCTGGTTTTCTGCAATCAAGATATTTTGTGTTTGCTTTTCAACATCGCTACTCCTTTTTTTAACCGGAACAGGAATTTTGTTTTTTTCTTCTTTCACTGTTGAAGAAGCAACAGAGTTTGTTTCATCTTCAGCTTTTGGCGGAGTAACCTTAGGCATTGTCGGCTCTGTATTTTTAACCGGGTTAATCTGCGCTGTTTGTGGCGTTGATCCATTCTGATTAGTAAAATAAGGAACTGAAACCCACAATCCAAAACCGAGCAAAACAGCTGCAACAGCGTATCTCCAAAAACTGATCGAAATAACTTTTCCTGTTTTTTCTTTGCGATATAATTCAGTTTTGTCAGGATAAACAACTTCATTTTCCGCAGTTAATTTTGCTTTGCCTATCAATTCAAATTCGGTTTTCAATTCCGGATGTTGTGCCACAAAATTCTCAACATCATTTCTTTCTTTGTCCGAAAGTTCGTTGTCATGGTAAAGAACAAAAAACTCTTCGTAATTATTTTCGTTCAAAGCATTCTCGCTTTCGCTTTTGTATAAAAACGATTTATCAATTATTTTCAAATCTTCATCCGGAACGTTAATAGTCAATTTCAACATGCAAAATTCTTCTTTGAGATCCGGGTTTTCATTAACGAATACCTCCACCATTTTTCGCTCTGCTTTCGATAATTCATTATCAGCATAGAGTAAAAAATATTCTTCGTAATTATTTCTATTGATGTTCATTTTAAAGTACGTTTTCCGGTTTAACCAAATAATTTTTTAATTGTATCCTTGCACGATGCAAATACACTTTTACCTGGCTGATGCTTAACGAGGTTATCACCGCAATTTCTTCGTAAGAATAACCTTCATAATCTTTTAATAAAACAAGGCTCCGTTGCGTTTCGCTCAACCTGTATAGCGCTTCATTCAGCAATTTTTTAATCTCTGTTTGTGGCTCTCTTGTTGTTTGTCTTGATGATGAAAAATCTTCTTCCAGCTTCACTCTTTTGTTCTTCCTGATCAGGTCAATCATTTGGTGATAAGCCACAGTAAACAAATAGGATTTGCTTCTTTCATTGTCCACTTTATCGCGGTTGATCCACAATTTTTCAAAAGACGCCTGGACCACATCACGTGCATCTTCTTCATGCTTCAAATTTTTAATGATAAACCTGAATACATTGTCGGCATAAAGGTTTACACACTCATTAAATTCTTTCTCTGTCATACAATCAGGTAATTTTTAAATCACACCAGCCATTGTTTAACTATTATACGCTTAAGCGGAAATAAAGTTACATTTCACGAAAAAGTATTTTTTGACACCGGATTTTATGGTTTTCATTGTAGGTTTGTACTATCAAAAGTAAGTAAGTATGAATGATAATTTCACGAAGCGACTGGCTAAAGAACTGGAAGAAATAAAGGAAAGCGGCCTTTTTAAAAATGAGCGCATCATAACAAGTGACCAAGGCGCAGAAATAGAAGTTGGAGGAAAAACCGTTTTGAATTTTTGCTCTAATAATTACCTCGGCCTGGCTGCAAATCCGAATGTTATCGAAGCGTCTCAGAAAACTTCTGAAGAACGGGGATATGGATTGAGTAGTGTGCGATTTATTTGCGGCACGCAGGACATTCACAAAGAACTGGAGCGAAAGATCTCAGAGTTTTTGGGAACAGAAGATACCATTTTATATGCGGCATGTTTTGATGCGAACGGAGGAGTTTTTGAGCCTCTTCTTGGAGAAGAAGATGCAATTATTTCTGATACATTGAACCATGCAAGTATTATTGACGGCGTTCGTTTGTGCAAAGCAAAGCGTTTCCGGTATGAGCATAATAATATGACAGATTTGGAAAGTAAGCTGAAAGAAGCTGCTGAAGCAAGAGGCCGGATCATCGTAACAGACGGCACTTTCAGCATGGATGGAACGATTGCCCAGCTGGATAAAATTGTCGAACTGGCTGAAAAATATGATTCAATAATAATGGTTGATGATTCCCACTCAACCGGGTTCATTGGCAAAACAGGAAGGGGAACGCCGGAGTATCGTGGCGTGCAGGGAAAGATTGATATCATTACGAGCACGCTCGGAAAAGCGCTTGGCGGAGCAAACGGCGGTTTTACTTCGGGCAAAAAAGAAACGATAGAAATGCTCAGGCAAAGAAGCCGTCCCTATTTATTCAGCAATACGTTGGCGCCAAATATTGTTGGTGCTTCCATTGCTGTTTTTGATATGCTGAGCGAAACAACCGATTTGCGCGATAAGCTAGAAGCCAACACCAAATATTTCAGGGAAAAAATGACAGAATCAGGTTTTGATATTAAACCCGGCGTTCATCCAATTGTTCCGATAATGCTTTATGATGCAGTCCTTTCACAAAAATTTGCGGCGTGTTTGCTGGAAGAAGGAATTTATGTAATTGGATTCTTCTTTCCCGTTGTTCCAAAAGGGCAGGCAAGAATTAGGGTACAATTAAGCGCAGCACACGAACAAAAACATTTAGATAAAGCAATTGAGGCGTTTACTAAAGTTGGAAAAGAATTGGGTGTTTTGAAATAAGATTTTCCTTTTAACTATTTGTCTCCAAGGAATCATAATAAAATATATGGCACAGATAAAAAACATTAGAAAACATATTATTTCTGTCCTGAAATTTGCTTTGGGAGGTTGGCTCACTTACAGAACATCCGATAAAAAAAACGGTAATATTAATTAAGAATTTTGTGAAAATGGTGCCGTTAAATATCATTAAATAAAAAAATGGGAACAATATTACGAAAATAGAATCACTAATAATCATTGATTCTAATGGGTGATTTCGAATATTTAAAACGAGAAACGGAGGCAGAGGAAAAGTTGGCCAGCAATCCAAAATATTATTCCAAAAAACATTGAAAAAATAAAGAATAAGTTTTCTGTTTATCAGAATGGAAAATTGAGAATTCATTAAAATGACTGAAACTGCATCAACATTTAAGGCAAAAAGCATCATAAAATCCGGTGATCTTGATCACCGGCAAAAGATCAATTTCAATATTGGAAAATACAACTCGGTTGTTCCTCAGGCAAAAAAGCAGTTTGAAGAAATTGAGGTTGTAAAGGAACGTGCTAAGAATATAAAGTGGCGCGCTCTCGAAACACTCGACCAGCATTTGGAGGAATTTGAAATGCATTTTACCGCACGCGGAGGAAAAGTCTTATGGGCAGAAAATTCACAGGAAGCCTTAGACGAAATTCTAAACATTTGTAAAGAAAAAAATTGCCGAACTGTCGTAAAAAGTAAAAGCATGGCGACAGAAGAAATCCATTTGAATGATTTCCTCGCCAGGAATAATATTGAAAGTGTTGAAACAGATCTCGGCGAATTTATTCAGCAACTGGATGGCGAACCTCCTTATCACATTGTGACGCCGGCCATGCACAAAAGCAAGGAAGACGTTGCCAGAATTTTTGAACAAAAACTTGGTACAGCTTCGAATCTTTCTCCTGAACAACTAACACTTGAAGCAAGGAGAATCCTGCGGGAAAAATATGTGAATGCAGAGATTGGAATTACAGGAGCCAATTTTGTGATCAGTGATATTGGTGGAATTGCACTCACCGAAAACGAAGGAAATGCAAGACTAAGTACCGCATGGCCAAAAACACATATTGTGGTCGTTGGCATTGAGAAAATGATTCCCTCAATTAAAGACCTCGCTTTACTTTGGCCTTTGCTCGCCACTTATGGAACAGGCCAGAAAGTAACCGTTTACAGCAGCATCATTTCAGGACCAAGACAACCCGGTGAAACGGATGGCCCTGATGAAATGTATGTTATCTTTTTAGAC
>DASTXM010000139.1:0-6381 GCA_035765495.1 Hanamia sp.
GATATCATAATCTGATATGTGGCTTTCCTTCTTCATATTTGTCCGGTTATTCCGTTATAGATCATTTGCAATGCTAAAAATGTAATAATAATGGCAAACAATACGCGAAGCCAATTGCTTTCTGATTTTACTAAAATCTTAGAACCAAAAAATGCTCCGGAGATAACGCCCAAAACTACCGGCATTGAAAGGCCCGGATTTATATACCCCCTCTGCATATAAATGCCGGCGCTTGCAGCTGCAGTCACCCCGATCATAAAATTACTGGTAGTAGTCGAAACTTTAAAAGGCAATTTCATAAAATGATCCATTGCGATCACTTTTAAAGCACCGGAACCAATTCCCAATAAACCGGAAATCAGCCCTGCAATAATCATCATGAAAAAACCACCGGGAATATTTTGCGAAGCATATTTTACTTCACCTTTTGCGGTTGGATAGGAACTGTTGAGCTTTAAAGCAGTGGCGAGTTTGCCACCTTCCGTGTAAAACGTTAATTCATTTTTCTTTTTTAACGAAAGTGCTGCAGAAAAAATTAAAACAAAACCAAAAATTATCGCAATAATATGAGTGGGTGCATAAACCGCCAGGATAGCACCACCCACAGCGCCGAGCGTAGTAGCAATCTCTAAAAACATACCGATGCGGATATTTGAAATACCTTCTTTTACATAAGCTGCGGCTGCGCCGGAAGAAGTAGCAATCACAGAAATGAGCGAAGCGCCGATAGCGTAATGTATATCAACTCCAAATACCAGTGTTAGCATAGGAATAATAACCACGCCACCCCCCAGGCCCGTCAGTGAACCAACTAATCCAGCCAAAAATGAACCTGACAATACTATTAATGAGAACAGAAGAACCGTCATAATTTACCAGAATTATCGTCAAAGGTAAACTATGGAAAAAGGATCGTGCAGTTTAAATATCTATAAGATGGGTAGGATAAATTTTTATTTATCGAACTTTTCGCGCCATGCGAGCATTCCTCCCGTGAGATTTTTTGTATTGGAAAAGCCCATTTGATCCAGCAACATGGCTGCAATTCCACTTCGGTTGCCACTGCGGCAATAAAGGATCACTTCCTCATTTTTCAAATCTTCAATATCATCAACCTGCAGGTTCTGGATGTTGCCAAGTGGAAGTGCAATCCCGCCAATATTGTACTCAGCTGTTTCTTCCGGTTGTCTTACATCTATAAGGTTTAGTTTTTCGCCCTTGTCCAATCGTTCTTTTACTTCTTCAGGTGAAATATTCGTCATGTTTTATTGTTTTAGAATTTGAGAACTATCGATTCGTGTTGTATCGCGGGCAACCGCTTCCTGCTGTATCCAGATATCCATTGTTTGCCCTGGCTGGATAAAATTTGGAGTGGCATTGTTATCGATAACTGGTGGATTTTGCCTGTAAATGTAGGCTGCTGAAGTATCAGAAATATTTTCTGTTGAAAGGATGGCTGCCATAATAATTCCCTTGGATTGTAAAAGTGCCGTTGCATCCTGAACCGTGAGGCCGGTTAGATCAGGAACAGGTACTTTTATTTGCTCAAGACCTCCGCCCAAAACCAGATCTATTTTTGAACCCCACCTGACTTTTGAACCAAAAGCTATTTTCTTGCCATTATAATCCTGTTCCAAGACAGAGCCTTTCATAAAGTTAGGTTTATAACTTGTGTCGCCCAATTCAAGATGGTTTTTTGTGAGTTTGTCCACTGCAAAACGATAACTCAAACCTTCGAGGTTGGGCATTTCGATCATAGGTAAAGTCGTAGGATTCACGTTCAGGAATACAGTACGGTTTACTTTTACCTTAGCGCCTGCATCCGGTAATTGTTTTTTTACGGTATTTAACGGAAGACTGTCGTTGTAAAGTGAATCAGTAATAATTACATCAAAGCCTTTGTCCTGGAGAAGACTTATGGCACTATCAACATTCTTGCCGGTTACTGATGGCACCTGCAACGATTCGCCATGATGTGTAAGCCACCCGAGAGATTGAAAAAATAAAAGTCCGAGAACGAATACCAGTGCAATGGCTGCCAGGAGGTTGACTAAAAAACTTTGTTTTGCAATAAATCTAAACACGGTACAGGTATAAATAAAAAATTAAAAGTGGTGCAATTTAATGATTTTAGGCAGGTAAACATTCCCGGATGAGCGCCGTGTAGAATTCCTTCAGCGTCCAGCCCATGGCTTTTACCTGTTGAGGCACAAGGCTTGCTTCCGTTTGGCCGGGGACTGTATTTATTTCCAGCATGTAGGGCTGATTTTCTTCCTGATTATAAATGAAATCGATCCTAACGATTCCGCTGCAATTAAATATTTGATAAATTTTGATTGCTTCATCTTTTATCTGGCGTTCGATCTCTTCACTCACCTTAGCAGGCGTTATTTCATCGCTGGCACCTAGATATTTGGCTTCATAATCAAAAAATTCTTTCTTACTTACGATCTCTGTTATCGGCAAGGCAATGATCTTTCCTTTTGACCTGAAAACACCAATGGTTAATTCGCGGCCTTTAATAAATTCCTCTACTAACACCTGGTCGTCTTCCTTAAAAGCTTTTTCGATTGCACTGCCCAATTCTTCAGAAGGAGCATTTACTTTGCTCATGCCAATGCTCGAACCTCCGTTATTTGGTTTCACAAAAACAGGGAACTTTAAATCTTTAACCAATTCATCAGGGCTGCTGTAATTGCTTTTGAATAAGAGAACTGAATTGGCGACTTTAATTCCCGCGAACGAAGCAACGGCAACTGTGTATCTTTTATTGAAGGTAAGTGCAGAAATAGCACAATTGCAGGAAGTGTAAGGAATAGCCAGCATATCAAAATATCCCTGCAATTTTCCATCTTCTCCGGGAGTTCCGTGAATGCCGTTCAAGACAGCATCAAACGTGATCTTTTCATTATTTACAGTGATTGAAAAATCATTTTTATCTACTTCAGATCTTTGCCCGTCCTTTTCAAAAAACCAGCCAGCCGGAGTAATATCGATTTTGTAATAATCAAATTGATCGGTATCGATATTCTGCTCAATCGTTTTAGCCGACTGGTAAGAGATGGCGGCCTCTCCGGAATAACCGCCGGTTACGAAAGCGATCTTTGGTTTGCTCATATATTGGCCAATTTATGCGTGTAAAATAAATTTTAATTTTTAGAAAAAAGCGAATCTCTCAAAAATATAACGAAAGATCCTCTTGCGTAAAATCTGCCCAAGGAGGATTCTTTGATTATCACGAAATAAAAATCAGGATTAAAAATTCGTTTACTCTTTAAAATTTACGCAAAAAAAAAATCCCGCCAAAAGGCGGGAAAATAAGTTTAAGAAGCCGATTGCAACAAAGGCGAATGTGAAATATATTTATTGTTATCGCTGTAAACAAAGAAACATGAACCATCTTTTATTGCCTGGATAATGCCTGGGGCCAATTTCTCAGGTAATGCGGGGCAACCAAAACTCCTGCCTAAAAAGCCCAGGGATTTTACCGTATTCTCGCTCACGTAATCTGCGGGATGAATAACAATTGCGCGGCTTTTCGCATTGTCGTTTATCCCTTTTTCTTCACCTTCAAGCCTCAGGGAAATGCCGTGCTCGCCATAATAAGTTTGAAGCGTTACATAAAAGCCGAGGCTGCTCATGTGGCTATCCGGACTATTAGAAAAGCGATTGGCATATTCCTTTCCTGAATTGCGGCCATGCGCAACGTAAGTATTAAAAAGTAGTTTATGATTGGCAAGGTCAATTACAAACAAACGCTTTTGAGTAGAGGGCAAAGTAAAATCAGCAATTGAAATAATATCGTCATTGTTCAATTTTCCTTCTGATCTCAAAACATTATAACCCTTCAATCCTTCAATAAAGGCTTGTTTGGATAAACCAAGATCGTCGAGTTGTAAGCTGTCATAAATAAACAACTTGCTGTTTACATTTTCATCAATGGTATTCTTAATGGCTGCAGTTTTATTGCTGGAAACAGCAGAGTTTTCAGTAGAATTAACTGGCTTAAAACCGGCAATCGTAAATGTTAGTGGAATCAAAAACAGTAAAAGCAGGCGTAAGGGTAACAGGTTCCTCATAGATTTTTTCATTCGTTTTCTTTTAGGGTTTCAGAATAATAAACTGGAAAAACCGGATTAATGTTTAATTTATTTGGAATGGTGTTCCCAGGAATATGTAGTTTGTTAGCCCGGCAATTGGATTTAAAAAAATTGGATTGGTTTTTTTTAAATACATTGCAAATGTACGTCATTAATTCCGCAAAAGCTAATCCCACAGCACGTTACAGCGTTTTTTAATTAGCCTTTAACAGAATTATACGTGAATGGGAAGCGTTGTATTTATTAAAACAATTTTTTTTGCATTTTATTGTGAAAAATTTGTAGCAAAAGAACATTTTCTTCTAAATTTTCTCTTATTCCTTCTTATTATATTTGTGAAATTCCATTTACCAAAAAGGCAAAGATCATTTCCAGTTCAGCTTCCATATTGTTTAATCCGATAGAATATTTAAAAGGTGTTGGGCCTTTGCGTGCGGATATCTTAAAAAAAGAAGCCGGAATATTTACATTCAAGGATTTGCTTTTTTATTTTCCGTTTCGTCATATCGATCGCACACAGATAACACCTATTTCGAAAATAGACGCACAAACCGAATATGTGCAAGTAAAAGGAAAAATAACTTCCGTTGGAATATTGGGAGAAAAGCGGGGAAGAAGGTTAGTTGCTACTTTATATGATGGTATGGGAGAATTGGAACTGGTTTGGTTCCAGGGAATAAACTGGATGCAGAAAAAACTAAACACTGGCTCTTATTATATTGTATTTGGTAGGGCGGGATTTTTTATGAACACGCCGCAGATAACCCACCCGGAAATGGAGTTGCTGAGCGAAGCAAACAAAGCCGCCAAAGATTTCCTCGAACCTGTTTATCCAGCCACCGAAAAATTGAAGTCGAAAGGAATGGGCGGAAGACAAATCGGACAGTTTACTTCCAGGTTGTTGCAATTGATCTCCGAGAAAGATATTCCTGAAAACCTTCCGGATGAATTGCTTTCAAAATTCCGGTTGATGGGCAGGTTTGAGGCGATAAAGAAAATTCATTTCCCCACCACAAAAAAGGATTATGAAGAGGCTGTGAAAAGATTAAAATTTGAAGAGCTATTTATTTCCCAGCTACGGATGGGGCTTTTGCGCTTCAAAAGAAATAATTACTCTAAAGGACATGTTTTTTCCAAAGTCGGCGATCTCTTTAATGATTTTTATACCAACCATCTTCCCTTTGAATTGACAAGTGCACAAAAGCGCGTTTTGAAAGAAATCAGGAAAGATGTTGGAAGTGGCCGCCAAATGAACCGTCTTTTGCAGGGAGATGTCGGAAGTGGCAAAACAATTGTTGCGTTGATGGCAATGTTGATCGCTGCTGACAACGGATACCAAAGTTGTTTTATGGCGCCTACAGAAATTTTAGCCCGTCAGCATTTTGAAGGTTTAAAAAAATTGGTTGAAGACCTGCCAATAAAAATCGGTTTACTAACCGGTTCTTCCACTGCCAGGGAAAAGAAGGTAGCGCTCGAGGCAACCCTGAATGGAGAAATTACGATTTTAACGGGTACTCACGCTTTGATCGAAGATGCGGTTCAGTTTAAAAATCTAGGGCTTGCAATTGTTGACGAACAACATCGTTTTGGCGTAGCCCAAAGGGCAAAATTGTGGGAAAAGAGTGAACTCAATCCACATATTCTTGTAATGACCGCCACTCCAATTCCACGTACGTTGGCGCTTACCGCTTATGGCGATTTGGATTATAGTCTAATGGACGAAATGCCGGCAGGAAGGATTCCAATTCAAACGGTTCACAGGATGGCTTATGCTCGTCCGCAGGTGATGAATTTTATTAAAACCGAAATTGAACGCGGAAGACAAGCGTACATTATTTATCCGTTGATCGAAGAATCTGCCAAGCTGGATTTTGAAGATTTGATGCGCGGTTTTGAAGAAGTAAAAGCTTATTTTCCTGAACCCAAATATTATATCAGTATGGTTCATGGAAAACAGAAGGCTCAGCAGAAACAAGTTAATATGGAGCGGTTTGTGAAAGGTGATACACAAATCATGGTTTCTACAACTGTTATAGAAGTGGGAGTAAACGTACCCAATGCATCCGTGATGGTAATTGAAAGTGCAGAAAAATTTGGTTTGCCGCAATTGCACCAGCTTCGTGGCAGGGTAGGAAGAGGCAGTGAAAAAAGCTATTGCATCTTATCTACCAAAGTGAAATTATCGCAGGATGCAAAAGAACGTTTGAAGATAATGTGTCAAACTAATAATGGATTCAAAATTGCAGAAAAAGATTTGGAGATTCGCGGACCTGGCGACATC
>DASTXM010000140.1:0-73308 GCA_035765495.1 Hanamia sp.
CTCAATCCTTTTCAAATGAAGCTCTTCCTGCTTTAACTGTTTCCGAAGAAAACCGGGAAAGCCTTGCAGAAGAGAATTTGCACATGCAGGTTTCGAATGCCTATCATGGTGAAGAATTACAGAAGGATGCACCACTCCGCATTGACACAATGCCTTTTTATTACAAGCCCTACAAGACTTATTTGCTGGATAATTATACCAGGTTTACTACCATGGAAGAAGTCCTGCGTGAATATGTTTTGGAGGTAAATGTTTTAAAAAGAGAAAATCAATTCCATTTGCAAACTTTTAATGCACCGGGATATGCCTTGCTCAATATGCAACCATCGGAAAGAATGTTCACAAAGGATCCGCTTGTTTTGTTAGATGGAGTTCCCGTTTTTGATGTAAATAAAATTATGGAATATGATCCATTGAAAGTTCAGAAGTTGGATGTTGTGGCTTCAAAATATGTTTGGGGACCAATCGTGTCTAATGGCATTGTAAGTTTTACCACTTACAAAGGTGATCTTCCGGGCTATTCATTGAATCCTCATGATGTGATACTTGATTATGCCGGACTTCAAAAACAGCGCGTTTTTTATTCACCGCAATACGCTACTGAAAAGGAACGCCAGAGCCGCCTGCCGGATTTCAGGGAAGTTTTGTATTGGTCGCCTGATGTAAATACAGATGCAAAAGGAAAAGGGCAGTTTTCATTTTACACAGGAGACATGCCGGGGAAATATTTGGTAAACATCCAGGGAATTTCTCAAAACGGCGATGCAGGAAGTACGAGTATTACGCTTGAGGTGAAGTAAAACATTTCTTATAGAAGTAGGCAAACAAGTTTGCACAAATTTTTTCTCAAAGTCACTGCTAAAGCTGATTGAATAGAAATTCTCCGCCAATCATTGCTGATCGAACATTTATATTTTCATCAAAAATGACAAAATCGGCGTCCTTTCCAACTGCAACAGAACCTTTGCAGTTCTCAATTTTCATAATGCGCGCCGGCGTTAAAGTCATCATTCTAACCGCTTCGACCAAAGCAATTCCGGCTTGTTGGACCATCGTTCTTACAAGCCTGTCGGCAGTCGCTATGCTTCCGGCAAACGAACTCCGGTCAGGTAATTTGGCAACACCATCTTCCACGATAACTTTTAAGCCGTTTTCTTTTGAACCTAAAATACTTTCCGAAGTTTCCTGGCCTGCAGCGCGCATTGCATCAGTAACCAATGCAATTCTCTCCGGTCCTTTTATCTTATAAACCAACTGAAGAAGGGGAGTGGGCAGGTGAACACCGTCAGCAATTATTTCAACGTCAATTCCGTCCAACAGGTAAACACTCTCAATAACACCTGCATAGCGAAATGCATTCTTACGGGTTACACCTGACATTGCAGAATAAAAATGAGTAGCAAGAGTGTAACCATTTTCGAAAGCTTTAACTACATCATCGTAAACTGCATCGGTATGGGCAATAGAAGGTAAAATATTGTGCGCACTGAGGTAACATCCAAAATCAATTGCACCTTCGAGTTCAGGAGCAGCACTCCATCTTGCGATTATATCACCGGCCTCCTGGACAATCGCTCCATATTCTTTTTTATCAGGGTTGCGAATGTAGCGGGCATCCTGTGCACCTTTCTGGCTCATGGCCAGGTAAGGACCTTCAATGTGCATTCCCAAAAAACGGGCTCCCATTTTATTTTTCGTGTATGCATCCCTGTAAACCGATAAAGTATGCAGGATGTCTTCCTTTCCTGCAGTCAGCGTGGTGGGAACCATTGCCGTGGTTCCGTGTTGCAAATGTGTCTCCGCAATTGTCAAAAAATCCTTTACCGTTCCGTCCATAAAATCACTTCCGCCGCCGCCGTGAACATGAATATCAATAAAACCCGGGGAAACATAATTTCCTTTTGCATCAATAACCTCGTCAGCATATGATCCCTTTTCTTTTTCACTCACTTCCCTGATGATGCCATCTTCTACCAGCACCGTTGCGTTATCAAGTATTCTTTGTGAAGTGATGACCTTTCCGTTAATGATCTTTATTTTTTTTCCCATAATGCATTCAATTTTTTTTCGGATTTATTTTCCAATAACGAACCAGCATCTTCATCAATGAATAAATAGCAGTCGGGATGGTTTTGTAAAATACTTGCAGGACACAAATTGCTTACAGGTCCTTCCACTGCACATTTCACAGCCTTCGTTTTTCTTTTTCCCGGAACGGTACAAATAATTTTTTTGGACAACATTATTTGTTTAATACTCATACTGATCGCCTGCTTAGGTACTTCTTCAACCGATTTGAACCAACCTTCATTTACCTGCTGTTGGCGGCATTCCTGATCCAGGTCCACTACAATGTAAGGTTGCTTCGTTTCAAAATCGGCAGGAGGATCATTAAAAGCAAGATGACCATTTTCTCCGATACCTACAAGAGCGACATCAACAGGAGATTCATGAATCAATTCACTCAAACGTTCACATTCCTTTTTCGTTTGTGCCTGGCCGTTAATAAAATTGGCCGCCTGCAGTAAAGGAACTTTTTCGACAAATCTTTCTTTCAAATATTTTCGGAAACTTGCTTTGTGCTTTTCCGGCAGGCCAATGTATTCATCCAAGTGAAACATAGTAACCTTTTTCCAGTCAATTCCATTTTCATTCGTTAATTCGTTAAGTACCTCAAACTGGCTGGAACCTGTTGCAAGAATAATTGTTGCACTACCTTTCCGGTCAATTGTTTCACGAATGAATGAAGATGCTAATATTCCCGCAGCTTTTCCAGTCTGCTGTTCATCTTGTTTGATCTGAATGTGCATTGGCAAGTATTAAGATTTAAAGTTACAAATAAACAATCTGTATGGCGGAGCTGCGAATTCAGTAAATAAACAAATAACTACAATTTTTATTTTACTTCTGTAACTATGAATCCGGATTAGTTTGATCAGTGGAATTGCTTGCTGTAAGGATCTTTTTTATCAGCACAATTTGGCCGAGATGGTAATAAGTGTGTTCAATAATTCCATCTATATTTTTAAAAACATTTCCGTATTTCTCATCCCAAAAAGTTTCAAAAAATTTCGTTTCATCCAACTTCTCAATCTCAGCCGCAAACGATTCCGCATCCTTCATTACTTTAGCAACCAGGTTTTGCCAATCTGATTCAGATTCTGTCGATGGAACTGCAAAACTTAGCGAGTCGCTTGATGCTGGTGGCTTTCCGTGCAATACATTTAAGGCGGGGGATATATAATAATTAATATGGAAGACCAATGCAGCAATCGTATTCAAATCGAATACTTTTGTTGTTGCCTGCTTCCAGGTTACTCCCGATAAAGCGTCTTTCACATTTACTGCTGTCCAGTTTCCTCCAAAATATGCTTCCCTTATTTGTTGCGCCATCTGCTTTTGTAAAGTCATAAAAATTTTTTTTGGATTATTGAAAATAAGTAAAGTGTTTCAAATAAAAACTTCGGTAAGGCCAGCTTATTCAATTTCACCTTAAGTTGCTTTGCTTTTTACAAAATGAGAAGTATATTGCGGGAACAAAAATAACCTGCTATGGAAAATAAACACCCGCTGAAATTAAAACTGCTGCCAACGTATTTTAAACTAATAGGACTCGCCTTTATCATTTTAGGTTTTACAGCTGGACCGATTATCAAATTAATCCACCTGCAACTTCAACAGCCGGGAAAAGAATTGATGGGACTATTTAGTACACGTCTTATTATCCTGGGCATGTATATTATTGCCTGGTCGAAAGACAAGAATGAATACGAAGGTCTTATGGGTCTACGCTTAAAATCCTTTATATCAGCCTTTTTCTTTGGCGTATTTTGGGTGACGATAAAGCCGTTAGGTGAGGTTTTAATATCAGGGTCGGAGGAACATATTTCTGGGGCCTATATTATCGGGTTTGTCCTCTTTTTTTACTTGTTTACTTACTACTGCGACAAACTGGTCCGAAACAGAAAACGTAAAATTGAAACGGCTTCTACGGAATAATAGCTACGGAGAAATCACCTATAGTGATAAGGACAATGAAGCAATAAATTTTCGGGATTTTTATTTCGCTTAATCTATTTCTCCCTGAATATGCCTTTCCTCTCTTGAATTAAATCACTAATCATTTAATCCTTTTCCTTTTATAATGTCCGGGATGCATTTTTCAATTCTTGCTTCTCTTGTTTTGGCTTGTTTGGCTTGTGCAAAATAAAAAAGATAACCTCTTTGCCGACCTGGAGTTAGTTTCTTAAAAGCTGCTTTCAATTCCTTGTCTTTGTCAAGTCTTTTTTGAAATTCTTCCGGCACTTTGTATTCTGAAACATCTTTTAATTTCACCTTCAATCCCACTTTCTCCACCTCGATTGCTTCATAGATGTAGGCTTTCAATGTTTTTTCCAGCTTTGCAATTTCTTTGGTATTTGTAAAACGGACCTGGCGGGGAGATTGTACATTTTCTGTTTGCTGAATCAAAATCTTTTTGTTGTCTCTGAGCAAAGCGCCTTTAAAAAACAAGTAGGCACAATATTCTTTAAACCCATGGATCAGCACAATATTTTTCCCGTTGAAAGTGTAGCAAGGCTGGCCCCATTTCAATTCTTCATTCAAAGAACAATCAAGCGCGATGGCTCTCAATAATTGATATTCCTTTTGCCATTGAGACGGCTTTTCAAAGAAGAAATCTACTTTGGGATTTTTATTTTCCATGAAAATAAGTTTGGTTTATTGATTAAAAGTAAAGGAAATATTCTTTCTGTCGGCCGGTCTTAAATACCATGAAATGAAAGTCAATACCAACAATAATAGGGCAGGAAGTAAGGAAGTAAACGGATCACCTACAGCCATGTGCGAAAACAAAGCGCCGGTCATCACAAAGAAAAATCCTGCATAAGCCCATTCTTTTAAAAGAGGAAATTTTGGGATCAGTATGGCTATCACGCCTAAGATTTTCCAAATGCCTAAAATCGCCACCAGGTAAACCGGATATCCTAAATGAGTGATCATGTCAAGACCTCCTTGTCCTTCTTTTCCTTTGAACAACTGCACCAACCCTGTTGCAACCATTCCTAAAGAAAGCCACAAAGTTGCGATCCAATAAATGATCTTTATAGTTTTCGATTGGAAGCTTTTTACTTTTTCCATAAAAAATTATTTGAGTTTGCTGACAATTTCTTCCAGTCTGTTATGCGCCATGTTGATGCCATAAGCAAATGGCAACTTCAACACCTGGTCGCGTAATTCGTTTGATTCATAAATAGATTGAAATATTAATTTACTCGAATCTTCACTTAGCTTTTCGAAATTCAAAATTTCCAATTGCACGCCAAAGGGAGCATTTTCCATTTCAAAAGTGCGTACTATCTTTTTGTCCGGATCGAAAGTGTGGATCACACCGTGCGCTTTAAAAACAGTCTTCCCGTTTTGATCTTTTGTTTCAAATTGCCACCCTCCATATGTTTTGTTTTCCAATTTCAAGACTTTTGTGCCCATCCATTGCTCCAGGATTTCTTTATCAGAATAGGCTTTAAAAAGCAGGTTAACCGGCAATTCAAATTCTCTTGTGATGAGCAAATCCTGTTTGCCTTCTTCGGCATCAACTTTTGTTTTCCTTTCCATTGTTACTTATTTTTTTGATTTGTATTTTTTCATAACGCTTTCAAGTTTATTGAACCTGTCGTCCCACATTTTCCGGAAGGGTTCAATGAAGTCAGCTATTTCTTTCATTTTTTTCGGGTTAAAATGATAATACATCTCGCGACCATTTTGCTCCTGCTCCAGCAGCGAACACTCGGTCAGGATTTGAAGGTGTTTGGAAATCGTAGGCCTTGCAGAATCGAAATTGGCTGCAATTGCTCCCGCAGTCATTGATTGCGAAGCGACTAAAACAAGTATGGCCCTTCTGGTCGGATCCGCAATCGCCTGGAATACATCTCGTCTTAAGTTCATTGTGTAGCTATTTGGCTACAAATATAAGTGTAGTCATTTAACTACGCAATTTTTTTTTCAAAACAGTGAAAAGAGAAAATTTGAAGTTTTTTATTTTTGAAAGGATTCGGCAGATTAATTTCCTTTGATGTACATCTTGTCCAAATTCAAAACAAGGTCAGTGAATTGAGAAGCAAAATCGTTGCCGATATTGCCGTAAAGAATTTCTTTTGGAAAGACTTTTTCCATAAAAACATCCACACTGTCGATGGTCTTTGTTTTATCGCCAAGGGTAAGCGGTAAGGATGGAATAATATAAACGCTTTTTTCAATGATTCCACCGGCACCCGCGACATGGATCTTTTTTTGAAATCCTTCCTTCAGGATTTTCGATTTATATTTTTGATAAAAAGCATAATACAAATCTGTGGTTGAAGCGCCAAGATCGAAATTAAAAGCTAATGTATCGTTACCGGTTTTCAGTAAAACAACAGGATCGAGTTCGTGAAGAGAAAGATTGTGCAGAGCGCTTTCATTTTGAATTTTGGGGATGATCATTTGCCCATCCTTCACAATATGAATTTCTCCCAGCGCCGCAATAACCTGAAAACCAAGAATCATATCCAGTGACGTTTTGAGGGGAGCAATGTACAAAACGGAATCCGGCATCACCTGGAAAACGGCATTGCGAATAAGAATATTCCCGATTACCAGACTATCCGCTATTCCAAGACCGGTTTTAAATTCCATTCCTGTTGCGCCGCTGGATTCCGAATAAGTAACCGGCAATATTTTCAGTTTTAATTTTTTCGCGAATGATTGTGTTATAGACGAAATATTGGCTCTTGTGTCAAAGATTGCATTGAAGGTGCTTGTGTCATGTTTTACAGGAATGGTAATAAGTCCGAGCGCATTTCTCTTCCATTGGATCTCCGTTACCAGGTCTTTAGAAATATATTGAGGTGGGGTATGACGAAGCGCATTGGTAATAAGGTATTTGTTTTTTCTGTCAGCAAGATCGCTGCTGTCGAGCACTTTTGCATAATCATGAATTAAAATGCTGTCCACGTCCGCAGCTTTTGCATATTGAAACAATTTGAAATAGCTGTCTTCCTGGATTTGCAATAACTGCGATTTTGCAGAATCTGGAAAATGCTTTGGATAATTTTTTAAAAGTGTATCTACCTGCTTTGCTGCAATAGAATTTTTGTTGAATGCATTGTTTAGAAAAGCATTGAAATATAGTTGTTGTCCTTTGTCAAGTTGATCTTTCTCTTTTTGGAACTGGGATTCAAGTTTAAAAAATTCTTTATGTTGGACAAGGGAATCGAGTTGGGAAAATAATTTGGAAGAATTCTTTTGATTGCATTGCGCAAAGAAAATTGCCAGCAGGAGGACTGCAAATAAAAACGGTGAAAGACTTTTTTCCTTTTTGAACATAATTTTCTTCATTTAGCAACAGCAGTGGGATAAGAATCAAAAATAAGCGTTTGTATTTTCACACGAAGGAAGGAGAAATTTTTGGCTGATCAATATTTGCTGCGAATAGAGTAAACGAGCATATCATGCTGATTTTTATTTTATTATTTTGATTTTCAAAAGAAATGGTTTAATCCAAATAATTCGAAATATCAATCCCATTTTTTTGTTGAGGAAGCCGCATATTTTCCTGCACCCGTAAACAAAAGGGCCAGGTTGCAAAGAAGAAGCATTACCTCTATTTCAACCGACCAGCCGCCACCCATTTTTTTTACCATAAAAATAGAGCCATGGAGCACCAGGATAAAAGCAACGATCATTTCAATTATGATGATCAATGCAGCAAGTCTTGTTCTGAAGCCAATGATGATCATTACAGGGGCAATCAATTCAGCAAGGTAGACTCCATAAGCGATGAAACTGACAGGGCCAAGCATTCCTTGTATCCAGCCAATGCCGTGGGTTAACTTATACCAGCCATGAAAGAAGATGATCACAGCAACTGCGATACGAAGAAAAAGCTTCCCGAGATTGTCATTATGTAAAACCATGATTAAAAAGTTTTATTAAAAATAAAAAAATATTAATCAAATTCAAACATTGGGATAAGGATCATTACCAGGAATTCTATTTTAAAATTCTTAGTCTGCTTTTATCTTAATCACAATCTTCTGATCGGGTTTATTTCCATTCATTGTAATGTTTGGCCTATGTGCAGTTCCGGGAAAAAAGAGAAAAAATGTTCCGGGATTTGCCAGGTAAATTTTCCCGGGGCCAATGTAATGCGCTATATCTTTTTCTTCGTCATAAGGTTCTGTAACGGTCAATTTATCTGCGGGTGTCACACCAATCTTCTCTTCGCCTGAAATGACGTACTGGAGGTCTGTATATGTTTTATGTGATTCCCACCTTGACTTGTCAAAATCTTTTGTTGGATCATATGTTACAGAAGCATAAACATTGTCACCGTCAATCGGGTATTTCCCGGGAGCGAGTTTGGTAAGATCATGATCTTTTAAAAAAGCAAAAGCTTCGTCATAGTACTTTTTGTGCGCATTGTATTGTTTCGCAAATTCCTGGACATCCATTCCTGCATAAGGTTGCAGTTTCAACCCACCAAGCCATTCTTTCTTTTTATACCATTCTTCATTTTCTTTTTTCGTTTGTGCATTTACGTTAAAAACAAAACCACAGATTAGCAGTACAAAGAGAGAAGAGACAAATTTCTTTTTCATCAGATCAGATTTATAAATATTGAACTTTAAAAATAGTCATTATTTATAAATGAATCCTGGCAAAGAAGTCCGTTTAGAAAAGTTGGCCAGGGGAAATAAAAGATATCAAAGCAGTAAATAAACAAATCCGCACAATTTTTATTTTCTTGTAAGGGATTTTTAAAAAGTAATTATAAAATATTCCAGGTTTTGTCGCCGGCTAAAATTCTGTTCAAAGGCAACCTTCCATTTCTTGTTGCGAGCTCATCAATTTGACCTTCAAGTTTTTCTTCATAAACAGGTCTTTCATCTGCGTATATAACACCAAACGGACGCGGGAAATGATTATCGGTGAATGAGGTGTCAAAGAAACGTGCAATAAGGTTAGCTTTTGTCTTGTCTTTTTCATCATGTATCCAGAGGTCATCAATAGTATAACCATTACTGTTGAGATCAATAACTACCGGCTTTAAACCATCCAACCGGATGCCTTTTTCTTCATTCATACCAAAGAGGAGCGGCTTGCCATTTTCCAAAAAAAGTGCCTGATCTTTTTTTGTTTCTTTATCCGAATAAGGAAAAAATGTTCCATCGTTAAACACCGGGCAGTTCTGGTAAATTTCAACAAAGGAAGTGCCTTTGTGTGCATGGGCGCGCTTCAGGGTACTTTGCATGTGTTTGGGATCACGGTCAAGCGTACGCGAAACAAAAGAAGCTTTCGCCCCGAGCGCGAGTTCAGAAGGGTTAAAAGGTTCTTCAATTGTTCCGTAGGGAGAAGATTTGGTGATCTTTCCAGCTTCGGAAGTGGGTGAATATTGACCCTTCGTAAGGCTATAAATTTGGTTATTGAATACGAGATAATTCAAATCGAAATTCTTGCGCATCAAATGAATAAAATGATTACCGCCAATGGAAAAAGCATCGCCATCACCGGAAACCACCCATACATCCAGTTCAGGATTAGCAGCTTTTACACCAGATGCGATTGCTGCGGGTCGCCCATGGATACTATGCATTCCGTAAGTATCCATATAATACGTAAACCTGGAAGAGCAGCCAATTCCCGAGATAAAAACAAATTTTTCTTTTTCAACACCCAAATCCGGTAAAATCGACTGCACCTGTTTCAGGATAGAATAATCTCCGCAACCCGGACACCACTTTACATCCATCTCGGATGAAAAATCTTTGGGAGACAGGCTTTCATTATCAATATTTATTCTCAGGTTATCCATTTTAAAAGTTTAGCACATCCTGGTTATTCTTTCTTTTATTTCATCGATCGTGAACGGCAGCCCCTGCACTTTTGAAAAACCGGTTGCCGGAATTAAAAACTCTGCCCTTATCATTTGCAACAACTGGCCGCTGTTCATTTCGGGTATCAGTATTTTTTCAAAACCAAATAATAACCAACCCAGGTTTTTAGGCAAAGGATTAATATAACGGAGATGGACATGCGAAACATCAAAACCTTCATCAATGCATTCTTTCACCGCGGTTTTAACTGCTCCATAAGTGGAACCCCAGCTTAACACCAACAACCTTCCTCTTTCCTTACCATTGTCAGGTTTTGCCAGCGGAATAAATTTTTGGATGTGCTTGATCTTTTCGGCACGCAATTTTACCATCAGCTCATGATTCTTTGCTTCATAGCATACATTACCTGTCAAATCTTGTTTTTCCAATCCACCTATCCGGTGTTCCAGTCCTTTGGTACCCGGTTTTATCCATGGCCTAACAAAATTTTCATCTCTTTTGTAGGGCAAGACTTTTCCATCAGAACCGTTCAGTCCTGTCAAAAACTTTACCTTGATAGGAGAAAGTTCCTCTTCGGAAGGAAACTTCCATGGCTCTGAACCATTCGCGATATAGCCGTCACTCAAAACTATAACCGGCGTCATGTGTTCAACAGCTATCTTCGCTGCTTGATAAACAGTTTCGAAACAATCGGAAGGAGAGGAGGCCGCCAAAACGGGCAATGGTGCTTCACCATGTCTTCCCCACATTGCCATCAGAAGATCAGCCTGTTCTGTTTTTGTGGGCAATCCTGTAGAAGGGCCGCCACGCTGTACGTCAATCACCACCAGCGGCAGTTCGAGCATCGTTGCCAATCCCAAAGCTTCTGTTTTCAAAGACATCCCCGGGCCTGATGTAGAAGTTACTGCCAGGCTGCCCGTAAAGGCAGCGCCAATGGACGAACAAATTGCGGCAATTTCATCTTCTGCCTGGAATGTTTTTACACCATTTGCTTTGTATTTTGAAAGATCATGAAGTATATCTGTTGCCGGTGTGATCGGGTAAGAGCCGAGGAACAAGGGCAATCCTGATTTTTCTGATGCTGCAATCAAACCAATTGCTGTTGCGTGATTGCCTGTAATACTTCTGTACGTTCCTGAAGGAAGTCTGGCAGGAGCAATTTTAAACCGGGTAGTAAATATTTCTGCGCTGTCGCCATAGTTCCAGCCGGCTTTCAATACCTTAATGTTGGCATCGGCTATTTCCGGCTTCCTTGAAAACTTATCCTGTAGAAAACGGATGGTATTCTCAAGCGATTTATCAAACTTCCAATAAAGTAAACCCAGCACAAACATGTTTTTGCAGCGTTCGATCTCTTTTAATCCGAGCCCACTGCCGGCGAGGCAATCTTTTGTGTGCTTTGTTATATCAACCTTGTGAACGATATAATTTTCAAGTGAATTATTTTCCAAAGGATTGACACCATCAGGATATTGAGCGAGGCTGAGATTCTTTTTATCGAACCCCTGCAGATTGGCAATGATAATGCCTCCTTTTTTCAATCTCGCAAGATCAACCTTGAGTGCTGCGGCATTCATTGCCACCAATACGTCAAAATTATCGCCGGGTGTATAAATTTCCGTACTGCCGAAGTGAACCTGGAAACCGGAAACACCGGCAACCGTTCCTATCGGTGCTCGGATCTCTGAAGGATAATCGGGGAAGGTGCTTGTGTCGTTACCGTCCAAAGCAGCAGTATCCGTAAATTGCATACCGGTAAGTTGCATCCCGTCTCCGGAATCACCCGAGAACCTTACAACTATTTCATCAGCCTCTTTTATCGTTTTAATTTTTTCTGTCACGTCAATAAGGTGTTCGTCAGCATTTTTAATTACAATTACCTATGCAATAATTCTTTCCTTGCGAGTAGTTGTTCAGCAGTTTCCACATGGTTTTCATCAGGCACACAACAATCAACGGGACAAACGGATGCACACTGGGGTTCTTCATGAAAACCCTGGCACTCCGTACACTTATTAGGAGTGATATAGTAAGTATCTGTTGAAAGGGCAGGTAAACGATCATTTGCATCTACCACTGTTCCATCCAATAACACATAACTTCCGGTGAAAGTAGTTCCGTCTGCAATACTCCATTCAGCGCCCCCTTCATAAATTGCATTGTTAGGACATTCAGGTTCACAAGCACCGCAGTTGATGCATTCTTCTGTTATTTTGATAGCCATTGGTAATAAAATTTAGAATCTTGTTATTAATTAAAATGTAAAGGAAGGAAATCCCCAGATTGAATTGCTGATGTTACTCATCAGGGCATATGATTTAAATCATACCCGGTTCATGAAAAAATTTCGAAATTTTCCAGGTATATTTCTATTATGCTTTTTGATGTATAGATGATTTGTAATCTGCCTGCCTAAATTGATACCGCTATTTTCTACTTAACGATAAAAATTTATTAAGCTTCGTTTTTAACGAACAAAAATGCATCTACCGAAATAGTTACTATATTTATTTCAAAATTGGACAAAATAAAAAATTAAAGGATTAAACTTGTTCAGTTTAGTATTGCTGGAACTTTGCGCCTGAAAAGAAGTATGAAATGAGAAGGAAGAAAGCGATTCAATTTTATAAGCATGACAAAAATCATACTGAGCAAGGATTTGAATCATGGTATAGAAAAGAGATTAACAAGGTTTCTTCACTACTTTGCACTCTGATTGCTACTAAAAAATAGATTTGCCGTATGGGATCTGCATCAATGATCGTTTTGATTTTAGCCGCGCTCGCCTTTTCGTCCATCGCTATCCTTATCGCTAAAATCCTCACTAAAACAACAACGAATCCACAAAAAGGTGAACCTTACGAAAGTGGAATTCCTACGAGGGGACAAACATGGATCCAGTTGAATGTTGGCTATTATTTATTTGCACTGGTCTTTTTGATCTTTGATGTGGAACTGATCTTCCTTTACCCGTGGGCCGTTGCAGCCAAACATACCGGATGGTTTGCCTTTACCGAGATCGTTATTTTCTTTTTTATATTGTTCACCGGATTTTTATACGCACATAAAAAAGGTGCTTTGAAATGGATGTAAAAACAAACACAGCAAAGGCCGATTTTCCGGGCCAGGTTCACGAAACTCCGGGAGGAGGAATTGTGCTGAGTAAATTGGACGACATCATCAACTGGGCGCGTTCCAATTCATTGTGGCCACTCACTTTTGCGACCAGTTGCTGCGGAATAGAAATGATGTCGGTAGCTGCTGCTAAGTATGATTTTTCAAGATTTGGTTTTGAAGTGGCAAGAGCTTCTCCACGGCAAGCGGATGTGATCATCATTGCAGGGACGATCGTTAATAAAATGGCTCCTGTTTTGAAACGATTGTACGACCAAATGGCCGACCCGAAATATGTGATCGCTATGGGTGCATGTGCCATAAGCGGTGGGCCTTTTTTTTACAACACTTATTCGGTAGTGAAAGGAGCCGACCACGTGATCCCGGTTGATGTGTACGTTGCCGGTTGTCCTCCAAGGCCGGAAGCTTTGCTGAATGCATTGATAACTCTTCAGCAAAAAATAAAAAGCGGTTTGACAAGAGAACAAATTAAAGTGCCAAAGCCAGATAAAAAATAAACCAGATGTCAGGCGAAGAGTTAAAAATAAAGATTACTGAGTTGTTGCCTTCATCAACGTTTGAAGAAGGAGGAGAATTTCTCAATATTTTGATTGAAGCGAAGGACTGGCCGGGATTTGCCAAACAGTTGCGCAATGATGACTCTTTGTTTTTCGATTATCTTTTTTGCCTGACCTGTGTTGACTGGATGACGCACCTCACACTGGTTTATCATCTTACTTCCACAAAGTTCAGGTACAATATTGTTGTAAAAATTAAGCTGGAAAGGGAAAATCCGGAAGTAGAAACAGTGAGCCACATTTGGCGAACAGCTGAGTTTCATGAAAGGGAAGTGTATGAAATGTTTGGAGTGATCTTTTTGAATCATCCCGATTTGCGTTTGTTGATACTTCCCGATGGTTGGGAAGGAAAATTTCCTTTAAGAAAAGATTTTGAAGACCCGGTAAATATGATAAGGCTTTAGTTTGATTCTCTGCAAAATGCAACAAAAAAATGTATAGAGAAAATGAAATAATGGATGGGATTTCAGATGCAAAAGCTCGGCAAGCTGCTGAGGCCGGTGAAATCATTATCAATATGGGTCCGCAGCATCCGGCAACACATGGTGTGTTGCATTTGGTTGTTACGCTGAATGGAGAAACGATCATAAAAGTTGAACCGCACCTGGGGTACATTCACCGCTCGATTGAAAAGATGTGTGAAAGCCTTACTTACCGCCAATTTATCTATGTCACCAGCAGGATGGATTATCTCTCTGCGCACATTAATAATCACGCGTGCGCATTGTGTGTTGAAAAAGGTTTGCAGGTAGAAGTGCCGGAAAGAGCGCAAGTCATAAGGGTTTTAATGGATGAACTTACGCGTATCGCATCTCATGAATTGTGGTGGGGCGCAATGGCTATGGATTTGGGAGCTTTCACTCCTTTCTTTTATGCTTTCCGCGAACGCGAAACCATAAACGATATTATGGAAGAAACCTGCGGCGCAAGACTAACGATGAACTACATGGTTCCCGGAGGAGTTATGGCCGACATCCATCCAAATTTCCAAAAAAGAGTAAAAGGATTTTTGGGCTTATATAAAAGTAAAATAAAAGAATACGACGAGTTGGTGACCGGCAATATTATTTTTCAAAACCGTATGAAACGAGTTGGATATTTATCAGCGGATGATGCTGTTTCCTATGGATGCACCGGCCCTGTAGCCCGCGGCAGCGGCGTAAGTTGTGACATCAGGAAATTATATCCTTATGATGTTTATGATAAAGTTTCTTTTGATGAAATAATTGAAACCGGAGGCGATTCATTTGCGCGGTATCTTGTGCGTTTGCGCGAAATGCAGGAATCGATAAAGATCATCGAGCAATTGATCGACAACATTCCTGAAGGAGATTTCCAGGCAAAAACAAAAGCAGTTTTGAAATTGCCGAAAGGAGAATTTTATACAAGAGTGGAAACGGCAAGAGGAGAATTGGGTGTTTATATTGTGAGCGAAGGCGGCACAACGCCGTACAGGATCAAGTTTCGTTCTCCGGGTTTTTCCAATCTTTCGGTTTTGGATCACATGGCACGCGGAAGCAAAATAGCTGACCTGATTGCGATGATGGGAACTTTGGACTTGGTGATACCGGATATTGATCGTTGACGAAATTGAGAGTATCAAAACTTCAACATTCTTTATTCCTTGTTGGGTGTTCGATATTAAATAAAAAAGGAGAAATAATGAATAACGAACAAGGAAAATCGAATAAAAAAGTTAAGACGAGCGAAATAAAAATAAAATTCCTTATTAAATTACAATGTGGAGCTTTAATAAAATAGCAAATCTTGTTAACGAATGGCTCAGTCAAAGAATGTCGCCAACTTGGGTAACTGTTGTTGAAATGGTGATAACAGGAATTTTAATTATTTCTTTGTTTGCTGTGTTGGGACTGGTTTTGGTGATCATGGAAAGAAAAGTTTCCGCATGGATACAAATTCGTCTTGGCCCGAATCGCGTGGGTCCGAAAGGAATGTTTCAGTCACTTGCTGATACGATAAAACTGATGGTGAAGGAGGGAATGACACCGACACATGCCGATAAATTTCTCTTTAATCTCGCACCATTTATAGCGATGATGGTTGCGATGCTTTTGATGGCTCCGCTTGCATTTGCCAAAAATTTCCAGATGTGGAATCTGAATATTGGCGTATTATACATTACTTCAATTTCTTCTGTTTCTGTTATCAGCGTTTTGATCGCAGGCTGGTCGAGCAATAACAAATATTCATTGATGGGTGCTATGCGTGCGGGCGCACAAATAGTAAGCTATGAATTATCAGCCGGGTTATCGATCCTTTCTGTTATTGTCCTGGTGGGAAGCCTGAACATCAACGATATTATTCTTTCCCAGGAAAATGGCTGGTGGATTTTTAAAGGACACATTCCGGTCATCATTGCTTTCGTGATTTTCATCATTGCAGTTACCGCAGAAACAAATCGTGCGCCTTTTGACCTGGCGGAAGCAGAATCAGAGTTGACGGCGGGTTTTCATACAGAATATTCAGGAATGAAGTTCGCACTTTTTTTCCTGGCCGAATATGTAAATGTTTTTATTGTTTGTGCTATTGGTGCTACGCTTTTTTTAGGCGGTTGGATGCCTTTTCACATTGGTGGCTGGCAAGGCTTTAATCATGTGATGGATTACATTCCTTCCTCGATCTGGTTTTTTGGAAAAATATTCTTCCTGATTTTCGTGATCATGTGGTTCCGATGGACTTTCCCGCGGTTGCGCATCGATCAATTGTTGAATCTTGAATGGAAATATTTATTGCCAATAAGTATGTTCAATATTTTATTGGTTACGGCCATGGCGATTGGTGGATGGTATTTTTAAAATTTAGAATAATGAATATTGAACAAGAAATATCGAATGTTGAATTATAGAACAGTTCATTCACTTCTTCATTTATTATTCCTTGTTTCAATATTCGGAAATTATACATTATGTCTATAATTAAATACATACAAGAGGTCTTTGGTGCAGTAAAATCGCTGGCAATCGGGATGAAGCGAACCTTGTATTATTTTACGCATCACAAGGAGATCATCACACAGCAATATCCTGATAATCGTGAAACGTTGATTCTGCCTGAGCGATTCAAAGGTGAAGTGGTAATGCCGCACAACGAAAACAATGAGCACCGCTGCACGGGTTGTACCGCATGTGAACTTGCTTGTCCGAACGGCAGCCTGAAAGTGATCACACAATTTAACGTTACCCCGGATGGAAAAAAGAAAAAAGCAATTGACAAACTGGTTTATCATCTCGAATTGTGCACGATGTGCAACTTGTGCGTGGTTGCGTGCCCGTCGGATGCGATCAAGATGGCGCAGACTTTCGAACATAGTGTTTATGACAGGGCCGATTTGACAAAAATTTTAAACAAACCCGGTTCAAAAATTATGGAGGGCGTAGAATAATGAACGGATCAACAATTATTTTTTATCTGCTTGCGGCGTTGACATTGATCAGCGGAATTATGGCTGTTTCAACAAGGCAAATTTTCAGGGCAGCTGTGTTTTTGTTGTTCTCGTTGATTGGAGTTGCAGGATTGTATTTCTGGATGGAATATGATTTTATTGCAGCTGTGCAGATTGTGGTTTATGTTGGCGGCGTTACCGTCCTTATCATTTTTTCCATTTTCCTTACTCAACAAGCGGGCGAAAAAATGCCGAAGCAAAAGCCAGTAAGGAAAATATTTTCCGCAATTGCTGCTTTTTGTGGTTTTGCCCTGGTGATGGTGCAGGTTTTTCAATACAGTTTTCCTTCTTTTTCGGGGATACCATTAAATCCTTCGGTTCAAAATATTGGCGACAAAATGTTGTCTTCAAAAGAAGGAGGAATGGCGTTGCCTTTTGAAGTAGTGAGCATGCTCTTGCTGGCAGCGATGATTGGTTCAATCGTCATCGCAATGAGAACGAAAGAAGAAACAGTAGACGAAGAAAAAACAGAAATTTTTATTGAAGAGGAGATTGATGTGATTGGATGATTGGCGTGAATGGTGAATCTGGAAACTTCAACATTCATTATTCCTTGTTCGGTGTTCGATATTAAAAGGAAAAATATAGAAATAATGAATATCGAACAAGGAATGGTGAATAAAAAAAAGTTTGAAATGACTACAGAAAGGAAATTTGATTTGGAAGACCGACTGGTTGATTTTGCTGTCTTGATTATTCGAATCACTGAAAGTCTAATGAATACAAAAGCAGGTAACTACGTAGGTGGGCAATTAGTGCGATCAGGGACTTCTCCTGCATTAGATTATGGAGAAGCACAAAGTGCTGAGTCAAGGAATGATTTTATTCATAAACTAAAGGTTTTATTAAAGGAGCTTAGAGAATCAAGAAGCTCGATGAAAATCATAAAGAAAGCACCTTTAATTGAGAATATCGAAATGATTGACAAAGGGATGATTGAATGCAATGAACTGATTTCAATTTTTGTAAAAAGTATTTAAACGGCAAAAAGGAATTTGAAAGATAAAAATGCAAAAGCTGCATCAGTTTGAAGAAGGAGTTTATTTAGGTGCAAACTTCAACATTCATTATTCCTTGTTCGGTGTTCGATATTAAAAGGAAAAAAGTGAATAATGAATATTGAACATGGAATATCGAATAATGAAGTAGTAAAACTTTGAAGTAAAAAATAAATTATGTTACAACCCGGTCTTTATCACATTTTAATTATCAGCACAGCGTTATTTTTCATTGGTGTTTATGGTTTCTTTACCAGGAGAAACCTCATCACAATGTTGATGAGTATTGAGTTGGTTTTAAACAGCGTCAATTTGAATTTTATTGCTTTTAATAAATATGTGTGGCCAGGAAAAATGGATGGATTGTTTTTTAGCATTTTCGTAATTGCCATCGCTGCTGCTGAGGCGGCTGTTGCCATTGCGATCATCATCAATCTTTATCGAAGTCATCATTCAATTGATGTGAATAATGCCGGAGAATTGAAATTTTAAAATTAAAAACTGACAGCGAAAATGCTTAACCCGACTGTCTTGCTGCTCATTCCTTTACTTCCCCTGGCGGGATTTGTATTGCTGGGATTGTTTGGAAAAAAATATTTCAAAAATTCCTCGGGAATTATCGGTACGATTTTGTTGATTGCCTCAACTGTCCTGGCAGTTTATTTTGCTTATGGCTATTTTTTTGAATTTGGAAAAGTAAATGGTGTTTATCAAAAAATAGTTCCTTTTCAATATTCATGGTTGAAATTTTATGATGATCTTTCTATTAATGTAGGTGCGATCATTGACCCGATCAGTGTGATGATGTTGGTGGTGATCACCTTTATTTCGTTGATGGTTCATATTTATAGCCTTGGCTACATGAAAGGCGAGGAGCGCTTTTCAACGTATTACTCTTTCCTCGGTCTTTTTACTTTTTCGATGCTCGGGCTTGTACTTTCGTCCAATATTTTGCTGATGTATGTTTTCTGGGAACTGGTGGGTATTTCCTCCTTCCTGCTGATTGGTTTTTATTATGAAAAACCTACCGCAGTTGCGGCTTGCAAAAAAGCGTTTATAGTTACCCGTTATGCTGACCTTGGATTTTTAATCGGCATTCTAATTCTTTCTTTTTATTCCGGCACGCTGGATTTTAATACTTTGATCGAAAGGCTTACTTCTCCTGATTCTGCCCAATTGCATACCGCAATTGCTTCTTCTTTTCTTGGCATTTCTGCCTTGACGTGGGGAATGGTCTTGGTGTTTGCTGGAGGGGCAGGCAAGAGTGCAATGTTACCTTTCCAGATATGGTTACCAGATGCAATGGAAGGCCCGACGCCGGTTTCCGCTTTGATCCATGCAGCGACGATGGTAGTTGCTGGTGTTTATTTGGTGGCAAGATTGTTCCCTGTTTTTGCTGTTTCCGCTCCTGATGCTTTGCGCATTGTTGCTTACGTGGGAGCTGTCACTTCTTTATTCGCGGCAATAATCGCGTGTACGCAAACCGATATAAAGAGAGTGCTCGCATTTTCCACCATCTCCCAAATCGGATACATGATGTTTGCTTTGGGCGTTGCCAAATACCAGGGGGAAGCTACTTTGGGTTTCACGGCATCCATGTTTCATTTATTTACCCATGCAATGTTTAAAGCATTGCTGTTCCTGTGCGCGGGCTCTATTATTCATTTTATTCACAACAATGAGTTGAAAGACATGGGCGGATTAAGAAAATATTTACCTGTTACTCACATTACTTTTTTGATTGCCTGTTTGGCTATTTCAGGAATCCCGCCGTTTGCAGGCTTTTTTAGTAAGGAAGAAATTTTATTGGCTGCTTCGCAAAACAACCGGCTCATTTACTGGATCGGGATGTTCACTTCCGGACTTACGGCTTTTTATATGTTCCGTTTGTATTTCAGTATTTTTTGGAATAAAAAAACACTTACCGTAAACGAAAAATCTCATGGTGAAGGTGGATTTGTAATGAACTTTCCATTGATCTTATTGGCTATTGGAGCGGCTTTCAGCGGATTTATACCTTTCGGGAATTTCGTTTCTGCAACGGGAAAACCTATTGAAGCTGAATTTCATTGGCAGTTTTCGGTATTGCCTGTCTTCCTGGGTTTGACCGGAATTTTGATTGCATTCTGGATGTACAGGAAGGAAAGTTCTTTACCGGCAAAAGTCGCGGCATCTTTTGGAGCGTTTTATAAAGCAGCATTTCACAAATTTTATTTCGATGAATTATATCTATTTATTACCAAAAAAATAATTTTCAATTTAATAGGAAAACCGGCTGCATGGTTTGATAAAAATATTGTGAATGGGCTGGTGAATGCAACCGGAAATACAAGCGAAACGATTTCAAGAAAAATAAAAGGATTTCAATCTGGCAAAGTACAACAATACGGCATGTACTTTTTATTTGCCGCAATTCTTATTGCCGTTTTGTTTATTTATTGGTGGAAATAAAACCTGACGAAGCATGAATTTGTCCTTACTCATCATAATTCCATTGGTTACAGCGATTGCCGTATTGCTTGTGAAGAGCAAGTTACAGGTAAAATGGATTTCATTGATTGGCGCTGTGTTGCAAATAATTATTTCCCTCTTTTTGTTGTTTTACTATGAATCTGCGGTTTCAAATGGCAATACAGAACAAATGCTTTTCCAGCAACAATACGAATGGTTTCCTGCTTTGCATATTGGCTTTCATCTCGGAGTTGACGGTATTTCGGTTGCCATGATCCTGCTCACCGCTTTTGTCGTGATTGCCGGAATACTTGTTTCATGGAACATTGAAAAAATGACAAAGGAATTCTATTTTCTTCTTTTGTTGTTGAGTGTTGGCGCTTATGGCTTTTTCCTTTCGCTTGATTTGTTCATGCTCTTTTTCTTCCTCGAAGTGGCGGTTATTCCAAAATACTTGTTGATCGGCATTTGGGGAAGTGGCAATAAAGAATACAGTGCCAACAAACTGGCATTAATGCTGATGGGCGGATCTGCACTCATTTTGGTAGGATTGCTGGGACTTTATTTTGGAAGTACAGAAAGGTCATTTGATTTGATGCGTTTATCCCAAAACCAAATCTCTTCAAACATACAGATGATTTGTTTTCCGCTTCTGTTTATCGGCTTTGGTGTTTTCAGTGGATTGTTTCCATTTCACACCTGGATTCCGGATGGGCATTCCTCGGCGCCAACAGCCGGTTCTATGTTCCTTGCAGGAATTTCAATGAAATTGGGAGGATATGGATGTCTGCGGGTGGCCACTTATTTGTTGCCTGAGGGTGCAAAGGAATATGCCAACTTTGTTATTATTCTTTCTGCAATCGGAATTTTATACGGTGCATTTGTTACTATGATGCAAAGAGATCTGAAATACCTGAATGCGTATTCCTCGGTGAGCCATTGCGGATTTGTTTTATTGGGAATTGGGATGCTAACCACAACTGCGTTTACGGGTGCCGTTATACAGATGGTAAGTCATGGTTTAATGACTGCACTTTTTTTTGCCGTGATAGGAATGATCTACCAGCGAACGCACACAAGAAATATTGATGAAATGCAAGGGCTTTTAAAAACTATGCCTTTCATCGTCACCATATTATTTATCGTAGGATTTTGTTCGCTTGGCCTGCCGGGATTGAGTGGCTTCGTTGCTGAAATAACTGTGTTCATGGGCTCCTGGCAGCATACCGATACTTTCCATCGTGTTATTACCATTGCCGCATGTGCCAGTATTGTGGTTACTGCTGTTTATATTTTGAGAGCAGTTACGAAAGTTGCGATGGGACCTGTGAAAACAACTTATGCTCACTTAAAAGATGCTGCGTGGAATGAGAAATTAGCAGCAATTATCCTGGTTTTTGGAATTATAGCAATTGGTGTTGCACCTTTTTGGCTGAATGATTTGATAAGGCCGGGCGCAGAAATTATCATGAAAAGAATAACCGGAGGTCAATAAAATATCAAGATGAATGACTTTATAACGTTAATGAAACCCGAACTACTGTTGGCTCTGATCATTTTTGTGCTCTTGTTTATCAAACTGGGTAAAGGGATGAACAAGAGTTCTTTATTGATATTGATCCAATTGTTGCTGCTCATCAATTTTGTTGCAGGATTTTTTTTCAATCATGAAGGAAAGCTATTCGGAGATATGTACAAAACAGATGCAATGATCATCTTTCAGAAAAATATCCTCAATCTGGGCGTTTATCTCATCTCGTTATTATTTACCGATTGGTTTCTGAAAACCAAAAATCTTCCCGAGTTTTTCACATTGCTATTGTCTGCTTTACTGGGCATGTTTTTCCTTATTTCTAGTGGTAATTTATTGATGTTCTTTTTGTCGCTGGAACTGGCAACAATTCCAGTTGCCGCTATGGCTAACTTTGATTTGCATAAAAGAATTTCTTCGGAAGGTGCAATTAAGTTTATTTTAATTTCTGCATTTTCTTCAGCGATATTATTGTTCGGCATTTCATTGATCTATGGTGCAACCGGCTCAATCAATTTTGTAGAAATACCGTCAGCGATCTCAGGCAATTCATTAGAGATCCTTGCCTTTGTTTTCTTGTTTACCGCCTTCGCCTTTAAAATGTCCATTGTTCCTTTCCATTTGTGGACGGCAGATGTTTACCAGGGGGCACCAATGCCCACCGCCTCTTTTTTATCCGTGATCTCAAAGGGAGCCGTGGCTTTTATCCTTATCACCGTATTGTACAAGGTGTTTCAACCGATTCAAAAAAATTGGTATGATTTGATCACGCTTTTGTCGGTCGTAACACTTATCACAGGAAATCTATTTGCATTGCGCCAGCAAAATATTAAACGCTTTTTGGCATTTTCGTCTATAGCACAGATAGGATTTATTTTGGTAGGCATTAGTGGAAATTCGCCCGAAGGACTTGCTTCTGTTGTTTATTTTGTTTTGATCTATATTTTTTCAAATCTTGCGGCTTTTGCAGTGGCAGCAACTATTTCAGCCAATACTGGCAAAGAAAATATTAGCGATTACAAAGGTTTTTACCAGCGCAATCGCTTTCTTGCCTGGGTGATGGCCCTTGCACTATTTTCACTTGCGGGCATTCCGCCAACAGCGGGATTCTTTGGAAAATTGTTTTTGCTGAAAGCCGGAGCAGCCAATGCTAATTATCTTTTTATCATAATTGTTGCGTTAAACCTGATCCTTTCATTGTATTATTATTTGAGAGTGATCCGCTCGATGTTTATGGATAAAAATGATTATCCGATAGAAAAGATAGAACTGAAACCTGCAACAAAATTGGGAATGTACCTTTGTTGTGCGGGAATCATTTTCGTTGGCATTTTCAGTTGGGTTTACGAATATATTCAATCCTTAACCTGACATCCTTTTCTAACTCAAACTCTAACATTCAACATTTCAGAAATGGCAATCAATAAAAATCATTTATTTGAAGAATTGGACGGCATTAAATGCGGGATTGTCGAAAAAGAAGTCTCTGCAGGAAGAGTTGAATTCCTAAAAAATTTGCTAGAGTATAATGGCTTTACCGTTGTTGCCATTCCTTCTCCTCCGCCAAAAGCGCCTGCACAGCCGGTAAAAAAAGAAGGAGAGGAGTCAACCACCGAAGCAGAAGAACCAAAACTTCCGATAACATTTACCGTTGGCGTCACTGATTACACTTTCAATCCCATTAATGCCATTTTCGGAAGGCTTTTAAAGACCCCGGACGGTCACGTCGTTACACTTGCTTACTGGGAGCAAAAGGAAAACGAAAGTCGTGACGAGATTCCTTATTTCGAGAAGAGGTAGTGAACGAATAAATAGATAGAATTTTTATTTCAGTTTTTTCTGCTCATAATAATTCAATAAAAATAACTTCTGGTTCCATCATTTGTATTTACATTACGCCTTCATTGAATTGAATTAATATGCAAAAAATAATTTCTATCCAAACGTTCTTATTGATCCTGGGTTTTTATTCAAATTCTTTAACTGTAAACGCACAATCCAATGCCGTAAGGGAAATCAACCGGATTGAACAATCATCTCTAGCACTGGAACCTTTGCGTTTCCTTGCTTCTGATGAATTGAAAGGAAGAGCAACTGCCCGTCCCGAAATTCATATTGCCGCGCGGTATATTAGTGAAGATTTCCGCAGCCTGCAATTAAAAGAATGTCCCGGGACAGAAGATTATTTTCAAAAATTCGAGATCAAAATGATTACGCCCCCACAAAAAGGGAGTTTGCAAATTGGTGAACATTCTTTTCAATTAGGGGAAAGCCTCATACAATTAAATGGAGGGAATGTTAGTCTCAATGCACCTGTTGTTTTTGTGAGCTATGGAAGCAAAGACGATTTTGAAAAAGCTGACGTAAAAGGCAAAATTGTGATCACGCTTGCAGGAAATAATGATTCTTCCAAATTCAGGCAGGCATTTTCGAAAACAAGAGCAAAGCGAATGCTGGCAGAAGAAAATGGAGCTGTCGCACTGGTAGAACTTTCTTCCGGATCGGATGTCCCATGGAATGCTTTACAACATTATACAACGCAGGAACACGTAGCCAGGCAAAACGAATCTGACACTTTACCAGTCTTTTGGCTTAAGGATTCGGATCATTCTTTAGAGCAATTAGTAAAGAATCAGGCTTCAACTGCCAAACTAACGGTAACGGGTACATTACAAAAATCAATACCTGCAGAAAACGTTATGGGATATGTTGAAGGATCAGATCCAGAATTGAAAAACCAATACATTGTTCTATCTGCACATTATGATCATTTGGGTGTAGCTAAGACCCCTGTAGAAGAAGACGGAAAAATGGACAGCATTTACAACGGTGCACGGGACAATGCAGTTGGCGTTACAGCTGTAATGGATGCAGCGCGATATTTTGCTCAACATCCGCCTAAGAGATCAGTGATGTTTATTGCTTACACAGGGGAAGAAATTGGAGAAATAGGAAGTAAATATTTTGCAGCGCACCCTGTAATTCCTTTAAGGCAAATAGTGTATAACATGAATATTGATAATGGCGATTACAATGATACTAGCATTATCACAGTCGTAGGTCTTGGACGTACATCGGCAGACCATGATATTCAAAAAGGTTGCAAGGCATTTGGGTTAAAAGCTATTGCGGATCCGGCACCTGAACAGGATTTGTTTGACAGGAGTGATAATGTAAACCTTGCTGAGAAAGGTGTTCCCGCGCCGACTTTCAGCCTGGGCTTTACAAAATTTGATGCAGAAACAATGAAGCATTATCATCATGTGAGCGATGAAGTGGGAAATATGAATTTGAGTTACGTGATGAAATACATTAAGTCTTACATCCTCGCCGCAAAAAATATTGCTGATGATTCGACTCAACCCACATGGGTAAAGGGAGATAAGTATGAGAAAGCGGGGGAAAATTTATATCATTCAATAACAAAGGAAGTTCAGAAAAAACCTGTTTTAAAACTGCAGCACAAAGTAGCTGGCGGCCAGTAGCCCACGGTTTAAACCGTGGGCTATGATATAAAATTGTGTCAATAACCGTTTCAACGGTTGCCAACTAAAATAAAAATTGCTTTTATTGTTTATTTACTGCAAATACGACTATTTTCCAACCTGACTTCCCAACCATGCTTGCCTAAACTCTTGTTCAGACTGTGTTACCGGTTTTCCTTCTTGCTCATAAGTCACAACTTTTAACGAAGGATCTTCCTGTAAGGTTACTACCGTTTTGTTCAATACTTCCCGGTGAATAAAGCTTACTTCAATTTTATCTCCGGGTTTATGCGATGATAAAATTGATTCAATGTCATCTGAATTAGCAACCGGTTTTCCATCTATTTGTGTGATCACATCATCAAAATCAAGCCCGGCATTATAAACAGGTTGACCTTTTAAAGTATTGGAAGTTATTTGCAAACCATTTTCAACACTTTCACTTCTGAAATTGCCTATCCACGCATTTCCCGGATTTGCTCTTACCAAATCCAAACCTGCATTTTTCATTAAGGAAACGTAATCATTCTTTGCCGTTCCGTAAATGTATTTTTGGAAAAAGCTTTTCGCAAATGAAGGATCTTTTGTCACTTCGGCAAGCACATTTTCCAAGCCTTCGTTTGTATATGGAATGTAAGGCTTACCGAATTTTTTCCAAACCGCCTGCATGTAATCATCCAATGTCAGGTGATAATTGGTCCTCAGTCTAACATCCAGTGCCAAAGCGGTAACCGCTCCGTAATAATAATAAGTCGTAAAAATATTAGGATAATTGTTGCGGTCAATTGACACGCCTGCATCTGTAAAAACTGCCTGGTTGCTCATGGTAACAGGCGAAAACTCTTTTGAACCGGGACTGTTCAAAACATAATTCAACATGCCACCAAGAATGCGGCAATATTCATTGAGGTCTTTGAAACCCGCGCGCTGCAAAACCAGCTCTCCATAATATTGCGTAAAGCCTTCGGCAAACCAAAGGCTGCTGCTCATGTCTGCTTCTTTAAAATCAAAAGGTTCAATGTCACGCGGACGAATCCGTTTTACATTCCAGCAGTGAAAAAATTCATGAGAAGAGGTGCTGAGCACATCCATCACATTATCTGCCAGCTGTCCGCGGTAAGTTATAAAAGTTGAATTGCGATGCTCCATTCCATCGCCATGCACGAAGGGATTTACATTTTCAATAAAAGTATAATTGCCATAATCATAATCCGGCAATTCTCCAAAAACCGCTTCTTCTTCCTTCACTACTTTTTGTTCCATTGCAGCATAAGTATTCATCAAACTGTCAGAAGCTTTTGCGTGCATCGCCAATCGCATTTCTTCATTTTTTCCATCCGGATTTTCTACTGTCCATGTGCGTAAATGAAAATCACTCAACTCGGTTGGTGAATCCATCATATATTGAAAATTGCGTGCGTAATATGTATTTTTTGCAGCCAATGGCTTCAGTTGCGTTGCTACTTTCCAATGCAGTGATTCGGGCATATCAAAATGAAAAGTGATCGGTTCCTGGTCGTGTCCTTCGATCCACATAAAAGTAGCAGGCATATTCAAATGCGCTTCTGAAGAATCAATGTCATCATAAGTTCCGTCGGCATAATCGCCATACAAAGTATAAGTGATCTTTACAGTAGAAGGATGATGAGCCACTTTATAAATATCGCCCGAAACTCTTTCTACCGCCAAAGGATTATTTTGTCCATCAAAAGCTTTTACATCATACACATTCTTCCCAAACTCAGCAGTAGCATACCTTCCGGCCGAAGAGCGGCTCATTCTGAAAATTGCATGAGCGCTGCTGAGGTTGTTAACTACTAACTGCACCTGTGCTTCATGATGTTGATAGTTAGGAAATGAAATCTGATATTGAATGTTGGCCTGGCCGAAACTGCGTGTAGACACCATCGTTACAAGCAGAACAGGGAAAAGAATTTTTTTCATGATGATGATTAGAAAGTTGGAGTAAAAATAATGCTTTGTGACAGATTTATTTCCTTGGCGGAAATCGAATAGCCATAGATGAAATGATTAGAACCATTATGAATCAAATTCCAGCATATTCACTGATTTAAATCATGGGTTATAAATTCAGTGAATACGCAAAACCGTTTTTAACGATTAATGAAACTGGAATTCCAGTAAACCAATAAAAAATAAACATTCTTGTTTCTCCTTCATCAACCCAAAATGAAAAATCATTTTTTCCAAATTCTTCTTTAAATTTATTGACGAAAACGTATTGCAGACAACAAATCAATCATCACTCATTTTTCATTTCAAAAAATCAACTGATCATGAAAATTACCAGGAGAAAATTTATCGTAAACAGCTCTGTAGCGCTTGCCGGTACAATGTTTTTGCCCGATTTTATTTTTGCGAAAAAGAAAGCGTCTGATCATATCCTCGGAATTCAATTGTATTCTGTGCGCGACGATATGCAAAAAGATCCTTTGGGCACATTGAAACAATTGAAAGCGATGGGCTACAAAAATGTGGAACATGCCAATTACATCAACCGGAAATTTTATGGTTATTCCGCAAAAGATTTTAAAAAGGTGTTGGATGATTTGGGTTTAAATATGCCGAGCGGCCATACTGTGATGTCCGGTGCTGATTGGGACAGTTCTAAAAATGATTTTACGGATAAGTGGAAACAAACCGTGGATGATGCTGCCGAAGTGGGAGAGATGTATGTGATAAGTCCATGGCTGGATGAAAATCTTCGCCAGAATTATGATGATCTTTTAAAGTTCCTTGACGTGTTCAATAAATCCGGGGAGCTGTGTAAAAAATCGGGATTAAAATTTGGTTACCATAATCACGATTTTGAATTCAAATATTCCTTAAACGGCAAACAGATCTACGATATCATTTTGGAAAAAACTGATCCAGATCTCGTTCTGCAACAAATTGATATTGGAAACATGTATGGTGCCGGGGGACGTGCATTGGAAATCCTCAAAAAACATCCGGGAAGATTCACAAGTATGCATGTGAAAGATGAGATCAAATCAAGCGGTAAAGGTGAAATGGGCGATAACTATGAAAGTACTGTTTTGGGAAAAGGAATACTTCCTGTAAAAGAAATTGTGGACATGTTTAAGGAAAAAGGTGGGACAACAGAATTTATTATCGAACAGGAATCCTACCAGGACAAAACACCATTGCAAGCCGCAAAGGATGATTTGGATGTGATGAATAGTTGGGGATATTGAAACTATTTTACTGAATAAAAACAATTCTTTAAAACATACCTCGTTTTCTTTGTTCATTACTGATAAAGATCAACTCTCTTTATGATGAATGTTTGAATTATTGCGACATAGAACACTTAACTATGTAGCTGTAATTACCAAAAACATTTTATCATGCCACAGAATAAAAAGGTAGAAAAGTTTGTTTACTTCTTCGGCGGAGGTAAAGCAGACGGAAATGAATCATTAAAAAATTTATTGGGCGGAAAAGGAGCCAATCTTGCAGAAATGGCAGGTCATCCCAACCTGCGTCTTCCCGTCCCGCCGGGCTTTACGATCACGACAGAAGTTTGTACATGCTATTACAAGAATAACAAGACTTATCCTAAGAAATTAAAAGAAGAAACGGAAAAAGCGCTGTCCAAAATGGAAAAGCTTACCAGCAAGAAATTCGGAGATGAAAAAAATCCGTTGCTGATATCTGTGCGCTCCGGTGCCCGCAAAAGTATGCCCGGCATGATGGAAACTATTTTGAATGTTGGATTGACAGAAAAGACAATAAATGGATTGATTGCGCAAAGTGGTGATGAAAGATTTGCGTATGATGCGTACCGTAGATTGATCATGATGTACGCCGATGTGGTGATGGAAAAAGCTGCCGGAATTGAAGTGAAAAATGGCAAAGGCATAAGAAAAGTACTTGACGAGGAGTTGGATGAGCTTAAGCGCAAACAAGGGTATGAAAGTGATACAGATCTTAGTGCTGAAGACCTGAAGAAGCTTGTGGTAAAATACAAGAAGACAGTGAAAGAAATTTTGGGAAAAGAATTTCCTGATGATGCTATGAAACAATTGTGGGGTGGGATTGGAGCGGTTTTCAGCAGCTGGAACGGAAAGCGCGCAAAGGAATACCGTCGCATTGAAAAAATTCCCGATGAATGGGGAACTGCTGTAAACGTGCAATCCATGGTTTTTGGCAACATGGGCGATGATAGTTGTACCGGTGTTGGTTTTACCAGGAATCCAGGCACCGGAGAAAATAAATTTTACGGTGAATATTTGGTAAATGCCCAGGGAGAAGATGTAGTAGCCGGAATCAGAACGCCCTCGCCGGTGAATGAATATTCGAAAAACTCGCAGAGCAAACATTTGAACACGCTGGAAAAAAAGATGCCTGCACTTTATAAGGAATTGTACAAATACCAAACGAAACTGGAGAAACATTACAAAGACATGCAGGATATTGAGTTTACTATCGAAAAAGGGAAACTTTATATGTTGCAGTGCCGTGTAGGAAAACGAAACGGAATTGCAGCCGTGAGGATGGCAACAGAAATGTATCAGCAAAAATTGATAGATGCAAAAACAGCGGTGAAAAGAGTTGCACCAAACCAACTGATCGAATTGTTGCTGCCTATGCTTGATCCAAAAGCAGAGCAATTGAAAAAGCCGATTGCCAAAGGATTACCTGCCGGGCCCGGAGGTGCGATAGGTCGTGTTGTCTTTACTTCTGATGATGCGGTTGATTGGGCGTCGAAAGGTGAAAAAGTGATTTTGGTAAGAGAAGAAACTTCACCTGAAGATGTTGATGGCATGCATAAATCACAGGCAATTCTTACAACGAAAGGAGGTATGACTTCTCATGCGGCATTGGTAGCAAGAGGTTGGGGAAAGTGCTGTATTGTTGGTTGCGGAGATATTGAAATTCATTCTGAGACAAAGACTTTTCATTCAAAAGACGGAACTGTAATTAAGGAAGGAGATTGGATAAGCCTGAACGGAACAAAAGGTTTGGCTTATGAAGGAAGTCTTCCGCTAACTGACATCAACCTCGACAAAAACCAATCTTATAAAGACCTGATGAAGCTGGTGGACAAAGTGAAAGAGATTGGCGTGAGAGCGAACGCTGAAACGCCGGCTGATGCAAAGCAGGCAATGAAATTCGGCGCTGAGGGAATTGGTCTGTTCCGTACGGAACACATGTTTTATGGTGAAGGAAGTGAGCAACCGTTGTTTCTGCTTCGCAAAATGATAGTCAGCAAAAATGTGGATGAAAGAAAAGCTGCACTTGCTGAGTTGTTTACTTTTGTAAAGAAAGATGTGAAGGAAACACTGAAAGTAATGGATGGAAACCCTGTAACAATCCGCCTGCTCGATCCGCCATTGCATGAGTTTGTTCCACATGACAAAGAAAAGCTTCAGCAGTTGAGCAAGGAACTTGGTATCAGCATGAGCCTGCTGAGAAGACGTGTGTTGGCTTTGCACGAAAACAACCCAATGTTGGGGCACCGCGGCGTGAGACTCGGTATCAGTTACCCGGAAATTACGGAAATGCAGATAAGGGCGATTTTTGAAGCAACTGCTGAATTAATAAAATCAGGCAAAAAAGCTTTCCCGGAAATAATGATACCGGTAACGTGCACAGTAAACGAACTTATTCACCAGAAAAAAATTGTGGATGCGGTTTACAGGGAAATTTGTGAAAGATTTAAATTGAAACAAATTCCTTACCTCTACGGAACAATGATAGAAACACCGCGGGCTGCGATAAAAGCAGGCAGAATGGCTACGGTAGCTGATTTCTTCAGCTTTGGTACCAATGATCTTACACAGATGAGTTTTGGTTTTAGCCGTGATGACATTGGCGGATTTCTGCCGAATTATCTCGATCTGAAAATTCTGAATGACGATCCGTTTCAAACCATCGATCAAAATGGTGTGGGAGAGTTGATAAAATTCGGAACTGAAAAAGGAAGGGAAACGAAACCAAAATTGAAAGTGGGAATTTGCGGAGAGCATGGCGGCGATCCGGAAAGTGTGAAGTTCTGTCATCGTATCGGGATGAACTATGTAAGCTGTTCACCATTTAGAGTTCCGATAGCAAGGTTGGCTGCCGCACATGCGGCCCTGGAATTTCCAAGGGAAAAAATCCTTTCCCCTCAAAAAAAGTCTAATGGGCAATTATCAAAAAAAGAGTCAGTAAAAGATTATTTACCTGTTTAAGTTTGCAAGAAAGAGAAGTTTTGGAAGACAGGTAACTGATAATTGAAGAGTTTTACCGAAGAGCAAATTGATCTGTAGTAAACCAACAACTTTACCTGATAATTATTTTTATAAAAGAGAGGCCGCTTCAATCGAAACGGCCTCTAAATTTTTTGTAAGAATAATTTTCTTATTTATTTCATCGGAACTTCCTTGCTGATGAAGTCGCCGGTTCTGTGGATGTATTGACTGTATTTTTGTTGTACAGATGATGGTTGTTTGTCGCCGTTGATGTACAATTCACCTTTGGCAACTGCCACAGAAAATGTACTGTTGGTGATCATGTGATCATCTTCCAACACAGAAATAAAACTTTGAACTTGTTTTTCAGCAGCGGCCCTATCTGATCCGGGAGGAGTTATCAATGTCCACTGATCATTTGTCCTTTCTCCATTTTCAGCAACTGAAGCTTTATCAATGTTGATTAAGTTTTGAATTTTTTGCTCACGTTCCATTTTAATCTTTCCTGCAAAATTATGTGCAAGAGTAGGAGCAATTACCAGGGAAACAATACTCATCAATTTGATCAGGATGTTCATGCTCGGACCTGATGTATCTTTAAACGGATCACCAACCGTATCACCAGTTACTGATGCTTTATGCGGTTCTGAACCTTTGTAATGTGTTTCATTATTAATGAGTGCACCTTTTTCAAAAGACTTTTTTGCATTGTCCCATGCACCGCCGGCATTGTTTTGAAATATTCCCATTAACACCCCACTTACAGTTGCACCTGCCAGGAATCCACCCAAAACCTGTGGTCCGAAAATAAAACCAATGATCACCGGTGAAAGCAAAGCAATCGCCCCGGGTGCCATCATCTTTTTAATAGAAGCGTTGGTTGAAATGGCAACACATTTTTCATATTCAGGTTTTCCTTTTCCTTCCATTATTCCTGGAATAGTGCGGAATTGCCTGCGCACTTCTTCTACCATCGCCATTGCTGCTTCTCCAACCGCACGAATGGCAAGTGAAGAAAATATGAAAGGAATCATTGCGCCGACAAACAATCCTGCAAGAACATCTGCACGATAAATATCAATTCCATCAATTTTTGCAATGCCCACAAAAGCAGCAAACAACGCCAATGAAGTGAGCGCTGCAGAAGCAATTGCAAATCCTTTACCTGTTGCTGCTGTTGTATTTCCGACGGCATCAAGAATGTCGGTTTTTTCGCGCACATCTTTTGGCAATTCACACATTTCAGCTATACCTCCCGCGTTATCTGCGATTGGCCCGAAAGCATCAATTGCCAACTGCATTGCTGTTGTAGCCATCATACCGGCAGAAGCAATCGCCACGCCATATAAACCGGCTGCATAATAAGAAAGGAAAATTCCTGAAGCCAAAACAATGATCGGGAATAAAGTACTTTCCATTCCAATTGCAAGACCGCCGATAATATTTGTTGCGTGACCTGTAGAAGATTGACGAACGATAGTCAACACGGGTCTTTTGCCCATAGCTGTATAAAATTCAGTAATGAAACTGATCAAAGTTCCAACAACCAAACCAATGATAATTGCGCCGTAAACGCCATATTTTGTAAAGTGATAATTGCGAAGCACCAAATCCGTATCCGGCATCAGCCACATCACGAGGAAATAAGCCGCAATTGCTGTAAGGACGATGGATCCCCAGTTTCCGAGGTTCAATGCTTTTTGAACAACTGCAGTGTGCAAACCTGCTTTGTCAGAAATCTTTACAAAGAAAGTTCCGATGATTGAAAACAAAATTCCCATTGAAGCGATCAGCATCGGCAATAAGATGGGCGCCATTCCGCCAAAAGCATCATTTGACAATGTTTCTCTTCCTAAAACCATTGTAGCCAAAATCGTAGCCACATATGAACCAAAAAGGTCAGCACCCATGCCGGCAACGTCGCCCACATTATCACCTACGTTGTCTGCTATTGTTGCAGGATTACGTGGATCATCTTCCGGAATTCCGGCTTCCACTTTACCAACGAGGTCAGCGCCAACGTCGGCAGCTTTGGTATAAATACCGCCACCCACACGGGCGAAAAGCGCAATGCTTTCTGCACCAAGACTGAAGCCTGTCAAAATTTCGATGGTTCGCTCCATTTCAAAACTATTGGCTGCAGCATGAGGAGCGAAAATGAATTTTAAAATGATAAACAAACCTCCTAGTCCTAAAACTGCCAGACCGGTAACACCCAATCCCATTACACTTCCGCCGGTAAAAGAAACGTTCAATGCTTTGGAGAGACTTGATCTTGCGGCTTGTGTAGTACGTACATTGGCTTTGGTGGCCACTTTCATCCCGATAAATCCGGCAAGGGCACTAAAAAAGCCACCACAAATAAATGAGATGGCGATGCTCCAGCTGCTGTTGGCACTGCTGTATCCCATGATGCCTAATAAAATAGCAGCGATAATAACAAAATAAGATAGGATCTTCCATTCTGATTTCAGGAAGGCCATCGCACCGTCAGCAATATAAGTGCTTATTTCTTTCATTCTCTCATTTCCGGCTTCCTGCTTGCCTACCCATGCAAATTTCAAAAACGTGTAAAGCAAACCAACAATTCCCATTGCCGGTATTACGTAGATCAAATTATCCATATTTGGTAATTACTTAATTTTAAGGGCTGCAAAAATAGGGTAAAAAGGCAATATTAAAAACGATTGCATCAACTGTTTTCTTATTTGAAAATTCTTCGGTTTCAGCAGCAAATTCTTCCAGTTTTTTTACAGGCCTCAACGCAGGATGACCGGGAAATTTTGAAAGTGCTTTGCAGGCCGATAAACTTCCGTTTAAATCCTTTTAAAATAGATATTTTTGCGCAAATCAATTATTACCAATCGTACATGAGAGACCGGAGAATAATATACCTGCTTGTTTTCGTGTTGTTTGTTGTAACCGTTTCATTTATCCTGGTTTCTTATTGGGGTTATCATTATTATTTCGAAAAAAAACAACAAGAAAAAGTAGCCATTACGCAACCGAAGGAATCTGCTGGCAGAGATTCTTCTTTTTCCGATTCGCTACAAAATCTTCTGAACGCTGCTGTCGTACAAATCCACAACGTTTCAGATTCTATTTCCATTGATTCTTCTTCGGACACGGCGCTGGCCGCCAAATTAATTGAGTTCAATCGGCTGAGAAATGAAATAACAAAGATGATTGAAAATAAAAATGCTTCTCAAAATTCTGCTGCCGATAGCGAAAGGATCAGCAAGTTGCAACAAAGCCTCGAACAATTAAAAGCAAGGAATGACGAAATAGCTGCGCAAAATGAAAAGCTGGCGAACATGGTTAATGAACTAATGCAAAAAAAAGCAACTACTCCCGCAAAAACAGCCGGTAAACAACTTGCCAGTTCTGCATACACATTGCCGGTGCTCGTTGCTCATTTGCGTTTTGTAGGTTTATCTTTGAGTAAAAACAAAAGTGTAACCAACATTGCTGCTCAAACGGAAAGATTGTATGGTTCTTTCCAGATCAACATCAAACCAACAAATAATGACAATACAATTTATATTGTGATTGTTCAACCGGATGGGAAAACGCTGATAGCACCTTCAGGGAGATCCGGAATGTTCAAAACGGATTCCGGAACAAGACCTTTTACTACTTCTATCAAATTTGATAATAAAAGAGACAATGGAAACCGGCTGGTTTTTACCATTGATTCACACAATTTTCAAAAAGGAAAATATGCAATGCAGATCTATCACCAGGGCGTGATGATCGGAAGATTAACACGTACATTATTTTAAGCCTGAACAGTAATCGAACATTTTATCTAAATTCTTATTTTGCGCTTTTCTCGAAACCTCTCCTTAAAACTGGCATATCTTTTTATTGCTAAAAGATGATGTCATTAACTAAATACAAAGAAAAAAGATCGTTCGATAAAACGCCGGAACCTCAAGGTGGAAAGCCATCAGGAGAGCAACTTCGTTTTGTAGTACAGAAACATCATGCCTCTCATCTTCATTATGATTTCAGGCTTGAAATGGATGGCGTTTTAAAAAGTTGGGCGGTTCCCAAAGGGCCTTCAATGGATCCGTCTGTAAAAAGATTAGCAATGATGGTAGAAGATCATCCCTGGGATTATCGTGATTTTGAAGGAACCATTCCTGAAGGCTATGGTGCCGGAACGGTGATCGTTTGGGACGAAGGAACTTATGAGCCTGCTGAAAAAAAGAAAACGAAAAAAGAAAATGAAAAAAGTTTGTTGCATCATTTGTACCAGGGCGCCATTTCATTTGTCTTGCATGGAAAAAAATTAAAGGGCGAATTTTCTTTGGTAAAAACGAGTGAGCGTGGTGACAATGCATGGTTATTGATCAAGAAAAAAGACAAATATGCCAGCAAAGAAAATGTTGAAGAAAAAGACAAGTCAGTTTTATCAGGAAAAACACTTGAACAGGTAAAAGCTAATCCACAAAAAGAATGGGAAAGTAACAGGGCCAAAAAAACGGCTTCAGAAAATGAAAACCAAATTGACGATAAAGAATTACAGGCTTTATTGAAAAAAGGAGAGAAGTCAAAGTTTCTCTCAAATGTAAAACCGATGCTTTGCACATTGATCAAGGAACCATTTGATGATCCTGATTTTTTATATGAAGTAAAATTGGATGGATATCGCATAATTGCGTTTGTTCAAAAAGACAAAGTAGTATTGCGATCACGCGGCGGTTTGGATTATTCGTCCAAATATCCTGAAGTAATAAAAGCTTTCTCTGCAATGGATTTGAACGCGGTTGTGGATGGAGAGATTGTTGCGCTCGACAAAAACGGAAGACCTGATTTTGATGCATTGCAAAAAAGTGATCATGATAATCCCGTTGTGTTATATCTTTTTGATATCCTTTGGTTTGATGGTTATAAATTGACAGGTTTAAAATTGACCGAAAGAAAAGAAATTCTCTCAAGCGTAATTCCATTTAATGATGCCATTCGCTACAGTGATGATTTTGAACAGGGAATACAATTGTTTGAACTTATTAAAAAACAGGAAATGGAAGGAATTGTTGCTAAAAGAAAAGACAGTCATTATCAGCAGGGAAAGCGCGGCAAGGATTGGCTCAAATTGCCTACTGAAAAGCGACAGGAGTTTGTAATTGGCGGCTGGACGGAATCCGATAATGCCACTCCATTTGCCTCACTCGTTTTTGGTTATTACGAAGATGGAAAACTTTTGTACCAGGGGCATGCAGGCGGCGGATTTAAGGGCAATCAAAAGAAAAAAATAAAAGAAAAACTTGAAAAGATTGAGATTGATAAAAGTCCTTTCGCCAACAAAGTTGAAACAGACAGGAAAGTGCATTTTGTAAAACCTGAATTAGTTGCCAACATAAAATTTGCAACTTATACACGATCGGGGATGATCCGCAAACCTGCCATTTTTCTGGGTTTACGGGATGACAAAAAACCAAAGCAGGTAGTTGAAGAAAAACCGGTTCCATTAGAAGAAGTGGAAAATAAAAAGGAAACAAAGGAAAAAAGTTATCCCGCAAGCAATTGGCGTATTCTTGAGAATGAAAACATAACAAGTGAAGATTCAGTAATGATTGATGGCAAAGAAGTAAGGCTTACGAATGTTGAAAAACAATTGTGGCCTGGAATTACCAAAGCCGCTTTGATTGAATATTACCACACAATCGCTCCTTATATTTTGCCTTATTTGAAGAATCGCGCAGAATCATTGCACATCAAAAATATCAAAGCCACTTTACCGGGATTGTATATTAAGGATATGCAGGGAAAACAACCAAAATGGGCAAAAGTTTTTTCAACAAAAAGGAAGCATCCAAAGACAGGAAAAAGAACCGTTATCGATTATTTGGTTTGTAATGATGAAGCGACTTTGTTATACATGGTCAATTTGGGTTGCATCGATATAAATCCCTGGACATCGAGGATTGATAATTATCTTGAACCCGATTTTATTATCATCGATTTGGATCCGAGTGATGAAGATTTTCAAAAGGTGATTGAAACGGCTTTGGCAGCCAAAAAAGTTTTTGATAAATTGAAACTTAAAGCTTTTGTGAAGACTTCGGGTAAAACAGGAATGCATCTTTACATTCCCTGTGAAAATTTTTCATTTCCAAAAGCAAGAGATATCGCAGAAATAATTTGTAGCCGGATTCATGAATTAGTGCCCGAAATTACCACAACGGAAATATCGATTGACAAGCGTGGTGATAAATTGTATATCGATCCAAACCAGAATGATGAAGCTGACACGGTTGCGGCTCCTTACTCTGTAAGGCCAGCATCACAACCGACGGTTTCCACTCCACTTGAATGGAAAGAAGTGAATAAAAAGCTCGATCCGAAAAAGTTTAATATTAATTCAATAATGGGACGGATCAAAAAGAAAGGTGATCTGTTTGCAGGAGTAATGGATGAAAAGATAAGAAAGAAGAATTTTGCAATATTGAATAAGTTGTTGTAAGTAGCGACCTTTTCTAAATATCTAAACTTCTAAACTTCTAAACTTCTCTAAGCTCACTAAGCACTTCTAAACACATCTAATTCTCATTATCAGAAGAATTAGAAGCCAGTTCCCTTCCATTCTTGGCATAAATTTTTATTAATCGCTAATAAAAAAATAATCATGGAAACAAAAACAGGTGAATTAAAAATAACAAGTCCTGCATTTGAAAATGAAGGAAATATCCCTGCAAAATACTCGTGTGATGGTGAAGGTGTTAATCCTCCTTTGCAAATCCAAAATATTCCTGCCGGAACGAAAACACTGGCATTAATTGCAGAAGATCCTGATGCACCAAATGGCACTTTTGTTCATTGGATAGTTTATAATATCAACCCAAATGAAAAAATTGAAGAAGCCAGCAACCCCGGAACGAGCGGCGATAACAGCGCCGGTAAATCGGGTTATCATCCAGCTTGTCCGCCTTCGGGTTCTCATCGGTATTACTTTCATGTTTTTGCGCTGGATAAGTCTTTAGACATGCTTGCCGGAAGAAAAAAGCAGGATCTCGAAAAAGAGATGAAGGGTCACATCATTGCCAGTGGAAAGATTATGGGCCGATATGAGAGAAAAAAATAAAAAGAATTTGATTACAAATTTTAAAAACAAAAATAATGAGCAACACAAAAAATCTATATGATAAAGAAGCGATTCAAAAAATAAAAGAAATGGTTGATGATATTAAAACCTGCATGTTTTGCACAGAAGTGGAAAATGTTCCTTTCAGAACAAGACCGATGGCAACTGCAGAAGTTGATGAGCAGGGAGATATTTGGTTTTTTAGCATCAAAGAAAGCAACAAGAATGATGAAATAAAAGATGATCAAACTGTGCAATTGTTGTATGCAAAAAATTCTGACAGTCATTTTTTAACCATCACGGGAAAAACGGAAATTGTTTGGGACAAAGAAAAGATTGACAAACTTTGGAACCCGGTAATGAAAGCCTATTTCGAAGGAAAAGATGATCCAAACATCAGCTTGCTAAAAGTTGCGCCGGTTGAAGCGCATTATTGGGATACGATAAATGGAAAAATGATCACATTATTGAAAATGGCGACTTCCGCAGTCACAGGAATAAAGACTAACGTAGGTGTTGAAGGAAAGATCAAAGTTTAATCGAAGAAGACAAAATAAAAATTTTCATTATTTCCTTTTTTACTATAAAAAAATGGCAACCATTTGAGCTGCCATTTTTAAATTATATCGATAAACACACTGAATTTATCTTCCCTGGCTCCAGCTTCTTGTCCTTCTGAAACCGTTGTGAGAAGCAGGCCGGCGATTCATTAAAATATTTGTGCTGACAGGAGATTGAACAAAGTTAAGTTTACTTGCATAAGGATGATCCTGGACAACAGGAATTGTTTGGTCGATTAATTTATGAATGTCGCGCAGGTAAGCTCTTTCTTCCATATCACAGAAAGATAAAGCAATACCTGAATTTCCAGCTCTTCCTGTCCGGCCAATGCGGTGAACATAAGTTTCAGGAATGTTGGGTAATTCAAAATTGATCACATGACTTAATTCATCAACATCAATTCCACGCGCAGCAATATCAGTCGCCACCAGCACACGGATCTTTCCTTCCTTAAAATTATTCAGTGCTTTTTGCCTTGCTTGTTGCGTTTTGTTTCCATGAATGGCATCAGATTTTATGTTCGCACGGTGAAGCGCACGCGCAATTTTATCAGCACCATATTTTGTTCTTGTAAAAACTAGCGCATTTTGAATCTCTTCATTTTTTAAAAGATGGATCAACAGTTCGCGTTTGTCATTTTTTTCAACCAAATAAATTTGCTGTGCCACATTTTCGGCAGTTGATGAAACCGGCGTCACTTCTACTTTTACAGGATTTTTCAAAATCGATGCAGAAAGTCGTACAATTTCATTCGGCATTGTTGCAGAGAAAAACAGGCTTTGTCTTTTTTCAGGCAAGTATGAAATAACTTTACTTACATCATGTATGAACCCCATATCAAGCATGCGGTCTGCTTCATCCAGAACGAACATGCCAAGCTTTTTCAAATCCATTAATTTTTGAGAAATAAGATCCAGTAATCTTCCTGGTGTGGCAATCAATACGTCAGGGTTCCGCTTTAATTCTTTTGTTTGATGGAATTGAGAAACTCCACCAAAGATTACCGTGTGTTTTATGCCAGTATATTTTCCATAAGAAGCAAAACTCTCATCGATCTGGATCGCAAGCTCGCGAGTAGGAGTGAGGATCAAAACTTTGATGTTGTGATTACCAGCATTTTCTTTTTGTTGAAGAACGAGGTTTTGTAAAATAGGTATCGCAAATGCAGCTGTTTTTCCTGTGCCTGTTTGTGCACAGCCCATCAAATCTTTTCCGCGAAGAATATGAGGAATTGATTGTTGCTGTATGGGCGTAGGTTCTGTATAACCTTCCTCTTCAAGAGCCTTTAAAATCGGCGCTATTAAATGTAATTCTTTAAATAACAATTTTATTGTTTTAACGTAAATAATAACTTCCCTGAAATATTGATTTTCTGAAAGTCTGTTTCGACAGTATGCTCAACAACCTATGACTTGATGAGCTTTTGGTAAAAAGAAAATCCAGTCTGCTAAGTAGGAGAATAATGTTGCAAAGGTAAACCTTTCGTTCGGTATAAACCTATAACGCTCAAATAGATGATTAATTTTAACGAAGCAGGTATTTTTTCTTAAATAATAATCCCGGTATTATTTCAGGACAACATTGGTATTTTTTCAAACACGAGGTAATCCCACGGATGAAGCCATACAAGGCTTTTCTTTTCGAAGTCTATGTCATCGTTCCAGAAAAGATTCCTGAAAAGGCCCTTTACATTTTTCACTTCGAAATTTAGTCCTTCCCCGCTAAAATTTAAAATAACAAAAACCTCCTGCTCTTTGTATTTGCGCACATAAGCAAAAACTTTGTTCTCATCAGGAGGGGAAATAATCTGCGTCAATACTTTTGGGTCGCCTGCACGTAAAGCTTTATTCGTGGATTTGAGCGTAAGCAATATTTTATAAAAGTCGTGTAGTTCAAATTTGCCTGTCCAGTCTATCTGGTCCTTTTCAAAGAATTTCAACCTCTTTTTATTCGGCAATTCCTGGCCAGAATAGATCAAAGGAACGCCGTCCCATGTGCACGAAAATACCGCCATTAATTTTGCTGCGTCACCGTACTTTTCATACTCAGTTCCGTTCCAACTGTTTTCGTCATGATTTGAGGTAAAATAAACCCGCATAGCATTGCAGGGAAATTCCGCGATTGTTCTGTACAACACTGTTAGCAAACTTTGAAGATTTATTTGACCATGATAAAAGTTTTCACTTGCATGCATCCATTTCCATGTATAAGTCGCATCAAAAACTTCATGATATTCCGGCACCTGGCATTCACCAAGCCAAAAAAGATCGTCTTTCAATTTCGAAACTTTCTTTTTGGCATACTGCCAGAATTCAAGCGGAACAAGATGAGCCATATCGCATCGAAATCCATCCACATCATATTCTTTCACCCAATATTTTAAAACTTTCGTCATCACTTTCCACACTTCTGGAACGGAATAATTCAATTGGCTCACATCCGACCATCCATGCGGATGAACAAAAGATCCGTTTCCATCTTTCACAAAATATTCAGGGTGTTCCTGTATCCAACCCATATCGTTTCCCGCGTGATTCGCAACAAAATCCATCAACACTTTGAAACCCATTTGATGCGCATCTGCAATCAAAACTTTAAAATCTTCCACCGTTCCGAATTCCGGATTGATCTCCTGGTAATTTTTTGCAGCATAATAACTACCCAAAGAACCAAGCCTTCCTTCTTCACTAATGGGTAACACGGGCATAAACCATAAGGTTTCAACACCCATGTCCTTTAACCGCGGCAAATGTTTTGCAAACGCTTTGAAAGTGCCTTCCAACGTATATTGTCTAATATTTACTTCATAGATGTTTGTGGAATAACTCCAGGCAGGATGTTTCTTTTTTCCTTTTTTCTTCGACATATTTTGTTTTTCCTTAAAAAAATAAAATTAATCATAAATATCCTTACAACCCATTTGGTAGCGATGTAGATTGTAACTTTACAGCCGAAAGTTGCCGAAATGAAAAAATTTGATGTTCCAGTATTTTACCGTAGCCCCTTAATAACTGCAATAAAGAACAAGCGCAAATCCGATGATAAATTAAAGAAAGATTTTTCACCAACGTGCCTGGATTTTGGAAAACTTAAAATTTACCTCGCCCGACATTTTGGTTTTTGTTATGGAGTTGAAAATGCCATTGAAATTTCTTTTAAGACAGTTGAAGAAAATGAAGGCAGAAGAATCTTTTTACTGAGTGAAATGATCCATAATCCACAAGTAAATAATGACCTTAAAATGCGTGGTGTTAAATTTTTGATGGATACAAAAGGTAAAACACTTATACCGTTTGATGAATTAAAACCTGATGATATTGTTGTAGTGCCGGCATTTGGTACAACACTCGAAATTGAGCAGCAATTGAAAGAAGCAGGGGTTCAAATAGAAAATTATAACACCACTTGTCCGTTTGTTCAAAAAGTATGGAATCGTGCGCAAGCAATAGCTGAAAATAATTATTCTGTAGTTGTACACGGCAAACCACAGCACGAAGAAACGCGCGCCACATTTAGCCATAGCGCAGCGAATTCACCTACCGTTATAGTGAAAGACATGAACGAAGCCAGGGAATTAGCTTCCTATATTTTAGGCAAAAAAGATGCTTGTTTTTTTTATAAGCAATTCGAAGGTCAGTACACTGAAGGATTTGATGTTGAAAAGGATTTGCAGAGAATCGGTGTTGTAAACCAAACAACCATGCTGGCAAGCGACACACAGGCCATCGCTGAATATTTGAAAGAAGTGATGAAACAAAAATATAATCTCAGTGAAACAAACATCGGTGATCGTTTTGCCGACACACGCGATACACTTTGCTATGCAACAAATGATAACCAGGGGGCAGTGTATGCCTTGCTCGAAACACCCGCAGATTTGGCAATTGTTGTTGGCGGATACAACAGCTCAAATACTTCGCACCTTGTAGAATTATGTGAAGAAAAATTGCCAACATATTTCGTCAGATCAGAAGAGGAAATTGTTTCTTCACGGCAGATTGATCATTATAAGATTCACAGGAAAGAAGTTGTAACTACTCTTTCTTATTTGCCCGAAAAGAAGCCTGTGAAGATCTTGCTAACGAGCGGTGCAAGTTGCCCGGATGCTTTGGTGGAGGGAGTGATCAATAAACTGCTTTCTTTTTTTGATTGTGATAAAACAATTGATGACGTGATCAAAGAATTTGAGGATAATTCTAAAGAAATAAATGGACATTCAAAGCAACATTCGAAGGGTAGGATAGTAAACGAACAAAAAAAATAAATAATTTTTCTTTCAATTGCTGATTAGGTTTTTTATCAACCAATTCAAAAGAAAAATTGGCTGATGATTTTTTATTTTTGCTTTTTTCGAATTACTTTTGCCAAACCTTAAACCCAAAATGTATTAAAATGAAAGAAACAAGCGATGAAAGAATGGCCTTCAGAGGAATCATACTCGTTACAATCTTTGAAATTTTAGGAATATTGTTTCTGATCTCTATCAACGTTTAATATCACTTCTTCATTTTGTTTTTCCTGCTGAACGAATGCGGGAGCATTTCTATTTTCTATCGAAAATAATCTTCTTTATTGTACAATTATTTTTCCTGCGAAAAGTTGTTTTTGCAGGTGAACAAAGGTTGAAAATGTTCCAATACTTATTTGATTTCTAAAACTGCTTTCGCATAATAGCGGCGCAATGAATCCAAAATTTTTGTCGTATCAGAAAGGGGAAGATTAAAAGGTTCTGCAATTTTATAGATTGTGGAATCATCTGTGTACAAGATCACATTACGGCGGTTATTTTTCAAGACTTGAAGCCTTCTTTCTGCAGCAGTTTCTGTATGATACTCACTTACTACAACGTTAAATGAAACCGTATCTGAAACAGCCGTTGTATTGGTAGTAGTCGTTGTATCAATTTTTACGGAAGAATCTTTCACCGGCACAATTCCTTCTGTGGAAGTCAGGTTCGGGGTTTCTTCTTTTTTGGTAAAGGCATAACGCCAAACTGCCCATACTGCAAATCCTAGGATTATCAGCACCAGGAGCATTAATGCCATCTTTCCTCCATTATTTGCCTTTCTTTCTCTTTGGTAATCTTTGAATAAACCTTCATCACCTGATTCTTCCATTACCTCTTCTTCCGTTCTTACACGATTTGGTTCAATGCGGGGAGCAATTAATTCGCCGGGAATAAAAGCCAACTGCCCTGAATTTTGTTTTTCTAAAGTGCCAATATGAGGAAGAACAAAAGGTTTACCGATATTTAAAAATTGCCTTCCCAACGAAAGAAATGAATCAAGGTCGGAGGCGGCAAGTGGCTTAATCTTGCCGGTATGTTCTACAATAAAATCAACTAAACCTTCATCTTCAGTTACGCGTGGATCATAATTAAAAGAAATTGCGTTTTCGGGAATATAAACGGGTTTTTCTGAATCAGCAGAATCAGGCACGGACGCATCAAGATGAAAAGTTCCGATGCCTTGTAAGGTGAGTTGTTTGGTTTTTAATAAATAATGTACAAGTACTTGCTCAATTTTCACAGAGGAGGTTTTAATAAAGCAAACCTACATTTTTTTTCATTTACTTCATAAAAATGAGGGCGAAAAGACTTGTCGGATTTCATTTTAATTTTTAGTGTGTTACCTTTGTGCCATGCTTACAGACGACGAGAAATCATTCATTATTTATTGGGAAAAAAACCGGGATAAGGAGAAAAAAATATTTACCAGGTTTATGTACGGATCGCCCTATGGGCTTATGTTTGCGCTTCCGATCCTTATAGCAGTAATCTTTCATGGCTGGTATAAGAACATGGTTTATATTTCTCCAACGCTGATTACCCTCATTATCATTGCGGTTATTGCAATTGCTGTTTTTTACACTTTATTTAGCATGCAATTCAAATGGGACAGGAACGAACAGATTTACAAAGAGTTAAAATTCAGACAAAGCAAAGAAGAAGCAGCGAATATATAATTTTTATGCTCTTTATTTGCAAACTCAATAATACTCTATGAATAAAAAGATCCTTTCCATCCTGCTTTTCGGTTTTGTCGTTTTAGCAAGTTGCTCCAAAAAAGTAAATAGTTGCGGCTACAGCGCATCTACTATTATTGCTCCTTCCAGTGAGCAGGAAGCATTGCACGATTCACTAACTGCAAGAAACATTGACGCAACACTTGATCCTTCAGGATTTTTCTATAAGATCAACCAGCCGGGAAGCGGCGTTTCAGCATCCAGTCTTTGCTCAACCGTTTCCGTATTTTACCGCGGTGGATTCCTAAACGGACAGGGATTTGATTCTACCTCAACCGGTACACCTGCTGTATTTCAGCTTGGACAGGTAATTGCGGGATGGCAAAAAGCTTTACCCTTAGTAGCCAAAGGAGGTGATATCACTTTATATATTCCCCCATCCCTCTCTTATGGATCAACACCGGTAAAAGATACTTCCGGCAATGTGGTTATACCTGCAAATTCCAATCTTGTTTTTCGTGTATTGATTGCCGATGTGCAACCGTAATTAAAGCCAAAATAAGAATTTTGTTTTATTGTAGGTTTACTGTTTGCGCTTGCTTTGCAGGATGAAAAATTTATGTTTTGACCCAGGAACATGGTGCATTAAAGCGATTATCTTTGCTTTTTAAATTGAAGGATGAAACACGAAGCGCTATCTGTTTTTGATATGTTTAAAATTGGCGTTGGGCCTTCGAGCAGCCATACACTTGGTCCCTGGCGCGCGGCGCAACAATTTGTAAAATCACTCACTTTTGCCAACATCCTCGAACAAGTAATTTCCCTTGAGATTTTATTATATGGTTCGCTTGCAAAAACCGGTAAAGGACATGGAACGGACATCGCGGTTCAATTGGGGTTGTCAGGCGACGATCCCGTTACTTTTGAAGTAAACCGTATTGACGAAAAGATCGCCCAAATTAATTCCGATAAAAAACTTTTTCTCAATGGTACTCATCCAATCGATTTTAATCCCGGAGAGGATATTGAATTCTTAAAGACAGAATCGTTGCCTTTTCACCCAAATGCATTGACGTTTATTGCTGTTTTGGAAAATGGTGAATACATTTCAGAAACCTATTATTCCATTGGAGGTGGATTTGTAAAAAAAGAAGGAGATGATGCGGATCCAAATGAAGAGGTGAATTTGCCTTTCCCCATAAATGATGCGGACGATCTTGTCCATTGGTGTATGCAAACCGGAATGAACATCAGCGAGGTGGTGCTTGAAAACGAAAACTCCTGGCGAAGTGAAGAAGAAACAAAAGCCGGCCTTTTGAATATCTGGAAAATTATGCGGGAATGTATTTACATTGGCTGCCACACGCAGGGAATTCTTCCGGGTGGACTGAATGTAAAACGCCGTGCTGCCAATTTGAATAAAAAATTAATTGGCGGAAAAACTTATTCAGATTTTTATTCATGGATAAAGGTGATCAAAGAAGGAGGAAATCAATTCAAATACATTTTAGATTGGGTGAGTTGCTTTGCATTGGCAGTAAATGAACAAAACGCAGCTTTTGGAAGAGTCGTAACTTCTCCAACAAACGGAGCTGCCGGTGTGATTCCGGCTGTGCTTGCCTATTATATTATTTTTTGTGATGGAAATGAGGATGAAAAGATCATTCACTTCTTGGCAACGGCTTCAGAGGTCGGTTGTATTTTTAAAAAAGGTGCGACTATTTCTGCAGCAATGGGCGGGTGCCAGGCAGAGATTGGTGTTTCTGCTTCGATGGCGGCAGCAGCGCTTACTGAATGCATGGGCGGTACACAAAGACAAGCGCTGATGGCAGCAGAAATTGCAATGGAACATCATTTGGGAATGAGCTGCGATCCAATTTCAGGATTAGTGCAGATTCCTTGCATTGAACGAAATGCGATGGGCGCAATCAAAGCTATTACGGCGAGCCAGTTGTCATTACAAAGCGCTCCAGATTTTGCTCGTGTAACTTTAGACAACGTCGTGAAAACTATGTGGGATACCGCTGTTGACATGAACAGCAAATACAAAGAAACGGCAGATGGAGGACTAGCTGTAAACGTTCCCTTAGGACTGAGCGAATGCTAAAGCAGTGAAACAACTTTTAAAAAGATTTTTTTAAGCAACAAAATTTTTTAAACACCGTACTTCCTTTTAATATCTCGGTCAGTTTCCCTTGCTTTCATGGTTTCTCTTTTGTCATAGATCTTTTTGCCTTTGCCAAGGCCTATTTCAATTTTGGCAAATCCGCTTTGTGAGAAAAAGATCTTCAGTGGAACGATTGTGTAGCCTTTTTCTTTGATCTTATTGTCCAGTTTGCGCAATTCTTTTTTATGCAAAAGAAGTTTTCGTTCCTGCATTGGTTCATGATTGAAATGCGTGCCATAATTATACTCCGAGATATGAAGATTCTTTACAAAAAGTTCACCTTTATGAAAATAGCAATAACTATCATTAAAACTAGCTTTTCCTGAGCGAAGTGATTTTATTTCGGTGCCTGATAAAACCAATCCGGCAACAAATTTTTGTTCAATATTGTATTCGAAATATGCTTTCCTGTTACTTATATCCATAATAAAAAACAGCAGGAATTTTTGGGATTCCTGCTGCAAAGTTTCGTTTTTTAGATTTAATGACTGAATAAAATCAGCAATTGCTTCAGCTTATCTTTCAGGTCCTTGCGTGAGACGATGAAATCGAGGAAACCATGCTCCAACAAAAATTCACTTCTCTGGAAGCCCGCAGGTAAATCCTTCTTGATTGTTTCTTTAATAACTCGGGGACCCGCAAAACCAATTAATGCGCCTGGTTCCGCCATGATGACATCTCCCAACATAGCAAACGATGCTGTTGTTCCACCAAAAGTCGGATCAGTGCACAAAGAAAAATATGGAATTTTTGCATCCGTAAGTAAAGACAATCTTCCTGAAGTTTTTGCAAGTTGCATCAATGAAAATGCACTTTCCATCATTCTGGCTCCCCCGCTCTTATTGATGATCATAAAAGGCACTTTGTGTTTGATGCAATAATCACATGCGAGTGATATTTTTTCTCCCATAACACTTCCCAAACTGCCACCAATAAATTCAAAATCCATGCAAGCAACTACCAGGTCCATTCCATCTACTTTTCCATGTGCAACTGTGATAGAATCGTGAATGTTTGTTTTTTCATAAGCCTCTTTCAGTCTTTGGCTATAGGGTTTGAGATCCACAAATCCTAAAAGATCTTTTGACCTGATGTTGTCGAAAAGTTCCTCATAACTATCATCATCAAAGATTATCTCGAAATATTCAGCGCTTCCGATCCGGTGATGGTATTCACACTTGGGACACACAAAGAGATTTTCCCTCAATTCAGTGACTGTGCATGTATAACGGCATTGCGGGCATTTGGTCCACAAACCATCAGGCGGTTCTTTTTTATCTTTAGTTGAAGTGGTGATTCCTTTCTTGATCCTCCTGAACCAGCTTCGTTTCGTCTCTTCTGTTTCACCTTCTTCGCCGGCAAGATTTGCATCGAAATCTTCTTCTTGTTTCATCTGATATTTTTTATTTTTTATCTAACCCAGACGATTATTTCAATTCTTGTTTACCTGCTTCTAAGCAACGGTAATGCTGTCATCCAAATATACGTCCTGGGTTGCATTCAGCAATTCAACTCCATCTTTAAAAGGTTTTTGGAAAGCTTTTCTTCCAAGAATCAATCCCATTCCGCCAGCACGCTTGTTGATCACGGCTGTTTCCACAGCTTCGGTCAAATCGGCTGCACCCTTGCTCTCTCCGCCGCTGTTAATCAAACCAATCTTGCCGCTATAACAATTTAATACCTGGTAGCGACAAAGATCGATCGGGTGATCAGAAGAAAGATTTTCATAAACCAAAGGAGAAGTTTTTCCAAACTTCACTGCAGTATAACCTCCATTACTGGTCGCCATTTTTTGTTTGATGATATCCGCCTGCAAAGTTACACCCAAATGATTAGCCTGTCCTGTAAGATCAGCGCTTGTTGAGTAATCTTTTCCATTTACTTTAAAAGCGTCATTACGCAGGTAACACCATAAGATAGTGCACATTCCCAATTGATGAGCTCGCGCAAATGCTTCGCTCACTTCCTGCAACTGGCGTGTGCTTTCGTGGCTTCCCCAATAAACAGTCGCGCCCACACCCACAGCACCCATATCGAATGCAGTTTCAACAGAACCAAACATTGTTTGATCATATTTATTAGGATAGCTCAAAAGTTCATTGTGGTTGATTTTTACGATGAAAGGAATTTTATGAGCATATTTCCTGCTCAAAATTCCCAACACGCCAAATGTAGAAGCAACGCCGTTGCAGCCTCCTTCGATGGCTAATTTTACTATATTTTCAGGATCAAAATACATTGGATTGGGAGCAAAAGAAGCGCCTGCACTATGTTCTATTCCCTGGTCAACCGGGAAGATAGAACAGTATCCTGTTCCTCCAAGTCTTCCATGATTCATCAGTTGTTGCATACTTCCTACTACACGATTATTACGGTCGCTCTGCACAAAAATATCATCGATGTATGTGGGTGACGGAAGAGTTAAAGTTGATTTGTCAATTTTACATTTGTAATTCAAAAGGTCTTCAGCCTTGTCGCCTAAAATCTCTGCGATCTTTTTTGATGCCATTGTTTAAGTTTTAATTTCCGGCAAAAATAGGGAATTACAGGATTAAGCGATTTTTGGTTCAAAAAATAATAGGAGACATTAAATTTAATTATCTTTTTTCCCAAAAAGAATGAAAATAATCTATGGATTTGAGAAGGCGGCTTCCATACCAACTAAACATTTCGCCATCTACTAATTCAACATTTAATTGAGAATTGATTGCCGCGAATTCAGCTTTATGCTTTTCCTTAAAAGGGTAGGGCTCTGATGAAAGAAGGACGAACTCGGTATTTAAAGGAATCTCTTTCAAGTTTATTTCTGGATAACGATCCTGGCTGGCGAAAACATTTTCAAAGCCTGCTTGTTTCATCATATCATTTATAAATGTATTGCCACCAGCAACCATCCAAGGATCTTTCCAAATGAAATACGCAGCTTTCTTTTTTTCTTTTTGAGAAATTTCTTCTTTTAATTTTTCAACGCTTGCTTTAATTCGTGAAGCCAACGATTCTGCTGTTTGTTTCCGATGGCACAATGATCCAACATCGCGGATCATTTCAAGCGCATCTTCCAAAGAATTAACATCCGTGATCCACACATCAAATTGATCCGCCAATTTTTCTATCTGTTCTTTTACGTTTTCCTCTTTATTCCCAATGATTAAATCAGGCGATAGTTCTTTTATTTTTTCAAAATTGACTTTCTTCGTTCCTCCAACCCTTGTTTTTTCCCTAAACCATTTTTCAGGGTGAATGCAAAATTTGGTAATACCGATCACTTCCTTTTCCAAACCCAGATCAAAAAGCAATTCAGTTTGCGACGGAACCAATGAAATGATCCGCTTGTACTTTTTGGAACCAATTTTTTCGCGTGATAAAATCATAATAAGAACGATATTCCCAAAATAAAAAACTTCTGCAATCTTTCGACTGCAGAAGTAAGTTTTTTAACTGCCTCGTGGCAGCTTCCCTGGGATGTTACCGGGTAAGTCAGCCGGTTTCTGGGTTTTTAAAAGGATAAGATTCAGTTCTCCCAGCGATTTTGGACAGCTTTCATAAGGATGAATTTCAGTTTTTGAAACAGTTAAATTTCAAAAAAGCCGGTTTCTTATTTCCTCTTTACTTTTTGCAAAGAGATGATATTGGAAAAAAAATTAGAAGTTGACTGATATCGGATTTTTCAGATTTTAATAGGATTTGGATAGATTCTGTTCTTGATTGGATATTTTGGATATTTTTTTTGATTAATGCCTGTTCGATCATCAATCAACTTCTGTGCACAAAGTTATGAGTTATCTTATGCTGCCAAAGGGCAAGATTGCTCTTTTTTGCCCACAATATAATTACGGTACGCGTTCGTAGAAAGTGATGTTTTTAAAGGGAATAATTACGAATAAACAGGTAGTAAAACTACGATTAATCAGGAGTAAAAACTAAAGAACCTAAAACAAAATTCCGAATTATTTATTCTTTTACTGTATTGGTAATCAAAATAAAATATTGGTTTATTTATTCTTTTACTCCATGCCAATAAACTCTATCTTGCGAGGCTTTGAATAATATCGTATTTAGTTACAATGTGATATTCGCCTGTTTCGTCTTTGCTTAAAACCGCTCCATTTTGTTTGGAGATCAGCTTGCTCAGCTTTTCGACAGGAGTGTCGAATGAGACAACAGGATATCCATTTTCCATTACTGATTCAACTGTTTGTTCTTTGATCTCAGGATTCGATAAAATCTTGTTGAATAATCCTCCTTCACTCAAAGAACCAACTATTCCTTCGCCATTCATTACGGGGATGTTTTCAATATCGTATTTGCTCATTAGTTCAATTGCTTCGGCGACTTTTTGTTCAGGTTTTACGGTAACCAATTTCTGGCTTCCACGAGCTGAGACAAGATCTTTAAAAGTTTTTACTTCCAGGAAACCTCTTTCCATCATCCATTCGTCGTTATAAATTTTTCCGACATACCTGCTTCCATGGTCGTGAAAAATACAGACCACCAAATCATCCTTTTTTAATCTGTCTTTCATTTGCATCAATCCCTGCACACAACTCCCGGCGCTCCAGCCAATAAAAAGTCCTTCTTCTTTTGCAAGGCGCCTTGCCATTACAGCACCATCTTTATCGGTTACTTTTATAAACTCATCTATGTACTGCATGTCATAATTCGCAGGAACGAAATCTTCACCAAAACCTTCACTTATGTATGGATAAACTTCATTCTCGTCCACTTCGCCTGTATCAAAATACTTTTTCAACAGGGAGCCATAACTGTCTATAGCCCAAACTTTTATTTCAGGATTTTTTTCTTTCAGGTACTTTCCTGTTCCAACAATTGTTCCGCCGGTTCCTGCAGCCACAACCAGGTGTGTAATCTTTCCTTCTGTTTGTTCCCAAATTTCGGGACCGGTTTGTTCATAATGAGCAAGCCGGTTGGCCAGGTTGTCATATTGATTTACATACCATGAATTGGGTACTTCTTCAGCAAGTCTTTTTGAAACAGAATAATAGGAGCGGGGATCTTCGGGCTCAACATTGGTCGGGCATACAATTACTTCTGCACCTACAGCCTTGAGAATGTCGGCCTTTTCTTTTGATTGTTTATCTGTGGTAGTGAAAATACACTTGTAGCCTTTCACGATGGCAGCAAGTGCAAGCCCCATTCCGGTGTTGCCTGAAGTTCCTTCGATGATAGTTCCGCCTGGTTTTATTTTTCCTTCCTGCTCTGCTACTTCAAGCATCTTCAAAGCCATTCGGTCTTTTATGGAATTGCCGGGATTAAAATACTCTACCTTTGCCAGCACAGTGCAAGGCAAATTTTTCGTAACCTTATTCAGTTGAATAAGGGGTGTATTCCCGATCGTTTCCAAAATATTCTTCTTCCACATAAATTTTTTCGCTAAGGTAAAAAAAATAGGGAAGAGCTTTGGCAGAGAATAATCCGAGGAAATTGAAAGGCAATTACTTTTTCTTCAATTTCTCTTCTTCTGTTTCCTTCTTATTGTGCGTAATGTCGTCGCCTTTAAAATCCTGTTCTTCATTCTTCCTGCTGTCGAGATTATCTCTTACATCCGGGCGATGAGTATTTTTATTTTGGGGCCTCCTGTTGTCATTTGTAGTCATAAGTTTTTTATTGAAAAATGTCGTAAAAACTATGCCACAAATTCAATAAAAAACCTGATGTTAGTTTTATTTAGATGAAGCAAATTGTGAATTGGGTTTCATCAATTGTAATGCCTTGTTTACAGTGGAATCATATTGATTATTCACTTCGTAATATCCTTCAGTACGCCATATTTCCCGGGCCGTCAAAACTTTTATTTCTCTCTTCAGAATAGACTTTTCCTGCTTATCATTAAGATTCAAATCAACAGAATCTGCTTCAGCATAACTTTTTAGTTCGTTCAAAGTCTCATCATCAACCTGGTAATTTTCATCAAACTTCTTTGGTGAAGAATATTGCTGGAATTGCTTTTCGTTTCTCAAAAAGTTAATGTACACAAAGCGGGTTATAGTTCCATGCATCATTGCATGCATCACATCTTTTGTAAATAAAGTAGTGTCGTAAGGAACAAAAACATCGGGCGTAATGCCGCCTCCACCGTATAAAACTTTTCCCGACGCTGTAGAGAATTTTTTCTCATTGGTATGTTTTATAGAATCAGCGTAAGTCATTTCTCCATCTTTGAACCGGTTCATCAAATCCTGGTCATATGCTTCTATACCGTTTTGGTAAGACTTCTGGATACTTCTGCCAAGAGGTGTAAAATATCTGGCCACCGTCAGGCGCAAACCTGAGCCGTCGCTCAGTTGGTATTGTTCCTGCACAAGTCCTTTTCCAAAAGTTCTTCTTCCTACAATCGTAGCGCGTTCCCAATCCTGGAGTGCACCCGTCAATATTTCGCTTGCGGAGGCAGTGCCTTCATTTACCAAAACCACCAATTTGCCTTTTTCAAAAATCCCATCCTTTTGGCAGCGATATTCTTTCTTGGGTGAATGAGCCCCTTCTGTGTAAGTGATAAGTTTGTTGCCGCTCAGGAATTCATCAGCAATGTTTGTGGCCTGCGTTAAAATTCCACCGCCATTATCCCGAAGATCTAAAATCAGGCTTTTCATTCCCTGTTTTTTCAATCGCTGCAATGACTGCATGAACTCATCATAAGTGGTTTCAGAAAATTTATTCAACCGGATATACCCAACACTGTCAGCAATTAGGTAAGAGGCGTCAAGACTATAAAGTGGAACAGGGCCGCGAATAATTTTAATAGTCTTTTGGACTCCATTTCTAAATATGGTAATATCAACAGGTTGGCCTGCTTCGCCTTCAATCAACTTTCTTAATTTTTCAGCAGTAATATGATTTGCAGCAACAACCGAATCTCCAACCTTTATCAATTGATCGCCGATGATCAAACCTGCATTTTCAGACGGCCCTTTTGGTAAAATATTAACCACATTCACAGTATCATTTATAATGTTAAATTCTATCCCGATGCCAAAAAACTGCCCTTCAAGATCTTCGTTTACTGCTTTTAATTCTTGTGCCGGAAGGTATACTGAATGTGGATCCAGTTTGGAAAGGATGGTTTCTATGGCAAGATTTCCCAGTGAATCAATATTTTCTTTGTCCACATATTTTCTCTTTACAAGATCTAAAACCTGGGTTACCGGCTTTTCCTTTGACACATAGAAAATGCCACTCCCCGGCATATTTCCTTTAATCCTGTAGCCGACAAACATGCCTGCCACAACACACAAACTCAGTAAAAACGGAAGCCAAACCTGTAATTTTTTATTGCGCATATTTCTGATTGTTCTATTTTTATTTTTTTTGAAGTTGCAAATTTCCTCAATAAACGTGATATAATGATACCTTCCATCAAATTGATTGCTGACAGTGGTTCTTCCAAGACAGAATGGTGCTTGTTAAAAAATTCGAAAAAAACTTTGTTTACTACCCAGGGCATGAGTCCTTATTTTTTAAATGCGCACCAGGTAGAGGAAATCATGATAAAAGAAGTATTCCCTTTTCTCAAGAAAAGCAAAGTAGATGAAGTATACTTTTATGGCACCGGTTGTAAGAATCCTGTAAACAAAAAAATGTTCAAATCCGTTTTCCAAAAATTGATTAAGGAGGCAGAAGTTGTGATTGATAATGATTTGTCGGGAGCTGCAAAAGCATTATGCGGCGATGAAAAAGGAATTGCGTGCATTTTGGGAACCGGCTCCAACTCTTGTTATTACAATGGAAAAAAGATTGTGAAAAACAGTCCGGGGCTCGGTTTTATATTGGGCGATGAAGGAAGTGGCGCTTTTTTGGGAAAAATGGTTTTACAACATTATTTATACAACATTTTCGACGAAAATCTTCGTGCCCGCTTCGATGCCAAATTTGTAACCACCGAAAATGAAATCATCGAATCAGTTTATAAAAAGCCTTTGCCAAACCGTTACCTCGCTTCATTCACAATATTCCTTGCCGAAAATCGTGGTCATTACATGATCGAAAATATTATTGAAGATGGTATTAACGAATTTTTCTTCAGGCATGTGATCAGTTATAAGGAAAGTTCAAATCTACCCATTCATTTTACCGGGGGAGTAGCTTATGGATTCCAGGAAGTGGTAAAACAATTGTGCCTTAATTATGGCCTGCAACCCGGAATTTTTTTAAGAACACCAATGGAAGGCTTGATAAAATACCACAGCAAGGCCAATTAAAAATTTCGAATTACGAATTACAAATGGTTGATCACGTTTTTTGAAATAATAGAAAACCTTTCATCATTATTTTTAATTCGTAATTTTTAATTCGTAACTTTTAATTCGTAATTGAAATTTCCTCCGTTAACTATTTCCTATATCGCAAACCGCTGATTTTTAAATGAAGTAACTTTGCATCTAAATTTATTTCTATGCTCGATAAAATAGAAGATGCCATTGAGGATATTAAAAATGGTAAATTGGTAATTGTTGTTGATGATGAAGATCGCGAAAACGAAGGAGATTTTGTTACATCCGCCAAAAACGTAACGCCGGAGATTATCAACTTCATGAGCAAACATGGAAGGGGATTGATTTGTATGCCCATTTCAGAAAAAAGATGCGATCAATTACAACTCGACCTGATGGTAAATAATAACACGGCAATGCACGGAACTCCATTTACCGTTAGCGTTGATCTTTTAGGTCATGGCTGCACAACCGGAATTTCTGCGCATGATCGGGCCAAAACTGTCCAGGCGATTATCGATCCAGAAACCAAACCGGATGATTTGGGAAGACCGGGTCACATTTTCCCATTGCGTGCGAAAAATGGAGGCGTTTTAAGAAGAACAGGTCACACTGAAGCTACGATAGATTTAGCTAGGCTTGCCGGTCATGGTGATGCAGGAGTTTTGGTAGAAATAATGAATGAAGACGGAACAATGGCGCGCCTGCCACAACTTAGAAAAATTGCCGATAAACACAACCTGAAACTAATTTCTATAAAAGATCTTATTGCTTTTAGACTTGAAAAAGAAACTCTTATTCGTGAAGATGTTCGTGTTCACATGCCGACAAAATACGGCGACTTTGAACTGATTGCTTTTACCCAATTAAATACAAACGAAGTTCACATGGCACTTAAAAAAGGTGATTGGGAAAAAGACGAGCCGGTATTGGTAAGAGTTCATTCCAGCTGCATGACCGGAGATATCCTGGGTTCATTAAGATGTGATTGTGGTGATCAGCTTCACAATGCTTTGAAGATGATCGAAGCCGAAGGAAAAGGTTTGGTTTTGTATATGAACCAGGAAGGCCGGGGAATTGGTTTGCTCAATAAATTGAAAGCTTACAAACTGCAGGAACAAGGAATGGATACTGTTGAAGCGAATTTAAAACTAGGCTTTTCAATGGATGAAAGAGATTATGGAGTAGGTGCACAAATCCTGCGTCATCTGAATATTTCCAAACTCAAATTAATAAGCAATAATCCGAAGAAAAGAGCCGGTTTGCTCGGTTACGGACTTGAGATAGTTGATACAGTCCCTATAGAAATCATTCCCAATAAACACAACGAAAAATACCTGAAGACAAAAAGGGATAAAATGGGACATAAAATTCTAGCGAAATAAGAAAAGAGTAATAAGTTAAAAGTGTTAAGTTATAAGTAGTAGGCACATTAGCCAATTATCCCTTATTTTTGGAGCACTTATTTCAATCTTTTTAATTTAAAATTTTCTTATGAGCACAGTAGACCTGATAATGCCTAAGCTGGGAGAAAGTATCATGGAAGCCACTATTTTAAAATGGCATAAAAAACCCGGTGATAAAGTGAAAATGGATGAAACCGTGCTCGACATTGCCACTGACAAAGTGGACAGTGAAGTTCCTTCCACCGCTGAAGGAACGATTTCAGAAATTCTCTTTAAAGAAAATGATGTTGTACCAATCGGACAAGTAATTGCACGGATCGATACTGAGGGAGGCAGTTCTGTAAGTGAATCATCCCAATCTTCCTCAAGATCAACAGAAGAGCCGGAAGAAGCAGAAGTGATGGAAGAAGTCCCTTATACTCCTGATGAAAAAAGGTCTACATCAAATGGTTCAGGAATCCGGTTTTATTCTCCTCTTGTTTTGAACATTGCTTCCAGCGAAGGGATTTCTATGAGTGAATTGGAAAAGATTGATGGCACTGGCCAGGATGGTAGAGTGAGCAAGAAAGATATTCTTGCTTATCTGGAAAAAAGAAAAAATGCGCCTGTAAAAGAAGAAGCGAAGCAAGAGGCATCGCCAGAAAGACATGAAGTGCCGGCAACATCACAAAGACAAGAATATACTCCTACTGTTTATTCCGGAAACGTTGAGATCATTGAAATGGATCGCATGCGCAAGATGATTGCAAAGCACATGACCGATAGCAAACACACAAGTGCACATGTTACCAGTTTTGCTGAATGTGATGTGACCAATCTTGTTTTATGGCGTGAAAAAAATAAAAAAGAGTTTGAAAAAAGAGAAGGCGAAAAAATTACTTATACACCTTTGTTTATTGAAGCAGTTATCAAATGCATTAAAAAATATCCGATCATCAACAGCAGCGTAGATGGTGACAGGGTCATTATTAAAAAAGACATCAACATTGGAATGGCAACTGCAATGCCAGGTGGAAATCTGATTGTTCCTGTAATTAAAAATGCCGATCAATTGAATTTGACCGGACTTACCAAACAAGTAAACTCGTTGGCAAATGCTGCACGCAATAATAAATTAAGACCTGACGATACGGCAAATGGAACTTTTACCTTGACAAATGTTGGTACATTCGGAAGCATTATGGGAACGCCAATAATTAACCAGCCGCAAGTTGCCATTCTCGCTGTTGGTGCAATAAAAAAACGTCCTGTTGTTATTGAAACTGCCCAGGGGGATAGCATTGCAATTCGTCATATGATGTACCTTTCTCTAAGTTATGACCATCGGATTATTGACGGCGCTTTAGGCTCTACATTCCTGAATGCAGTAGCGAATGAACTTCAGAATTTTGATGAGAAAAGAGGGTTCTAGAATTTTAAATTACGAATTAGGAATTACGAATTAAGAATTGCATAAGAGTCCCAAGGCTGTAGTAAACAAACAGATTGTTCATAATTTTATTTTGAATTTTACTTCTTGATATTTCACCATTCTGCGTCAGTCTTCCTATTAACTCAAGAAATTAATCATTCCTGTTAATGCATTCATTAAAACCTTCATCAAACTATGAAGCCTCCTTATTAATGCTTACTTTTGCGGCCTCAAAAAAATATCGAGGAATGGTAAGTGTAAATAACGTATCGCTGGCTTTTGGAAAAAGAGTTTTGTTTGATGAAGTAAATCTAAATTTCGTTAAAGGAAATTGTTATGGAATTATTGGCGCAAACGGAGCGGGCAAGTCAACTTTCTTAAAAATTATAAGTGGAGAAATTGAACCAAACAAAGGTTCGGTTTCTATTACACCAGGCGAAAGGATGGCTGTTCTAAAGCAAAACCAGTTTGAGTTTGATGAAGTAACTGTTCTCAATACAGTTTTGATGGGCCACAAGAAAATGTGGAGCACGATGTTGGAAAAGGACGCCATTTACATGAAAGAAGATTTCAATGAAGAAGATGGAATGCGTGCAGGGCATCTCGAAGCTGAGTTTGGTGAAATGGGTGGTTACACAGCAGAAAGCGATGCTGCCACTTTATTAAATCAATTGGGCGTCCCTGATGAAGTTCATCAAATGCTGATGAAAGATGTGGCAGCGAATTTAAAAGTTAGGGTTTTGCTTGCCCAGGCCTTATTTGGAAATCCTGACATCTTGCTTTTGGACGAGCCCACAAATAACCTTGATGTAAATACCATTTCATGGTTGGAAGATTTTCTTGCGGATTATCAAAATATTGTTTTGGTAGTGAGCCACGACCGTCACTTTTTGGACGCGGTTTGTACCCATGTTGCAGACGTTGACAAACAAAAAATAAAAATCTATACAGGAAACTACACCTTTTGGTACGAAAGCAGCCAACTTGCAGCAAGGCAGGCAACCGACAAGAATAAAAAGATGGAGGAGAAGAAGAAAGATCTTCTTGATTTTATTGCCCGCTTCAGTGCGAATGCTTCTAAATCAAAGCAAGCTACTTCAAGAAAGAAAGCTTTGGACAAACTTGTTTTTGAAGACATCACACCGAGCAACAGGAAATATCCCGGCATTATTTTTAAACCTGAAAGAGAGCCGGGAAATCAAATTTTAAATGTTCAAAAACTTTCCAAAAAAACTGAAGACAAAATATTGTTCAGAGACGTTACTTTTGATGTAATGAAAGGTCAAAAGATTGCCTTCCTCAGTCGTGATCCTGCAGCACTCACTTCCTTTTTTGAAATAATCAACAACAAGATTAAAGGAGATTCGGGCACATTTGATTGGGGAACAACAATAACCACTGCCTATTTACCAAATGACAATTCCGAATATTTTAGGAACAATCTCACTTTGCTCGATTGGCTCAGGCAATTTGTTTCCGATCATTACACGGATGTAGATGAAGAGTTTCTAAGAGGATTTTTAGGAAGAATGCTTTTCAGCGGTGATGAGATCCAAAAGAAAACAAACGTTTTGAGCGGGGGTGAAAAAGTAAGATGTATGATCAGTAAAATGATGCTTCAGAATCCAAACGTGATCATGCTGGATGAACCAACTAATCACCTTGATCTTGAAAGTATTACTGCGTTTAATGATGGCATGATCAGTTTCCCGGGAATTGTTTTAATGACCACCCACGATCACCAGTTTATGCAAACGGTTGCTAACAGGATAATTGAAATAACGCCAAACGGAATTATCGATCGTCTTTCAACTTACGACGAATATCTTCAAGATGAAAGGGTTAAAAAATTGCAGGAGGAATTGTACGTCCAGTAAGCAAACAAATTCTCTTATTTTTTTTCTTCCATTCCTCTCATGGTTTTGTATTACAGAAATAAACCAGCCGGTGAATAAATCTGTTAAAGCAATATTAATTATTACATGTCAGAAAGCTGAAGTTTAGATATAGAGCTGTTTTCATGCATTTAATTCTTTGGGAATCATCAAATAAAATTTGTAGCAGCAGATTTATCAATATTTTTGCAACACAAATTCTTAATCGAAAAAATTATCTTCATGAAAAAAGTATCAGTCCTGTTGTTTTCAATTATCTGTTTGACGGCTACCACAACTCATGCACAAACTTATCAAACAGCTCTTGGTGCAAAATTTTATACAGCCAATGGTTCTATTGGAGGTGTAAACGTTCGTCATTCAACAAGTAGCAACACTGCTCTCGAGGGATCGCTTTTATTTTTCAATGGCGGTATTGGATTCGAAGGATTGTATGAATACCAGGCACCTATTAATGGAGCAGAAGGATTACAATATTTTGTTGGAGGCGGTGCCATGATAGGTTTTGGAACGGGTCCGCGTTATAATGACGAACACAACAACAGCACTTCATTTGCTTTGAGACTGACTGGTGGAGTTGATTATAAATTTGCAGATGCGCCGATTGATATCAGTCTTGGACTTGATCCTTTTTTCTACCTTGCCCCTTATACTTCTTCTGATCTCGCTCTTGGAATTGGATTGAGATATGTAATTAAATAAAATGATAAGCTGGTTATTGGTCCATACTTTTTAAAAAATTCCCGGCAACTGCTGGGAATTTTAGTAACTAAATTAGACGTGAAAGAAAATGCGAAAAAAGATCATTGCATTTATTGATTTTTTTTATCCTCCATTTAAAAGAATAATGCCCGAACAAACTTTTAGATACGCGGTTTGTGGAGGCAGCAATATGCTTCTCGACATTTTTCTTTTTTACGTTAGTTTCAATTTTATCCTTCAAAAGAAAGTGCTTCACCTGGGGCTTATTGCTCTTAAACCTTACAACGCTGCATTGGGTATGGCATTTTGTATCACCTTTCCGCTCGGTTTCTTATTGAATAAATACATTGTATTCAGTAGTTCCTATTTGCGAGGACACATTCAACTTTTCAGGTATCTAATCATTGTGGTGCTTAACCTTTTTCTTAATTATGTTTTGATAAACGGTATGGTGGAATATTTGCACTTTTATCCTACTATCTCAAAAATATTTGCAACGATTATCATCGTTACATTTAGTTTCCTTTCTCAAAAGCATTTTACTTTCCGGGTTAAAAAGAACATTCCCCAACAGTGAGAAAATAAGGATTTTTTATTCCTATTTCGCCAACCGCTATTTTCCAACTTTAGTATCCTGAGAATTTAATTTTTCAACAGGTTGCTGAAGTCGTTTTTTGCACTGCTGAATTAACTAAAGTTCAGAGAATGTGCCTATCCAGACTTCAATAAAAACTTTAGAAATTAAATTGCTTATAAGCTGATTGTCTTCTTTTTAAATAAATAAGTCATTTTCATAGCATAAGCAACTGACAGCGAAATGAAACTTCCCGCGAGGAAATTAACCAGAATGGCGGGAATAAAAACAGCAAATAAACTTGCGGGAGATTGCCCGGGATAGGTGGAAGATATTTTAAATGCCGACGGCTTGTACTCAAAACAAAGAAAGTAACAAATAAGAGTTGAAAAGATAATTCCGGTTATTACTGCGAGGTGACCGGAGAAAATGATTTCTTTTAAATTCTTTTTCGACTTTTCTCCGTCTGCAATTTTCAACTGGTACAACATCATTATAAAAGCAAAAAATCCAACGCCAATATACATCATTTTAGCTTGCCGGAATTCTTCGTCATAGACGTAAAACCAAACAGAAATTGAATAAAAAATTGCAGCTAAAAATCCATAAAATAAATAATCCATCAAGTGCTGGCGGCTAAATAGAAGTTTTTTCATATAATTAAAAAGTCTAAAAACTGTGCCAGTTCAATAATGTGCCTGCAGACGTCTGATAAAAGAAAAAATAGAATTAAAGTACTTTTTATCCTATAAACCTTTTTCCCATTGCTAGTTAATGCTTGAACTTCAAAGTATTTGAATTGATTTTTTTGTAGGGGAAATGGAATTATTTGCTTTTTATTCGTTTATTTCTGCAAGGCCTTAAGCGTGCTATTAAAGCAACGGTTTCTTTTTCTTGTAGAAATGTTTCAACAATCAATAAAAAAAATAAAAATATTTACTTTTTATTTGTTCGCTATTTACGATTCAAAATCTAACATGCTCTAAAATTTCAATTTCCTTTTATTTGTAAATTCTTTATTTTACACCTCTAATAAAGAGTTTTAATGAAAATAATTTCTTTTGTTGTTTCGGCAATCGTCACTGTAATTCTGATTCTTTTGCTGAATACAAAAATTGTTTTGCCTGTGCCTTTGGGGCAATTATTAAATCCTCAAACAGGACTCTGGCAAAATGCTGAGCCGGTTAATGAAAATTATTCAACACAACTTTCTTTTCCGCAGTTGCAAGGGAAAGTGAAAGTATATTTTGATGACCGCCTCGTCCCTCACGTTTTTGCTGATAATAGCAATGATGCGTATTTTGTCCAGGGATATCTTCATGCAAAATTTAGGCTTTGGCAAATGGAGTTTCAAACACGGGCAGCGGCAGGAAGAATAAGTGAAATCGTCGGGCCTAAAGCACTCGATTATGACAGGGATAAAAGAAGACTGGGAATGGTTTACGCTGCAGAAAATTCTTTGAAAGCAATAGAAAGTGATCCTGAGACTTTAGCTGAATGCAACAATTACACCGCCGGTGTTAATGCCTACATTGGAACCCTAACGGAAAGCACTTTGCCTATCGAATACAAATTGTTAGGCTACAAGCCTGAAAAATGGACAAACCTCAAATCAGCGCTTTTCCTGAAATATATGGCATTTGATCTTGCTGGCTATGAAGACGATTTCGAAATGACGAATGCAAAATCAGTTTTTTCTTCTGCCGATTTTGATAAGATTTATCCGATCATAATGGATTCTCTTGATCCGATTGTACCAAAAGGAACAAAATTTCCGCCGCCCGCTATTAAACCTGAAGTGCCTGCAACTGCTGATTCACTTTATTACGACGAAAAAGATTCTACAAATATTACTGAACAAAAACCTGATGAGAATAATGGCAGCAACAATTGGGCGGTAAGTGGACAAAAAACAAAGAGTGGCTACCCGATATTATGCAACGACCCGCACCTTTCCTTGAACCTTCCATCCGTTTGGTATGAAATGCAGATCAGTACGCCCAGCTACAATTGTTACGGTGTAACTTTTCCGGGAGCACCAGCTATTATTATTGGTTTTAATGATAGTTGCGCCTTTGGTTTTACGAATGCTGAGCGCGATGTGAGGGATTATTATAAAATAGAATTTAAAGACAGGACGCAAGGCGAATATTGGTTCGACAGTTCATGGATTCCATCAACCTACAGGATTGAACACATTAAGGTGAAAGGCCAACCGGATTATCTGGATACGGTTTATTATACCAAAATGGGCCCTGTGATGTATGATGAAAAATTTACAGGTGGAAGAGAAACTGGGCACAAAGATTATGCGGTGCGATGGAAGGCGCATGACGAGAGCAACGAACCAAAAATGTTTATTCTTTTAAATAAAGCACACAATTACAATGATTATTTAAGGGCGATAAAATATTTACATACGCCAGGGCAAAATTGCATTTTCGCCAGCAAGAACGGTGACATTGCAATTTGGGACCAGGGCGAGTTTCCGGCTGAATGGTACCGCCAGGGAGATTTTGTAATGCCGGGAACAGACAGCAGTTATTTTTGGCAAGGCATGATCCCTCAGTCAGAAAATCCACATCTTGTAAATCCTGAAAGAGGTTTTGTAAGCAGCGCCAATCAAATGCCTGCAGATACTTCTTATCCCTATTATCTTGCAGGAAGTTTTCCTCCTTACCGTGGTTTGGAAATTAATAAAAGGCTTGAATCGATGAATAACATTACGCCTGAAGACATGATGAAATTACAAACCGACAATTTCAACATATTCGGGCAGATGGCGCTGCCGGTTCTCATAAAAAATATGGAAGTAGATAAGCTGAGCCCTCAGGAGAAGAAATATTTTGATATTTTGAAAGATTGGAATTATAGAAATGACGAAGATTCTAAAGGTGCTACACTTTTCGTCGTTACCTGGGATAGTTTGGAAACAGTAGTTTGGAAAGATGAATTTCAGCGTTCAGGTTTACAACTCCCGTGGCCAAAAGAAAGTACTTTACTGGACGACATCAACAAGTACCCTGATTTCAAATTTTTTGACGATATCAATACACCCAATGTTGAAACGTTGCAGGATGATGTAACTGCCGCTTTCAAGATGGCAACAGCAGTTATCAGGCAGGCTGATGAGAAGGGGAAAATGGAATGGGCAAAATATAAAGACACGCACGTTGAACATCTCGCTCGGCTGGACGCTTTCAGTCGTTTTCATTTGCCGATAGGCGGGGGAACAAATACGATAAATGCTGCAGAAGCGCAACATGGGCCAAGCTGGAGAATGATCGTTTCTTTAACGCCTGAAACTGAAGCCTACGGCGTTTATCCGGGCGGTGAAAGCGGAAATCCCGGAAGCCAATATTATGATCAATTTATTGATACCTGGGCGGCGGGAAAATATTTTCGTTTGTGGATGATGAAGTTTTCGGAAGCAAGTGACCCGCGCATAAAATATACCATGACTTTTAATTAAAAAACTTATCAGAAAATGAAGTTTATCATTTCGTCTATACTTATTATACTTTTTAGTTTTCTTGCAGGTTTGTATTTGCCATGGTGGTCAATTGCGGTCGTTGCATTTTTGATATCGGTAATTATTCAGCAGAAGCATTTTGTTTCATTCATCTGTGGTTTTCTTTCTTTGTTTTTATTATGGGGATTTTTGAGTTATTGGATCAGTATGGAAAATGATCACATTTTGGCACACCGGGTATCGCTACTCATATTTAAAACCGATAGTCCTTTCCTGCTCATTTTTGCAACAGCACTTATTGGTGCAATAGTCGCCGGTTTCGCTTCACTTACCGGCTGTTATTTAAGAAAGGAAAATCAAAAAAAGGCTTCATTCTGAAAAATAAAAAAGGTTTTTTGTTTCGTTTACTGAATCAAAACTTTTTCAAGCCATATAAGCTTATGCAAAAATTACTGTTCCTGCTTTTACTGTTTTCTTCTTTTAATTCGTATTCCCAAAACGTTACCGGAACAGTAAGAGATGCTGATGGCCATCCTTTGCCATTTGCATCTATTCTTGTAAAAGGAACACCATTGGGTGTTACAGCAAACAATGAAGGATTTTTTTCACTAAATCTTTCGCCGGGAAATTACACATTAGATTGCAAGTTTGTTGGCTATTCCTCAGCAGAAAAAAATATTAAAGTAAGTACTTCACATCAAAAAGTAAATTTCGTTTTACAAATTCAAAACCTGACACTTAAAGAAGTGATCATAAAAAAAGGCGGAGAAGATCCTGCATATGAGATCATCAGGAAGGCAATTAAAAAGCGGCCTTATTACCAATCCCAGGTAAAAGCATTTGAAGCGCAGGTTTATGTAAAAGGAATGATCAGGTTATTAAACTTTCCGCAAAGAATAATGGGACAAAAAATTCCTGAAGAAGACAGAGAACTGCTTGGACTTGATTCTTCGGGACAGGGAATTATTTATTTAACGGAATCTGTTACAAATGTTTTTTATAAAAATCCTGACAAACTCAAGCTGGAGGTGGTTTCCACAAGAGTCAGCGGTAATAACGGTTTGGGATTTAGTTTTCCTGCTTTCATTAGTTTTTATGATAATAATGTCAATATTGCCTCACAAGTAAACGCGCGTGGCTTTGTTTCGCCGATCGCTGATAACGCACTCAATTATTATAATTATAAATTCCTTGGAAGTTTTTTTGAAGATGGAAATGAGGTGAATGCAATAAAAGTTATCCCGAAACATAAATATGCTCCTTTATTTTCAGGCATCATCAACATTACCGAAAACGACTGGCGCATTTTCAGTTGCCAACTTTCTCTTTCAAAAGAAAATTCTTTGGAGATTCTTGATTCACTGCGTATCTCTCAAATTCATTCACCTGTTGAAAATGATGTTTGGCGGATCAAAAACCAGGTGATCCATTTTTCATTCAATAAATTGGGTATCCGTTCCCAGGGATATTTTGTAAATGTTTATTCTAAATATAACCTTCATCCAAATTTCCCTGAAGGATTTTTTGATCGCGTAGTTATCAAATATGATTCTGCAGTAAATAAAAAACCTCATTCCTATTGGGATTCGATAAGGCCGGTTCCTCTTGAACCTGAAGAAATAAAAGATTACCAAACCAAAGACAGCGTATTTGCTGCGCGAAATGATTCATCAGCGGAAAGCCTCGACAGTCTTCGAAAAAAACAAGGCCCAATAAAATTGACACAGGTTTTTTGGAGCGGTGTTAACCGAACTCATTACAGCGTACATCCTTATCATTTTTCATTTGATCCATTATTAAAAACGATTCAATACAACACGGTTGAGGGCGTGGCAATTAATCCTTCGCTTGTGATTTCAAAAAAATCAAGAGCACTCAATAGCAATGTTAGTTTTATTGCTGATGTACGATATGGTTTTAACAACAGGCACGTAAATCCATGGGCAGGTTTTGTTTTTGAAAATAAGGATGATTTTGATCCGGATAAAAAATTCAATAATCATTCTTTCTTTGTGGCAGGAGGAAAGCGGGTGAGCCAGTTTTTCAAAGAAAGCGATATTGATGGATTGGGAAACAGCATCGCTACATTATTATATGGAAGAAATGCGATGAAAATTTATGAGAATTATTTTGGCAAAACCGGTTATGAAAAAGAGTGGGAGAGTGGGGCTAAATTTTTAATTGAAGGTGAATATGAAGACCGCCTTCCCTTGTACAACACAACCAATTTTATTCTTGATAAAAGTTGGAGCTACAGGATGACACCGAATTACCCTGTCGAAATAATGTCTTCACAATTTGTGCGTCACCAGGCAACAATTTTCCATGCTTCGTTTAGTTTTCAACCGGGACAGCAATACATCCAGTTTCCAAAAAGAAAAATGGCACTTGGTTCCAGCTATCCAACTTTTACGATTGACTACACAAAAGGAATTAAAAACCTTTTTGGCAGCGATGTTGATTTTGACAAGTGGTCAATAAATATTGCCGACGATGCCAACTTGAAATTGGCTGGTGTTTTAAAATACAATATGACGGTTGGCGGATTCTTAAATAACAATATTGTCTATGCGCAGGATTATAAACATTTTTATGGAAACCAAACCATCTTCGCCAACCAATATGTAAGGTCTTTTCAAAATGCCAGTTACTACCAGTTTAGTAATGCATCTCCATTTTATTCTGAACTTCATTTTGAACATCATGCAAATGGCCTGGTATCTAATAAAATTCCATTTTTGAAAAAATGGAACTGGAATTTTGTAGAAGGCGCAAACGCACTTTATATCAATCCTAAAAGGGAATACGCAGAGACCTTTATCGGCCTCGAAAATATTTTCAAGATTCTGCGTGTTGATCTTGTTGTCGATTTTCAAAATGGTTACAAACCTGTTTACACTTACCGTATTGGGTTTGATGGATTACTTGCTGCACCCTTTAATTATCAAAGATTTCACAAGACCGAAAAGATCATTAATGAGTGGTAAAAAAAAGAGTTGCAGAAACCTTTTAGTTTTGCAACTCTATTTACATTAACACAACAAGTAAACAAATAAATTTCCCGTTTTTTTATTTTTGAGTTACCACTATTTTCTCTGAGAATTCTTTCATTACGCCATTGAAAAAGTTTCTTGTTTCTGTGAATTTATCAGCTGGAATTACATTTTGCGCAAGTTCAACCCGTGCGAAAGAAGTGATCGTGTTGGCTTTTTCATCATAAATATATTTTGTATTGAATGAGCCAAAATCGAATTGTGCATTTTTAGCTGAAGGAAGATTTTCGACAGTATAATCTGCAGGCAATTGATAAATCGTTGTATCAGTTTTTATAAAAGGGAACCGGAAATAATAATCCTTCGTGCGTCTTTTAGTATCAGGTAAGGAACCATCCAATAGTTTATAGATCCGTGGATTTAAGAACATTTTGCTACCCGCTGTAAATTCCGGAACTTTTTCAATCTTCAGGTTGAAAGTTGTGCAAGCTGAATCTGCTTTGCGATCAGTCTTGATAGCAAATTCATCGGGTTGTAAAAAGCCGAGGCGCCTCACAAGAAATTCTTTCTGATCATCTTTTTTCACATTCATCAAAAGATCAATCACTTCTTCCTTGTATTCACCTTTTGAGGTCATCACGCTTTCACTTTCGCCCGAACCATCGTCATTCAACTTTATTTTTGTTGTAAGATGAAAAGTGTTTTCACATGCTTTGCTTTTTGGTGTTGCTACCAATACGCCGCCATTTGGAGTTATGAGCAAGGCATTCCTGTTTTCAGTAAAACTTCCGAGTACACCGGGATCTGTTTCATTGCTCGTGCATTCAAGCCAGGTCGTATCGCCTTTGTCGGGCACGCAAAGTATAACATGATTAAAGGAGTTATTTGGAAATAACGGGTCGACAGGCGGCTTATTATATTCTGCATTGATCAGTGCCGGATAACTTACGATTCCCACTGCATCAAGCATTGCCTGCATATAATTGGAAAGCGCTTTGCAATCTCCATATTTTTTCTGATCCACAAAATTGGCGTCAAAAGGTTTATAACCACCAATTCCCAACTGAATGCTTACATACCTGAAATTCGATTGCAAATAGTGATACAATATTTTTATTTTCTCTTTATCTGAAGTAGCGTCTTTCACCATATTCTTCAAAAAGCTTTTGGTTTCGTCAGAAAGATTGAGTGAACCTTTGGACAGCGTAGCATACCATTCACCAAAATTTTTCCAGCTTGAAAGATCACCTTTGTATCCATCCATTGAAAATTTATTAGGTGAAATCAATATTGCAGGATAAGAACTTTCTGCGCTCGCGCAACCTTCTTCAAACGGAAGGGCTTTCAGTTCTTTAACTTCCCAAACATAGGTCTTGGATTTGGCTTCACTCGTTACGGCAGGACGCAAATTGATTTGTTGCTGTTTATACTTTAGGTCAAGATCAATTGGAACAGTCGCGGTATATTTTGAATGTTCAACCGCTTGTTCAGGAAACTGGATCCAATAGTTTGGATAAAATAAAGTGCCTTTATACTTTACATCATAATCATATTCTACTGTCATGGGGTAAGAAGGAGCGGCCACCCTGAAATAATAAACTTGTCCGTCGACTACCAGACCATCACCGATTGCTATCGAATGCATTTCTTTCATTTTGTATGTATTGACCGGCTTTCCATGCGCATCAAATACTTTTATTTCTGCATTGCTCAGTTTTCGGAAGCCATCGGATTGTTCTTCGAAAAAAAGTTCGTCTTCCGCTTCAGCATCTAGAACAGTGATCACTTTGTGAACAGAAAGTTTTGCAAAATCAATATCCTTCACTTCAAAGTTGATTGTTTCTTCGCGCATTACACTATGTGCATCTTTTAACAAAGAATCCGGAAGGGTAGAGGCGTCATAAATATTTTCCTGGGAAAAACAACTGCTTACGGCAAACGCCAATGAAGCAGCCATTACAAATTTTTTCATCAGCTGTTGGTTTTCTTTTTGATAACAATTTGTTCGTTCAGTTTGTTGAACAACTGTTTGTAGAATTCATGGAAAAATCCATAATCAGAAGCAGCATAAACCGAACGGGTAAAATCAAGTGTTATCCTGAAATCGATTGCATTTGTTTCTGCCTGGAGGATACGTTGCATGACGATTGAAGTATCAGGTGTTATCATTTTAATACTTTTCGGTAATCCCTCAAATTCATATCCCTCAGGAATATTTATTTTTCCAACAATGATGTATGATTTTGGAAAATTAAAATCAATATCTGTTTTACGCTCATCAGCAATGAATGGATTTTTTTCAAGTCCCTGGAAAAGATTCAAACTAAAATATTTGTAATCTCCGGAAGAATTGAGAGGTACTTTGAACTCAAACTTTTGCTGCAATGGAAGTGTATCTACATTTTCATTAGACACTTCAAGATTTTTGACGTTCATTCCCGCAACTGCATCAGTAAAGCGATCGCTGTAGGTGCTTTTGCTTTCGATCCAGTCTTTCTCACGCGTATTTTTCGCATACCCGTAACTGTAAACAGAAGCATTTCCTTCCATCACGTTATTTGAATCAATTGTTGCAAATAATGAAACCATATTTTTCCAGTTATCTTTTGGATTTTGCAACCTGATCCATCCGCCAATTTCTTTATCAACTACATAAGCATAATTACCCAACACATCGTAAGGAATAAGGTAGGCAGGATTGTATTTATCAGCAGCATTCAAAACAAAAGTTTTATCACCTATGACAACATAAGCCATTGAGTTGTTGAATTGGCCGAGGAAAGGATAAAGTGTATTAACGGTTCCGTTGTCCTTTGTGCTAACAAGTAAAGGATACGCTTTCAGGCCAGCATCGCGTAAAAGATCTATAAGAATAAAATTCAATTCAGAATTGCTTCCCGATTTCTTATCCCATGCTGTTTTTATTCCCTGTGTAGAATAAATTGTTTCCCTTCCATCCCAGTTCATGTTCTTGCGGACGAAATTATGGATGATCAGCATTTTATGGTAATCATCATTTACATTTTGAAGTTGAGCATCCAGTTCAGCTACTTTCAGATTTTTTTTCAGCTGCATTCCATAATCATCATCATCCAAAAGTTCAGTGGCCAGTTTAGGCCATGATGACATTACCTCTTCTACTTCTCCATTTGGATAATCAATACGTGATAATTGAGAAACCACTCTTTGCAGGTAATCTTTTTCGGCACCCATAAAAGGTTCATCAGGGAGCGAAGGAACATTCCTGATAATATAAGTTTTTTCATCTGCGTGATTTGAGATGAGATTGCCGTGATAATAAACATTGTTGTTGACCAAATCACTGCTTTGATCCACTTGCTGATAGGCCAATACTTGCCTTGTGAATTTAAAAATTGATGGCATCAAAATCGTATATTCAGAGATCCGTGTTGGAATATCGTCCTGGAAGTACCAGTCATCAATATATTGAATTGATCTTTGCAGGTCGTCGAATTTGTATTCAAAAACGCTGCCCACTTTTACATTCGGCATTGTGAAAGAGACTTCAGAGTAGCGATTATTCAGTTTCTTAATATAAATAGAAGATTTTTCAAGTTTCGTTTTTTCAACTTCTCCGGAATTATCAAGGTTGTAGGTATATCCTGAAATTTCATTGATATTTTCAAAATTATTATGGTTCAAAAACCTGATTTTGATATTCGCTTCATCAAGACCTTTGTCTTTTAGAATTTTAATGCGAATACGGTTTTCTGCTACAACTGTAAAATGATCGGCGATAATATCGAAATGTACATAACGGTAGGAAATCAATTTGTAAGCATCAGCATTTTTATCAAATTCACATTCTTTTAATTGGAGATCTGACTTATCGATATTCCCAAATTTGGGGATTTCTTCGTCGGCCAAAAGTTGGCAACAGAAAAATAATAACGGGGTAATTAACAGTAGCTTTCTCATGGGCAATGTTAGTTTGAATGATAAAATTATTACTAAAGTATAAAAATCCGATAAATAAAAAGTTTTTATACTAAAACAAATTAAAACGAATTATTAGCAATAAAATTTTGTATGAATGAAAAAAAGTTTAAATCATTCTTTTCCAATAGCAAACAAACAAAAAACAGTTATTCTTGTTTTGGCTGATACAAAAGCATTCATCTTACATTTACAAAAAATAAAAAGATGAAGAAATTGTTGTTTTACTGTTTTTTAATGGTTTTTTTCTTTGGTTGCAAAGCTCAGCAACAGCCGGTTTTCAAGCAACAAAATAACCCAAATACACTGTTGTGGAAGGTGAGTGGCAACGGACTTCAAAAACCTTCATTTTTATTTGGCACTTTTCATCTTTTATGCAAACAGGATATTCATTTCAGCGATCAACTAAAAAAAGCGTTTAATTATGTTGATGAAATTTATATGGAACTGGATATGGACGATCCTTCCACAATGCTCAGTGGAATGATGTACATGAACATGAGAGGCGACACAACACTGAAAGATCTTTATTCAGAAAAGGAATATGCGCGCTTAAAAAATTATTTTTCAGATACACTTAAAATGCCGCTGACGTTATTGCAAAAAGCAAAACCCTATTTTTTGGTGGCTTTGCTTTATCCACGCATGATGAATTGTTCTTCGCCAGCCGGAGTTGAAGAAGAATTGGTAAACCTTGCAAAACAGGATAAAAAAGAGATTAAAGGATTAGAAACGATGAAATTCCAGGCTTCTGTATTTGACAGCATTCCTTACCGTTGGCAGGCAAAAGAATTATTGAAAAATATAGACAGCTTTTCGGCGAATAAACAAGAATTTGAAACGATGCTCAGTTTTTATAAAAATCAGCAAATGGATTCCATCAAAAACATGTTGCACACAAGTGAATTCGGCTCTGATAAATACGATGATCTTTTGTTAAACAACCGCAATAAAAATTGGGTAAATCAATTGAATTCGATCATGAAAAAAGAAAGTGTATTTGTGGCAGTGGGAGCGGGGCACCTGGTGGGTGAAAAAGGCCTGATCGAACTTTTGAAGAAGAAAGGTTATAAAGTGGAGCCGCTTGAAAATAAGTGAAAATAAAAAAGCCCGTCAAAAGACAGGCCTTTCAAATAAAAATATTTGTTTTTTAAAACTGTTCCAGTTTACTGAAAAAGAAATCTCCCTCAATTTGTGCA
>DASTXM010000141.1:0-20729 GCA_035765495.1 Hanamia sp.
TGAAATAGCTAAAACTTAATCTGACAGTTGGGTTAAATTGTGAATGAAATAGCAAACAATTTAACCACTTTAAAAACTGTCAGAAATGAATGTAGAATCAAAGTTAATCCAAAGCAAATTAGGATTACTCAAATTAGCAGAAAAGTTAGGTAACGTATCAGAGGCTTGCCGTGTTTACGGTTACAGCCGCGATAGCTTTTACCGCATTAAAGAACTCTATGAAACAGGCGGCCCGATTGCCTTGAAAGAAATTAGTCGCAAAAAGCCAATTCCGCAAAACAGAATTGAGCCGGAGATTGAAAAGGCTGTTGTAGAAATGGCTTTTGAAAATCCCGCCTTGGGCCAGTTACGTGTATCAAATGAGCTCCGCAAGGAAGGAATGTTTATTTCACCGGCTGGTGTCCGTTGCGTATGGTTACGACATGATCTGGAAATTTTTTCCAAACGCCTCAAAGCCCTGGAGACCAAAGTAGCTCAGGAAGGGGTAATTCTGACCGAGGCGCAAATGGTCGCTCTTGAGCGTAAGAAAGAAAAAAAAGAGGCTACCGGAGAGATAGAAACTGAGCATCCCGGCTATTTGGGTGCACAGGACACATACTATGTTGGTAATATCAAAGGTGTTGGCCGGATCTATCAGCAAACCTTTATTGATACTTATTCAAAGGTAGCAATGGCAAAGCTTTATGACCGCAAAAATGCCATTACTGCCGCCGATATGATCAATGATAAAGTACTGCCGTTCTTTGAGTGGCAACAACTACCATTGCTGCGAATTTTAACTGCTCGGGGAACTGAATTCTGTGGCAAGCCAGAGTATCATGAATATGAATTGTATCTTCAAATCGAAGGAATAGAACACTCAAAAACGAAAGCCCGGAGTCCTCAAACCAATGGTATATGTGAGCGCTTTCACCGTACGATCCAGGAAGAATTTTATGCAGTGGCTTTCAGAAAAAAAATGTACACTTCAATCGAGCAAATGCAGCAGGATCTTGACCAATGGATAAGATACTACAATGAAGAGCGCACACACTCAGGTAAATATTGTTATGGCAAAACACCCATGCAAACTTTTATCGACAGTATCCATTTAGCCAAAGAAAAACGTATCGATGAACTTTTGGAAAAAGGCTCTAACTTTAATAAGTCAGAAGAAGCGGAAGCAGGCTCTGCTGAGGAGCAACCTGCCAGGAATATTCTGACCGATGGAAATAATAAAGCGGTTGCTCAAAATCCAACCGCTTTTAACCAATTATTTTTATCGCAAAATGCCTTAAAAAACCTGCTCTAAATTTAACCTGTTGTCAGATTAAGTAGTAGTGATTACATGTAAAAGCTCGTTTATTCGTTAACGTTAGTTGAATTTATTTTGACATTAAAAAAGCGCCCTCGTCTCGCGGGCGCTTTTTGTTTTCATTTTACTTTTCAACTCCAATTCCGCAATTATTTTGCTCCTATCAATATTCCTGATTTTCTTTCATTACCAACCCTGAAAATATAGATCAGGTTCGTATGAGCGCCACCAGGAACGGTATAATCAATGGTTTGTTTAAAACCTTTTTGAATATATCCCTGGTAGACTGTCTTAACTTTTTGACCTAACATATTATAAAGCTCAAGTGTTCCTTGTCCTGAAACATCAGATTGAATAGAGAACCTGATGATATTATTATAAGGATTAGGTACTGCTTTTACATCTGTAACGCCCTTCTCAAGAATAACAGGTTGATTTTGTATTGTTGAAGTATTGGACATATTCCTGGTAACATTATTTGAATTTCCACATTCATCCGCACTGGAAACACAACCTCCTGCATCGTTTATTGCAGTTACGCTATAACCGTCACCAAATGTAAGTCCTGTAAATATTACATCACCTGCAGCTTTGTAATCTATCGTCTGGGCATCATTTGAATTTCCCGGTTGAGTCAGTGAATAGGTAGTTCCCAAAACCGGATTGTTCACTTTAACGCTGAATGTCTTATCGCTACATGTGACAGGTTGCATGGTGGCAGAAGGTGCATCCGGAGTAGTCTTTGGATCAGCTGTGCCGGATCCATTCGCGCTGGTACATCCATCAACAGTTTGAGTTACTGTATATGTGCCGGCTGAAGTTACATGGATGGTTGCTGTTGTTTCACTAGTGCTCCACAGTAAAGATCCTGTATATTCCGATGCAGTAAGATCTGAACTTCCATCACAATTGTTCTTAACGTCAACCTTTGGTGCTGCCGGAGTAGATTTGATTTGAAGACTAACACTTGTCCTGGAACTTGAGCATGAACCGAGTGTTGACTGAGCATAATAGGTGATGCTGCCGACAGAATTTAAGGTAGGATTTGAAACAGAATTACCTCCCGAAGCAGCATCCCACCATGACAAGGTTGAACCTGATGGAGCTGTAGCGGTTGCAGTCAAAGTTTGGACGGGCGATTGTGCGCACTCAGATTGATTGCCGCCTGAAGTAGGAGCAGCGGGTGTTTCATTGATCGTTAATTTAACTGCAGTTCTTGAACTTGTACAAGTACCATTTGATGCCTGTGCATAATAAGTTGTGTCACCAATCTTATTTAAAGTTGGATTAGTCACCTGTGTGCCACCGGTTGCCGAAGTCCACCATGTTATTGTAGCTCCTGTATCGCCTGTTGCGGAAGCAGTTAAGGTCTGAACAGGTGATTGCGCACATTGGGTTTGGTCTCCTCCTGAAGTCGGAGCTGAAACGGAACCTACGGTTGAAATAGTTCGGGTGAGGTGAACCGGTGTACAGTTGTTGGCATCAGTTATATAAATATCATATGTACCAGCTGCCAAACCGCTAAATGTTGTTGAATCTCCAATTGCTACCGAAACAGGAGTGTTGTTGCCCAGCGCTACTTTGTAAGGACCTGTTCCGCCATAAGGAAATACCTTCAAAGATCCTGTTGAAGTACAAGTGGGATTCGATACTTTTATAGTTGCAGCATCACCTGCTACCACATTCAACGAAGCTACAATTCCACATTTTGGATTAATAGTGGAAGTGCTGTTCAATAATGTGGGGCATGTTGAATTGGGCGAAGCATCAGTCCAGGCTTCCCAGATATTTGTCAACACCAGGGATTCACCACACAAAAAAGAAACATTTCCATACAGGTAACCTGTGGTTGCATTCTTTGGAATGGTACTAAAGCATTTGGATATTTTTCCTGACCGCGCATAATCTGTATCACCGTTTGCCTTTATCACAATCAAATCAGCCCAGAATGCAAAAGACGTCCTGGTAGATCCGGTCTTGTTATTGATGTACAATGTAAGAGGCTTGGTTATTGTCGTGCCATCCGTGCATGTTTCGCATTTTTCATAAGGAAGGGTTGCATTTACCAACAGCAAGTCCTTGGAAGTACAGGAAGTTGCCGGAGGAAAGGTTTGTGCATTGTTGGCGATTGATAGTAAAATCAAAACAGCCGAGAGAACGAATTTTGGAATTCCGGAAAAAAAAGAAGAATGTGTACTCCTTTTTAAGTAAGCAGTATTATTAAACTGCCCAAAAGTGAAGTTTGATTTCATGATTAAATGCTTTAGGTGATGAATATTTTTTTTCATTTATTCATGCGGAAGGAGAGCGAATTCAACTTTAGTATGTATCTGCAAAACCCTGCAGACACGCAAAAAACTTGAAAAGTAAGCATCAAGTTTTCGACAAGAAATTGCTTAGAAAAATGTTTTGGAAGGAATGGATTTAAGAAAAAGTAGTATAAGAATTGGACTTCAAAACAAGTGTGTAGTAATTAAAAAACGGGATTAGATAATGGGATTCACAGGGGATTTTCATATGCAAAGAAAAATAATTTATTTGAAATACAAAATAAAAAGTGCAACTTTTTTTTCGTTTTTCATTGATGAAAATCAAACCCGGGGAATCGCATTGATATACAATCGAAATAGGAGATAAGGCACCCGGGTCATAGATTCTTCTTATATCAAAAATCCTTTGAAACGATTTGCCATCGCTTTGATTTATCAAAATCTTTTTCTTTATTTGTAATTCCAATACTAAGAAAACACAACCAAATTCTGTCAAAACTGCATTCTAATATCTCCCTGAAATTTTAAACACTCTTTTGATTTGCATTCCTGGCAATGATTCGCAGGAAGTCCAAAACAATTCAGTGTAAAACTGAAATATATTGACCATGAAAATGAAAATAACTGTCTTACTTATTGTAACGTTTGCATTACCTCAACTACTTTTTTCTCAATCAAAGAAATTACAACTGCCTGACGGGACTGCAGCCGGAAAAAATAACTACATTGCAAATATCCAGGTTGTAAATTCCAGGAAAGTTGTTTCGAAGAATGACATCTATATATATGTCTGCCAATTTTTTTCGGGGAGTGCGGATGGAATTAACCAGGCGCTCGTTCATCATTACCTCGGAATGGGCAATCACTTTTGGGATTTCCAGACTTCATGGAAAAACAAATATAAAAATTATGATGAAGGAGATTTAAGGCCGGCATTTATTGGTTCCACTTCATTTGCTGTTAGCTTAACGGACGGATATCATTTGACAAGAATGGCGGACAGGGCATTCTCTTTAGGATCTCTTGCCTTTGCCCTTGGAGAAAAACAAACGTTTAAAGGTGTGTTGAAGAAAATTATTATCAGCGCTGTGGTAAACAGGGCCGGCTTCTTACTCTTCTTTGATGTTATCTACCCGGGAAACCGTGCAAAGAAATAGAAGTAAAAATTTCAATTCAAAAGAATTGCGCATATGATTCGTTGGATCATATTCAGAAAACAAGTCTGTCAGTAACAAGGCGTAGATCTACCAAACCTGGTAAATCTCCCTGGAGCCTGTCATGTACATATCAGTGTAACCTTCCATTTTTTCTTTCATCTTTTTCATTTCTTCGCTGTCGTGCATGTACTTCTGAAAACTTTGTTCATACGCGGCGAGATTTTCATACCTGGTAACCATTACCACTTTGTTGAAAGAGCCGGTAACGTCAGTCATAATTCCAACCAATTCTTCATTTCCCTGCATCACCTCCTTAAATAATTTTGCAAATTTGGAAGCCTGGCCTGGCTTGCAAATAAAAATGTCGTGAACGTGAATCATAATAAAGTATTTTAAAAATGAATGATTAAGAAAACTTAGCTTACCTGTAAAGAGAATAAATATACCGGTTATTTGTCCGTTTACTATTATCATTCACGTAATTCACTATACCTCCGGCAACTTATAACCGTTGTGGTATTCTTTCATAAAATATTCCTTGTTCACTGTATCATCAGTAAATTGTTGTTTAGCGTGATCCCATTCCAGCTTCTTCCCACTTCTGAAAGCAATGTTGCCCATTTGTGCAACAGTTGCCACATTTGCAGCGGCAGTAACAGGGCAATGGAGTTCATCGAATTTTCTTGACTTAACAACCGAAACAAAATTTTCCCAATGCTTGTCAACCCCGTTATCAACAGAGGGCGCAAGCGGTTTGCTCACTTTGCTTTTGCTGCCTTTCTCTTCGATCACTTCCCAGCCACCACGGTTTAAGATCAATGTACCGTTGTTCCCAATGAAAGCAATGCCGTGGTCACGGTTGTATGACCCGTTGTCTATGCCCATCGCCGAATCCCAAACCATATTGAAATGATCAAACTCATACAAAGTGGTGAGTGTATCAGGCGTTTCTTCATAAAGATCAGGATACGCAAAACGTCCGCCCAAAGCAGCAATGGATTTTGGAAGCGGATTGCCCATTCCCATCAAACCGTAATCGAGGAGGTGAACGCCCCAGTCTGTCATTAACCCTCCGGCATAATCCCAAAACCAACGGAAGTTAAAATGAAAACGGCTCGAATTGAAAGGCCGTGTAGGAGCGGGCCCTAACCACATCTTGTAATCAACTCCTTTCGGTGCTGCAGTATCGAGAACAATGGGCCCGGGTTTCATCCATCCCTGGTAGCACCAAACCTTGACCGTGCGGATATTTCCTAGCACGCCGGTTTTTACATAATCAATCGCATCTTTAAAATGTTGCTGGCTTCGTTGCCATTGGCCTACCTGAACAGCACGATTGTATTTTTGTTGTGCCTTTATCATTGCATTGCATTCGCCGATAGAATTGCCAACCGGTTTTTCACAATAAACATCTTTTCCGGCGGCACAGGCATTCATCATGATCATAGCATGCCAGTGGTCCGGGGTTCCGATCACCACTGCATCCACATCTTTATTATCGAGTAATTTCCGGTAATCATCATAAGTTTTTATTCGGGAGGTATCGTAATTTTTCTTTTGCAACTCTGCAAGCCTCTTGTCAATGACATTGCGGTCAACATCGCAAATTGCAACGAGGTTCACACCCGGAATTTTTAAGGCAGAAGTTGTATCGGCCCAGCCCATACCGTTCACACCGATGGCACCGATATTTAATTGGTCGCTTGGTGCGACCCTGTTTTTAAAGATGGCAAAAGCTTTATTGTCAAAAGCCGATGAGAGCAACGTACCGCCCGCAACCAGGGCGGAATTTTGTAAAAATTTTCTGCGCGAGTTCATTTTAATTTTTTGTCTTGGTTTGGAAAAGAAGAAAGATTATCAAACAATGCTATAAAAATAAAAAGAATAAATGATTCAACACTTGTTTGCCGATTGAATTAATTTGTATATTACATTTTAATTATTCAAAACAATTACCTTGTATGAGAAAGATCCTTATTACCGCTGCAATTATTTTTATTGCCTTCAACACGAGAGCACAACTTGTAAACACAAAATGGAAAGGAACCTTGAACGTTGAGAACGGACTGGATGCTGTTTTTAATTTTCACAATGACACACTGGTTGTTTCGAGCGCAGAAAGCGGTGAGGATCTTGAAACCATGTCTTATAACACGACCGATTCCGTACTTACTCTTATCAAACTTTACGGTCAAAGCCAGTGCGATACGACTTCCGGAAAATACAAATACGCAATTGAGAACAACGAGTTGACTCTTAGCCTGATTGCTGATGGATGCCCGGACAGGTCGCAGGCAATTGGAACAATGAAACTTGAAAAAGTGGATTAATTGACAGTGAACAAATAAATTAGCTCTATTATTTTTTTTCAAACTAACGTTTAAGGATAAACGCAATTAATTTTTTATTTTGATCTTTGCAAAATGAAACAGATAATTTACCAGGCAGATGCCTTTACATCCGAATTATTTGGAGGAAACCCTGCAGCTGTTTGTCCACTCGTATCCTGGCTTCCTGATGATTTGATGCAAAAGATCGGCATGGAAAATAACCTTTCAGAAACCGCATTTTTCGTATGGTCAAATGATCATTTCGACATCCGTTGGTTTACGCCAACTACTGAAGTCGATCTGTGCGGGCATGCCACCCTTGCTTCTGCCTTTGTTCTTTTTCATGAGGAAGGTTTTAAGGGCAATCAAATTACTTTTCACTCGAAAAGAAGTGGTTCGCTCACAGTTTTCAGAAATGGAGATTTGTTAACGCTGGATTTTCCTGCCGACCAGCTAACACGGGCAGAACTTACAAAGGAACTTACCGGAGGTTTTAATTTAAAGCCTTTGGAAGCCTATAAAGGAAAAACGGATTATATGCTTGTGTTTAATAATGAACGGGAGATTAAAAACCTGCAGCCGGATTTTCAAAAGATCGCCAAAATAAATGCCCGTGGAATCATAGCAACTGCCAAAGGGAATGAAGTTGACTTTGTATCAAGGTTTTTTGGTCCCGCAGCAGGCGTAAACGAAGACCCTGTAACCGGTTCTGCTCATACAACTTTGGCTCCTTATTGGTCAGAAAAGTTGGCAAAAAAAGAATTGACTGCTATCCAGTTATCGGGAAGAAAGGGATATTTGAAATGCACTTATTTAGCTGAAAGAGTAAAGATAAGTGGTGAATGCCGGCTTTACCTGAAAGGAGAGATCTTCATTTGATACAACCAGGATTCTTGTTTTGCAATACACTTTTAATCTATTTCTCTTCTAAATAAAATAGTCAGCCTTCGTTTTCCCAAAAAAGAAAACCTTCAGCAAAACATCAAGGTTGTCGTTAGGGAGGTTTATGCTTATTATGAAGAAATAAGCAAATATGTTTTGGTTATTTAACTATTTGATTATATTTACAAATAGTTGATTGACAGATTGGTAATTATTGTGTACTTAGAATGGATTAGTTTTTGCTTGACGCTTTTGCTATTATTCTTCTATGCGAAAAACACTATTAATTATTTTACTTCTCTTTTTTATTTCCTGTCGCCAGGAAATTATTTATGAACCCGCGTATCACAACGGCGAAGTTTCCGTACTTACCCAGCACAACGATCACTACCGTAGCGGGCTTAATTCACACGAAAAAATACTGAATACGTCAAATGTAAATTCAAAACAATTCGGCAAATTGTTTTCCATTCCCGTGGATGACCAGATCTATGCACAACCTTTAATTGTTGCCAATCTCAGGATGAGTGACAGCCTGGATAATGTAGTCTATATTGCTACCGTAAACAATACCGTTTATGCATGTAATGCCTCAGACGGTAAAGTTTTCTGGAAAAGAAATTATACACAGCCAGGGATGAGGCCGGTCAAGAACTCCGATATGACAGGAGCTTGCAGTGGCAACTACCAGGACTTCTCAGGCAATATGGGAATTGTAGGTACGCCGGTGATCGATTCCAATTCAAAAACAATGTATTTCGTTGCGAGAAGTGTCTCCAATCAAGATTTCGTGGAATACTTTCATGCAATTGACATCATTACGGGCGCGGATAAACCCGGTAGCCCGGTAAAGATAACTGCAACATATCCCGGAGGAGGTGATGGTTCAGTAAATAATGTTTTATCGTTTGATGCGCAAAGAGAAAACCAGAGACAAGGATTAACCCTCCTCAATGGAATTGTATATGTCACCTTCGCGGGCCATTGCGATTGGGCACCATACCACGGATGGATCCTGGGATATGATGCCAAAAGCCTTCAGCAAAAAATTGTATTTAACACCACACCTGAGGGATCTGATGGCGGAATCTGGGAAAGTGGAATGGGACTGGCAACGGATAATGAAGGAAATATTTACGCAGCGATTGGGAATGGTACGGTCGGTGTAAAAGGCGATCCAACCAATTTGATCAACAGGGGAGAAAGCGCTTTGAAATTGGTACCCTCAGGAAATACATTGCAGATCATTAGTTATTTTACGCCCAACAATTTTCAATACCTTGAAGATTACGATTACGATTACGGCAGCATGGGCGCAATGCTCATTCCCAACTCAGATTATTTTTTAACCGGGGGAAAAGATGGCAATCTTTATTTGTTGGATAAGGATAACATGGGCGACTATTCGCCTACCGCCAACCACAATTGGCAAATGATCAGTTTGGGAGCAGATGCCATGTTGCATGCGCAGCCAGCCTATTATAAGGGAAAGAATGGAGAATATATTTATGTGTGGACAGAAAATGATCAGTTACGTGCATTTCCGTTCGACAGGAATACCAACAGGCTTGATGTTGGCAATCAAAAGGTTTCAAGCATCAGTGGTCCGACAGGAGAGAGTGGGGCAGATATCTCCACATCCTCAAACGGGGATTCTACGGGAAGCGGCATTGTATGGGCCTCTTATCCATTCACCGGGAATGCGAACCAGCTTACCCAGCCTGGTATTTTGCGTGCATTTGATGCTGAGGATGTAACAAAAGAACTCTGGAATAATCACCTTAACCCGGATGATGACGCGGGCAATTTTGCCAAATTTTGTTCGCCTACTATCGCCAACGGCAAGGTTTATCTCGCCACATTTTCCAGGCAGTTGGTAGTTTATGGATTAAAATAAATGATTTGAGTCAGCTAACATTCAGAGGTTTTGATCAATTAACTGGATAACCAAAAAGTTTTTGCACGAACTTCACTAATATATACTTATCAGTTTGGCATGGATTGCATTTTCCTTAATAGTTAATGACAACAGTAATCCAACTTATTTTAAGAAATTTTTATTTGCCTCAGCTGAATTAAATATCGTTTACCGCTGTAAATTTGTATTACTCATAAGCAGTTAGTTTTGGTACGGCTCCTGTTTCTACAGGAGCTTCTTTTTTAACTCAAAATTTTATTACGGAAAAAAATTTAATAACTTTTAGTTCAATATTTCTATTAGCCGCACAAATCGAACCAGCCTTTTCGACAATCTTGTCAATAAGAGCATGTTGCCCGGTAAGCTCAGTGAATCATTTATTAATTGAATAATCAACCACATTCACATCACTTGCAATGGGAAGCGAAAGTTGAAAAAGCCTTTTGTATTCAGGAATTTTCCGGTAATTATCAAGGTCTTCTTTTGAAGCGAAAGTTGTATTATAAATGTGTTTAAGTTCTGTGGTGTCTCTTACCGAAACATTTACCCCCCATTCAAAGTCTTTAACTATCGGGCTTTTGGCCAGATCTGAATATAAAATGTCCAGCGCTTTAATGCTGTCTGGCGAAGCATCCGGTTTAAAAGTGATGATGACAATGTGCCTGAAACCGGTTGCAGAAGCTGTTGTTTGCGCAACACTAGAGTTTTGAAAAAGTAAAATAGAAATGACAAAAAATGAGAGGCTGGAAATTATTTTTTTCATATCGCTGGAATTTTAGGACGTTAGTCTATTGATTTTCTGAAAATTTTAATTCACCTGTAAATATAATTATTTCCAAGTGTCCCAGCCGAGTCTCCTGAAAGGGACTGAGCATACTAATCAGTTCTGATTTCCACACTTCAGGAAAGGTGAAATCGTTTGGCTCACAACCAATTTCATCAACGAGTGGAGGAATTTTGAGAATGTTTGGTATCCGCAACAATTTATTTGCTATTTGTTATTCTAACACAATATACAGTTTAATAGTTTCAACTGACTTTGGTGAAACATGGTCCGTATTCGCCAATAATGTTGCCCCGAATTTTGCGGATCTTACATTCGAAAATATTGACGGCAACCTTTATGCTTATTACATGTCTCATATTTTCAAATTCAGTTTGTCAGGTAACTCGTTAGATTATGTTGAACTTGACAACGACGGCCTGGAAACCAATCAAATTACAGGAATAAACAAAGCCGGCAAGTATGCTTTTGTATCGACTTTATCAGGGCTTTACTATAGGGACACAACTAATTTTGAAACGCCGAAAAAGTAAAGAATAGCAAAATCAAGGAAGGCTATTATTTAAAAATTGTTTTCCGGGATGGCAACAACAGCAAAAAGTTCGTTTACATTGCTGATATGGTTTTACCAGGGAAAAAAAAAGTAACACTGTTGCACCGGTCTGGAGACTTGCGCCAATATAATCCCCTTCGGGAAATCCGGCTGGGCCGTATCCGAAAATTATTTGTCTTATAAGAAATTCATTGAAAAATGAGTGTGCCAAATCTTTCATAATCATGAAAGGAGGTTCTGGTTAATTGCCACGACCATTCTGTTATTCCCTCATCATAATCAATCCGGTAAAAATTGGCTCTCCACTTAGTGCCGGGTTGTGGCGGCAGATTGGTTAATGGCTTAAGAAGTGCATAAGGAATATAAAACTCTGCAGTCCAGTATACAATATTGTCTCCCTGGGTGGTGATGTGTGCTGCGTGTTTTGTTTTTCTGTTGCCTTCATAATGCCATGGTCGCCAGCCAAAGAAATAACCTTTGTTATTCGGTACAATAATAGGAAGTTCATAACCCAAGGGAGAAAGCTCATATTCAAAATACAAAGGAAAATTTTCATCTGTCCAGAAAAAAGCTTCTACTACATCTTCGTTGTATAAGTCAAGAAAATCGCGCCGCAATGTGGCGGTAATTTTTTTATCATCACATTTATACAAACAATAAATGCCTGAATCAGAATACAGAATTTTGAATTGAGTTTGATAAGAAATATTCGCATTGCTTCTTTTCGGCAGGGTTATCCATTCTGTTTGATTCCATTGCGGTGCGGTGCCTTCACCGTTTATTTCGAAATCAGTTGTCTTCGTCACTTTCAATACATTTCGTGCAGTATCAAAGGCTGATGTGGAATTGGAGATACACAAACCTGTTGTAATAAGAAAAAGAACGGATAACATTTTATAGTTCGTGCAATTTTTCATTCAATAAACATTCAAACTTTATTTTCCAAGCATCGGGAATAGCTCCCTGATTTCGGCATCTGTGGGTTGTGCTCCATATTCGCATATTTCAAAAGCTTCTGCATTTTTTACTTGTGCTGCTCTTTCAGCACCATACCATTTTTCAAGAGACGTTCTCATTTCTGGTGATATGGGTCGTGCTTCCGTTTTTGCAAGCCACGCTTCCCGGTCTGCCTTGTTTGCAGGAACCTGATCTGAGTAATGACCTATCCACGGAAGCCATTCATAAAACTGCGAAGTGTGCGCGTCCAGTGCATGGATTTTTTGAGGAAAAACATCGGTGATATCAACGGTTATATCCGGGCGAAACGGGTTGGGTCTTTGAAAATGATCCTGGAAATACAGGAACACAGGGTTCTTTCTAAGTGCAGGCGCTTCCGGCGCCACATCAGGAACGGCCACCATATAAGCAGCATCCTGCACCAGCACACCTGTATAACGATGATCTGGATGATAATCATTTGGCCGTGGTGCGATAACGATATCCGCATTCCACTCTCGTATCTTTTTTATGATCTGCATTCTGACATCAAGTGTTGGCATCAATTGCCCATCATGATTATCCAGCACATCATAGGTAACGCCAAAACGCTTTCCCGCTTCCTGTGCTTCCGCATACCTGCGTGCAGCCAAAGTTTTGCCTTTATCCGACTGGTGACCTGCATCTCCGTTTGTTACAGAAACAAATTTCACAGCGTATCCCATCTTTGCAAACAAAATAGCCGTGCCACCACCACCTAGGTCGCAATCATCAGGGTGAGCGCCTATCATGATGACTCTTATCTTACCGTTATCCGTTTGTGCCGTGGTTGTTCTCATATTTATAATAAAAAAGATAATGGTTAATAAAGTAACAGAATAGATAAAAGAAAGCGGGTGCTTTCTGATTGAGCATTTATTCTTTTTCATATCGTGCAATTGAATACACAAGGTAATTAATAAACTTTTTCATCTATATGTTTTTTTTGAAGGAAAGGTAGAGACGCCTTGCATGCCAGAGACGCCATGCATGGCGTCTCTACCGCGCACGTTGTCCTTAGGAACCGAATCTAAAGATCTTCTATTGGCTGAAAAATTTATCGTCCTTCCAGCAGCAAGGGTTGTTTTTGATATAATCAGAAATGCGGATCAATTCATTTTGGCTGCCAATAATGTGATCCTGAAAACGTGGCTGCCATCCGAATTCAATATGCAATTTATTGGCGGCCGTTGTTACTGACGATTTAAAACCGCGGATTATCGATGCCAGGTTTTTTGATTGCGCCCGAATTTGTTCGTCGTAGAGACGCGATGCATCACGTCTCCACGCGCATTGAATATTTTATCGTTATCCATTGGAAAATGCAATAAAAAAAAAGAGGCCGTTCCTTAATTGAAACGGCCTCTCCTCATTTATTCAAAATAATATTAAATCAATGGTGGAACATCTTCGGGAATTTGATGAGGTGGTTCCTCTGATTCCGGTGGATATTTACCCGGGTTTCTTAACCGGCTGTGGTGACGGCTGTAACCAAAGTAAATGAAGAAACCGATGAGCAACCATCCGAAGAGGCGCACCCAGTTGGTCCAGCCAAGGCCGAAGATCATGGCGGCGCAGACAACGATACCACAAACTGAAACGAGCTTATACGCAGGTACACGGAATCCTCTCGGTATTTCAGGGTGTTTTACGCGCATGATCCAAACACCCGCGCACACAAGAATAAAGGCAAACAAAGTTCCGATACTGGTCATGTCGCCCACTATGTCACCTGGAATAAATGTAGAGAAAGCACCTACGAGCAAAAGGAACACGAGGTTCGACTTGTAAGGTGTTTTGAATTTTGGATGAATGTCAGAAAATATTTTCGGCACCAAACCATCGCGGCTCATGGAATAGAACACGCGTGACTGGCCCATCAGCATCACGAGAATCACTGAGGAGAATCCTAAAAGGATGGCGATGGTCACAAGGTCGCTCAACCATTGAAAGGTGGGAACCCACACGCCGCCAACCATTGAACCACTCATGTGTTCGATCGCATATACAACAGATGCTTCACTTCCGTTGGTGCGGAATTCTTGTACAGAGGCAACGCCTGTAAGCACATAAGAAAACAGGATGTATAAAATGGTACAAATAACCAATGAACCCAAAATTCCGATAGGCATATCTTTGCTCGGATTTTTGGTTTCCTGGGCCGCCGTAGATACCGCATCAAATCCAATAAAGGCAAAGAAGACGACGCCCGCAGCACCAAGTATGCCGAGAATACCCCCGTAGTGATAGGTGATACCCATGTGGTCAGTATAAAGAGTAGCCGGCGGTACGAATGGAGTGTGATTTTCAGGCTTCATGTATTGCCAGCCGACAGCGATTACAGCCACCACGATGGCCACTTTCAGGATCACGATGATCGAGTTCACCAAAGCGGATTCCTGCATTCCACGGATCAGCAAGAGCGAAAGAACAATGACGATGCCGAGCGCGGGAAGGTTTACAATACCGTGATGCAGGTGATCCGTCGAGACATTAAACGGCGAATGGCACCATTCATACGGAACCTGCAGGTGAAAGATTTCTAAGAATTTATTGAAATATTCCGCCCAGGCAATCGCAACGGTTGCAGCGCCTACACCGTATTCAAGTACCAAATCCCAACCAATGATCCAGGCGATGAATTCACCCATCGTTGCATAAGAATAAGTATAGGCACTTCCCGCAATAGGGATCATGGACGCAAACTCTGCATAACACAACCCCGCAAAGGCACAACCCAAAGAAGCAATTACAAATCCATAAGTTACGGAAGGGCCGGCGTGTTGTGCGGCAGCAGCAGCGGTTCTTACAAACAAACCGGCGCCGATGATGGCACCGATACCAAGCGCAATAAGATTCAAAGGACCCAACGTTCGTTTGAGGCTGTTTTCTGTTTCTCCTGCTTCGTGCATTAGGTGACTTACAGGTTTAGTAATAAATAGATCACTCATCGTTTTTGTGCGAAGTTTTAATTATTAAATGATGGAAAATAAAGAATATTATTCTTTAAAGTAATTCTCCCTAACAGTATTAAATGACCGGAAAAGTAACAAATAAATTAAAAATGGGGTAAAAAGATTTTTGCGCGGTTACGATTTGAACTAAGTCAGCAACGCATTTTCAACAGTTAAAGGCTTTCCATTCAGTAAGGAAGAAATATTATTAAGTGTGACTTTAGTGATTTGCTCCAAGGCTTCTTTGGTGAAAAATGCCTGGTGCGCCGTAACCAACACATTCGGAAAGCTCATCAACAATTGCAATGTGTCATCTGCAATAATATTTTCAGAAAGATCCCTGAAAAAGATCTTTTCTTCCTGTTCATAAACGTCGATTCCGAGGTAACCTAAATGTTGATCTTTCAGCGATTCAATTACGGCAGCCGTATCGATCAAACCTCCACGACTTGTATTGATCAACATTGCACCCTTCTTCATCAGTGCAATCGTTTGGGCATTAATGAGGTGATGAGTTTGCGGCATCAACGGGCAGTGAAGCGAAACGATATCAGATTGTTGTAAAAGTTCATTAAGCGGCAAATATTTTACACCTTTTTGGACCAGGTGCGGATCCTGGTTTACATCATAAGCGATGACTTGGCAACCCATTCCCTGCACGATCTTGCAAAATTCTGCACCGATGTGGCCGGTGCCAATCACGCCAACTGTTTTGCCTTTCATGGTAAAACCCAGCAAGCCGTGCAAAGCAAAATTTTGTTCTCTCACCCGGTTGTAAGCCTTGTGCGTTTTACGATTTAAAGTCATGATCATTGCGAGCGCATGTTCTGCCACGGCTTCAGGAGAATAAGCCGGAACGCGGCAAACATGAATGTTATTGGCTTCGGCAGCTTCGAGATCTACATTATTAAAACCGGCGCATCTAAGCGCAATAACTTTAACGCCTTTTTGCGCCAGCACTTCAATTACTTCTCTGCTCACTTTATCATTTACAAAAACACAAACCGCATCTGTTGGTTTTACAGCCTGCACAATATGGGGCCCAAGATGTGTTTCGAAAAAAGTAAATTCAAAACCAAACCAGGCATTTCCTTTTTCAAAAAATTCTATGTCGTAAGGCTTAGTGGAGAAAAATGTGATCTTCATCCGGTAAAGATAAACAACACGATTGTAGAAATACAATCGACAGTAAACGAATAAAAAACGGAATTTTTTACTTTGGTAAAATCCTTCCGGCCATTTGACCTTAAGGATTTACTTCCGGGTTGATCGTTGCTGTTTCTCCTTTTTGATCGCTTTTAAGCATGTTGGGCAGCATGAAAGACACAAAGGAACCCGCTCCTATATTACCAAAAACAGCATCCATAAATAATATAAACATTAAACTATGTCCACTACCTTCCAGGGCAGGAGTGGGTTTTGCCAATTCCTTAGCGGTGTTTGTTACATCACTATACCCAATAGGTTTCATAATCGCAAGTATTATAAAAATACATAAGCAGGAAAGGATTACGCCCATGGCCGCTGTAATATGGCCCGCGGCGATTGCCATTTTGGGGCTTGCATTCCATTCCCTCCTTTTTGCAAACATTACGACAAAAAATACCATCACCACGGCGAATAACATGTTGCCGATATATAAAATATAGGTTAGGGCATAATTATCTTTAGAAAGATAAATAACCACAAAAACCAGGTAAATGATTGCTGCAATTATAGAATATTTTAGATACCTGAGGATTTGATTTTTAGTGAACATAACCGAAACTTTTCGTAATGAAAAAATCTTGTGTTTAATATTCAAGACTATCAACTATATCTGGAGGAGATATTAAAAACTTCTCCTTTTAAACACATTTTTTTACCAACAGAAATCGTGCTAATTTGTTCCATTACTATACCACCCAGTTTTTCAAAACAAAATCGTTGCATAAAATGCACTTATCGCAGTATTCGTTAGTTTTGGCGTTTCTCATCTAACTGATTTTATGGATAAAAGAAAAAGCGTAATTCTTGTTTTACTGGTTCTCACGGTCACGGCTGTTTTTCATTTCTTTGACATTTATAATTTCTATCATTTCTCGGGTGCTTTTCTTGCAACAACGAGATGGATATTTATTGCTTTTCTTGTTTTGTATGGATTTTACAAGCGAACATTAACGACATGGATTTTGATCAGTATGGCAATAGGAGTGGAGATCGGTTTGGATTTTCCAAAGTTTGCGAATGAAATAAAAGTGATAAGCGATATTTTCCTGCGCATGGTAAAAACCATCATCGCGCCCATACTTTTTTCAACGCTCGTTGTGGGCATCGCGGGGCATTCCAATTTGAGGCAGGTAGGAAGAATGGGGTGGAAGTCGTTGCTCTATTTTGAAATGGTTACAACGGTTGCCTTGTTCATCGGTTTGATCGCGATCAATATTTCGAAGGCAGGTGTTGGCATTCACATTCCTCCTGATTTTCACGAACAATTGCCGGCCGCTGCTCCGCACACGTGGCAGGATATTGTATTGCATATTTTTCCTGAAAATATTATCAAGGCAATGTATGATGGCGACGTGTTGCCCATTGTTGTGTTCAGCGTGATATTCGGAATTGGTTTGGCTTTGGTAAAAGAAGAAAAACGAAAACCAATGCTGGCGTTTTCTGAAAGCCTTGCGGAAACAATGTTTAAGTTTACCAACCTGATCATGTATTTCGCTCCTTTTGGTGTAGCTGCGGCGATTGCCGTAACGGTTTCTCACCTAGGGCTTGAAATACTTTATTCTTTAATCAAATTATTACTCACCTTGTACGCATCATTGATCGTTTTTATTGGTGGCGTTCTTTTTTCAATCGCTTATTTTTTAAAGATTCCTGTGAAGCAATTTATTCGTGCAGTTTCTGAACCAGTGGCGATCGCGTTTGCAACTACCAGCTCTGAATCGGCTTTACCTATTGCCATGGAAAACATGGAAAGATTTGGTGTGCCCAGGAAGATCGTTTCGTTTGTGATGCCGACAGGCTACACATTCAATCTCGATGGAACTACTTTGTATCTTTCGCTTGCGAGTGTTTTCGTGGCGCAGGCTGCAGGAATTCATCTTTCATTCGGAACACAAGTGATCATGGGATTTACATTAATGCTCACGAGCAAAGGTGTTGCCGGTGTGCCGCGGGCAGCATTGGTTATTTTGCTGGGAACAGCTTCCTCATTTGGACTTCCGCTGTGGCCTGTGCTTGCAGTTTTAGGAATTGATGTGTTGATGGATATGGCACGAACATCTGTGAATGTTGTGGGAAATACTTTGGCAAGTTGCGTGGTAGCAAAGTGGGAAGGAGAGTTTGACGAAAAGAAAGCCCGCGCATTTGTAAACGAATAGCAATTTCCATTTCTATTAAGATTTTTTGTTGTTTCTTTATCGGGTTAAAAGATTAAGTGCCCTTGTAAAATTTTTTGAAGTGAGTTTGATAGATATTTTAGGTATAACGATCAAAGATCTTTTAAATCCGCAGTTTTATATTGACAATGGCGGATTATGGATGATCCTGTTTATCGTTTTTGCAGAGACCGGTTTGTTTGCCGGATTTTTTTTACCGGGCGATGCACTGCTTTTCGTCACCGGAATTTATAGTGAGCAAATTGTCAAGGCGGCCTTTTTCAACTCCCACAGCCAATGGGTGAATTTGGGAATTTTGTGGGTATTGATCACACTGGCAGGCGTATTGGGCAATTTTGTCGGTTATTGGTTTGGTGTAAAAAGCGGACCATTTTTGTATGAAAAGAAAGACACATTTTTCTTCCGCAAAAAGCACCTCATTCAAGCACACGAATTCTATGAAAAGAATGGGGCAGGGGCAATCGTTTTGGGAAGGTTCGTTCCCTTTGTAAGAACTTTTGCACCGATCGTTGCCGGCATTGTAAAAATGGACAAACACAAATTCGCCATTTATAATATCGTTGGAAGCATGTTGTGGGTAGGAAGTATGCTTGTTGGCGGGCATTTTTTGCAAAAAGTGATCCTGCAGGAATTTAATTTTGATTTAAAAGAACATCTTGAAGTAATTGTTGTGGGCATTATCGTGGTTACGACTTTCCCGGTTATTTGGAAAGTTTTTGCAGGAAGCAAAAAAGCACCTCCGCCAATCGACTAAAATAAAAATTGTGTTTAAATATCGATTCACTGTTTTATTTAACTTCAACTTTAATTTCTTTTTTTAATCTTTATCAAAAAAGATTCCTTGCTTTTTCCAGCATTACTCAAAAAAGATTCAAAGAGACCGGTTAATGAAATTAGGACCGGCAAATTTCTTATTATCCGTTTTTCTTCTATTGGCGATATCGTACTAACGACACCGGTTATACGAAATTTGAGAAAGAAATTTCCCGAGGCAACGATCGATTTTTTGACAAAAGAAAAATTTGCTTCTATTGTTCAAAGCAATCCTTACATCAATAATGTGCTTTTACTAAAACATGATCTTGCCGAAACGATAGAAGAAATAAAAAAAGGAGATTACGATCAAATCATCGATCTGCATCACAACCTGCGCACCATGCGAATTAAAAGTGCGTTGCCTTCCGTTCCTTTTCATTCCTTCAACAAACTCAATGTTCAAAAATGGATCTACACGAATTTTAAAATTAACCTGCTGCCGCAAAAACACATTGTTGACAGGTACATGGAAACCATTTCCAAATTCGGTGTTACCAATGATGGTTTCGGGCTGGATTACTTTATCCCGGAAGGGGAGAGGATCAAAGAAGGTGATATTCCTTTTTCTCACTTGCATGGCTTTGTGGCGATCGTGATTGGCGCAGCGCATAACACGAAAAAATTGCCGGTAGAAAAACTGAAAGAACTTGTGAGCAAAATAAAATTGCCCATTATATTGCTCGGCGGCAAAGACGATTTTGAAAATGGAGAAATGATTGCTGAAGAGGATCCGGTAAAAATTTATAATGCCTGCGGAAAATTTTCACTGAATGAATCTGCCGATATTATTCGAAAATCAAGTTTGGTCGTAAGCCACGATACGGGTTTGATGCATATTGCAGCTGCTTTTAAAAAGAAAACACTTTCTGTTTGGGGCAACACGGTTCCTTCATTCGGCATGTTTCCTTATCAAACAGAATATGAAATTTTCCAGGTAAATAAATTGCGGTGTCGCCCATGCTCAAAAACCGGTTTTTCAAAATGCCCGCTTGGTCATTTTAACTGTATGAACAAGCAAGATTTGGATGAAATAGCAAAGAGTGTAAGCAAGAATTTTAAACCTTCCGAGCAGTAAACAAAGATCTATTACGAATTTTTTTTCATCTGCAAGACACATTTTCTGTTCGCATAATTCCTGTTAAAAAACACTCTTTAACCCTTCTTTAAAAATAAATAAATGAAATTCGTCGTTGCACTTTGGTGACAATTTTTACAATGATCCGAACCAAATTTTTATTCCTTATCCTGTTTTCATTTTTGATCTCACTTCATGCTCTTTCGCAAAAAGTAAATGTTCATGTTTTCACACAGCATTATGCGAACAAACCCGGAAATGATACGATTTATTATGAATTCAACTATCCTCTTACCTGGAAAGATTTTCAGGGTCAAATTCCTGCAGGTGCTCCGTGG